>NZ_CP054708.1:0-301469 GCF_003721175.2 Halarchaeum sp. CBA1220
ACGTGGTGGCCGGCGAACCAGAAGTCCTCGGGCGGGAGCGCGGGCGCGCGGAGGAGCGCCTGCAGGAGGCCGAAGTCGAGGAACTTCTCGCCCGCGCCCGGCACGGCGCCGGCGTCGACGGCGCGAATCGCGAGCAGCAACCCGAACGCGAGCGTGAAGACGACGAGCGACTCCGCGTATCGGCGTCTCGGGAACGAGAACCCCTCGCGGGACGCGGCGTACGCGGAGAGGCCGACGAGCGCGAGGGCGACGAGCGCGACGGCGGGCGGCCCGAACGCGAGTTGGCCGACCCAGTAGGTGCCGAGCAGGAGCGCGACGAGCGCGAGCGGGAGCGCGACGGCGACGCTGCGCTCGGGTGCGCCCGGGTAGAGGCGGGCCGCCAGCGGGACGCCGACGAGGAGGAGCGCGGCGAAGACCAGCCACCAGAGGCCGACCAGCCCGTATTGCATCGTCGGAAACCGCGTGAGTTGTGGCTATATGTCTTCGGTTTCGCTGGCGGCGCTCGGCGGGGCCGAAGCGCTCCCGTCGGCCCTTTCCCGGTCATCCCACCTGAAAATTATATCTTACCGACAGGAATAAGTACGTGTCCGGTGTGTTACTTCTCATACATGGGCGTCGAGCACACCGTTCCGGGAGCGAGTGACGTTCTCGAGCGGACGCGCGACGCCGTCCTCGTCTACGACACCGATGGTGACGTCAGCGACGCGAACGCCGCCGCGCACGACGAACTCCCCGACGCGCTCCTCGACGACGCCTTCGACGACGCCGACGGTGGAACGCGGGCGTATCGCGACGCGCTCACCGCCGTCCGCGTCGGCCAGCGAGACGACGCCCGCGCCCGGCTCTCCCTCGCCGACCGTACCCTGGACGCGCGCTTCACGCCGGTCGATGACGACCCCCCGCGTCCCGTCTGCGCCGTCCTCCGCGAGCAGGACGACCCGCGCGTCGAGGACCTCGCGCTCCTCTGTCGCGTCCTCCGACACGACATCCGGAACCGCGCCACGATCATCGGGGGCTGGGCCGACCACCTCCGCGAGAACGCCGACCCCGACGAGCGTCCGACCTACGACCGCATCACCGACGCCGTCGACGACATCATCCGCACCATCGAGACCGCCGACGGAATGGCGGACGCCGTCGTTCGCGGGCAGGTCGTCACCGAACCCGTCCCGCTCGCGGAGACGCTCGAGCGCGAAGCCGAGGCCGTCCGCCGCGAGCACCCCGACGCCGTCGTCAGCGGTCCGGACCTCGACGCCGACATCGCCGTCGAGGCGACCCCGATGCTCGGGACGGTCTTCTACAACCTCCTCCAGAACGCCGTCGTGCACAACCCCGCGAGCGAACCGCACGTCACCGTCAGCGTCGACCGCACGCCCGACACCGTCACCGTCAGCGTCGCCGACGACGGCCCCGGTATCCCGCCCGACTGCGCCGAGACGCTGTTCGAGCGCGGCGAACAGGGCGCCGAGAGCCGGGGGAACGGCCTCGGCCTCTACCTCGTGAAGAAGTTCGTCGATGCCTTCGGCGGCGACATCACGGCCGGCGCCAACGACCCGACCGGGGCCGTCTTCGCCGTGACGCTCCGGCGAGCGTAGCGTCCCGACCGCCTCCCTCTGCCGACGCCGCGCCCCGTGCCGCGAGCGTCGGCTACGACTGCGGTCCGAGGTAGCCCCACGCCTGCAGGCGGTCGCCGTCGCCCTCGGTCCAGCGCTCGCCGATGTCGTCGCGGTAGTACATGTTCGGCATCACGATGTCGTCGATGCGGTCGTAGGCCTGCTCGCGCGCGGCCTGCATCGTCTCGCCCTTCCCGGTGACGACGAGCGGCATGCCGGCCTCGCCGGCGACCCGCCACTGGCCGTCGACCTGCTTCGCGTCCTCTAGGTGGATGCCCTCGCGCGAGTCGGTGTCGAAGACGACGGCGGCGTTCCGCGAGTTCTCGTCGTAGGTCTTCTCGTCGTCGAACGGGAACGGCGGGAGGACGATGCGGACGCCGATCTGGTAGCCGTTGTGTACCTGCAGGTCGGGGTCGTTGCCGTGCGCGAGGTCGTAGAAGAACGCCCCCGTGCTCGACTCGATGGACTCCTCCTGGAGGGCGATGGTCGGGTAGCCGAAGCGCGGCGTGAACTCCAGCGGGTAGATGCCCGTCTCGTTGACGATGCAGTTGACGTCGATGCTTCCGACGTATCCCTCGTTGGCGAGCCAGCCCTCGAGTTTCCCGAGCGTCTCCTCGAAGAGCTTGTTCCGGCCGCCCCAGAACATGCTCGTCCCCATCTCACCGGTGGACGGGCCGATGTTCCCCGGGAACAGCTTCTTGTGCTCGAAGTTGAAGTTGACGTCGTCGATGAACTGCTCGCCGTCGAAGAACCCGCAGATGGCGACCTCGACGCCCTCGACCTTCCGCTGGAGCTGGAATCCCTTCATGCGGTGGCCCCACGCCTTCTTGTACGCGCGGAGGACGTCCACGACGTCGCTGCCGTCGTCCTCGTTGCCGACGTAGAGGAGGCGCTTGACGTTCTGCACCTCGCCGAGGGGTTTGATGACGTAGGGCGCGGGGTTCTCCTGCACGAACTGGACGCCCTCGTCGAAGTCGTGGAAGATGTGGTGCTCGACGGTGTTGACGCCGTGCTCTTCGAGCACCTCCATGGCGTAGCCGCGGTCCTCCTCCAGGTGGTCGGTGTTCGGGGTGCCCCCGACGACGGCCTTCCCTCGCTCGCGGAGGTCCTGTGCGAGCGCGCCGGTGCCGATGTCGGCGCCGACCCAGATGTCGTCGAAGACGATGACGTCCGCCCACTCGACCTCGCTCTCCCAGTCGTCGGTCTTCGGGACGAACCCGTCCCCGATCTCCTGGTCGCTCTCGGCCTCGATGTAGTACTTGACGCTGTGGCCCTCCCGGTGGACCTGCCACGCGAGGTCCGTGATGAGCGCGGCGTCGAGCGAGCAGAAGAGGAAGTTCTTCGTGTCCATACTCGGGAGTGGCGCGGCGGCGGGTAAAGCCTGGGGGGCGCTCGCGCCGCTCTCACGAAACGCTTATTGCTGAGTGAACGTTCAGTCAACACGTGGTGGTCGAACGCTCACTCACCCGCGAACGCCGGCGACGCCACCCCCACCGATGACTGACGCCACCGCCCCCGCTGACGCCTCCCTCGAGGGTTCGAACGCCCACCCGGACGCCGACACCGTCCTCGTCTCCACTACCGGCAAACCACGGCTCCACCTCCCCGGAGCCGAGGACGGGGGCGAGACGACCCGTCCGCGCTGCTCCGTCGGCGGCGACTTCCGCGCCAAGTCGCTCGCCGTCTACCCGCCCGCCCACCGCACGTGGTGTCGGTACTGCCTCGACGCGTGGCGCGCCCGCGAGGACGACGCCGCCCGCGCCGGGTCGGACGCGACCGTCGAGGGAAGTAGCTAACTGCCGTGACCCGCAACCCTCCCGACATGGACGACGACGGCCCCTTCCCTGAGGAGCCAGCGGACACCCGAACCGCCATCATGCGGGCCACGTACGACGCGCTCTGCAAGCACGGCTACGCCGACCTCACCATCCAGCGCATCGGCGAGGAGTTCCCGAAGTCGAAGTCGCTGCTCTATCACCACTACGAGGGGAAGGACGACCTCCTCCTCGAGTTCTTGGGATATATGCTCGAACGCTTCGAGGAGCGCGAAGCCCCCGCCGACGGCGCGGCCGACCCGGAGACGCGTCTCCGGGACTTCCTTGACCACACCATCCCGGTGCCCGGTGAGGAGCGCAACCCCGACTTCCTGCGGGCGCTCGTCGAACTGCGCGCACAGGCCGCCCACGACGAGGCCTACCGCGAGCAGTTCACCCGCACGCAGGAGCGCTTCCACGAGCACCTCGCCGACATCGTCGCCGACGGCGTCGAGACCGGCGCCTTCCGCGACGTCGACCCCGAGCAGGTCGCGAGCTTCCTCGCCACCGTGCTCTCCGGGGCGATGTTCGACCGCGTGACCACCGACAGCGACGTCGCCGCCGCCGCCCGCGCCGAACTCCACCGGTACGTCGACGACTGCCTCCTCGCCGAGTCTACATAGTTAGGGACTCACCCTTTGCCGGTACGCCGCCTCCACTGTATCGTGGCCCCGATGGCCACGGTGCGCCTCGGCCACTTCCCCCCTCTCCCCCCTCGGCCGGGGCGGCGGACACGTTCGCGTCACGGATTCTCGCCCGGTAGCCAACGGTTAAGCTCGCTCACCACGCCGCGTCGAGGACGCCTTCGAGCGCGTCCGCGTCGACCGCGACCCCGGCGGGGACGTTCTCGACCAGCGCGTCGGCCGCCGTCGTCGCCGCGATATCCGGGAGGGCCGCCCGTTCGACGCCGTCGACGTCGCGCAGTCGCGCCGGCAGTCCGAGCGCGTCCCGCACGCTCGCCACCGCCGCCACGACGCCCTCGGCCGGGTCGTCGGCATCGACGCCCAGCGCGTCCGCGAGCAACTCGCGTCGCCCGTCCACCTCCGCGAAGAGGTGCGCGAGCGCGTGCGGCGCGACGGCCCCGTGCGCGACGCCCTGCTGCATCGGCGCGTGCGCGGTGAGACCGTGCCCGAACGCGTGAATCAGCGCGAGCGTCGACCCGTCCGGGCGCGCGACCCCGTACTGGACGAGAATCGTCCCCCTGAGCGCCCGGCCGTAGTCGGGGTCGTCGCCGCGAAGCGTCGGGAGCGCGTCCCGGAGCAACGCGAGGCCGCGAGCGGCCGTCCCGTCCGTGATCGGCGTCGCCGTCCGCGCGTAGAGCGACTCGACGCCCTTGTCGAAGCCGTTCATCGCGGACGCACAGAGCACCCTCGTGGGTGTGGTCGCGACCAGCTCGGGGTCGTAGACGGCCGCGTCCGGCATCAACCCCGGCGCGGAGAGGCCGCCGTCGACCGGCGTCTCGACGTGGCCGTTCGCGGGCGTCGCCGTGAGGCCCGCCCCGAGCGAGAGGTCCGCGCCCGCGAGCGTCGTCGGCACCACCACGAGCGGCGGGAGGCCCTTGGGGACGGGCAGGCGCCCGGTGTCGGCGAACGCCGCGACCGCCTCCTCCCGTTCGTCGTGTGCGACGAGCGCGCGAATCGCCGCCGCGACGTCGAGGCTCGACCCGCCGCCGAGCGCGACGATGCCGTCACAGCCCCGGTCGTCGTAGCGCGCCGCGCCCGCGAGCGCGGTGTCGAGGCGCTTCTCCGGCGTGGTCTCCGCGAACACCCCGCCGAGGCGCTCCCCCGCGCCCTCCCGAACGGGGTCGATCACGGCGGGCGTCGTCCCCGTCGTCGTCCCCGCGACGACGAGCGCGTTCGAGACGCCGAGGCGGGCGAGCTCGTCGCCGAGCTCTCTCACCTCGTCCTGACCGTACCGTATCGCCGCCGGCCGGTAGTCGAAGCGAAACCGCGTCTCCGGGTCCTCACGTGCGTGCATACGCCCTCCCTCGGTCGCCGTCGGGTTAAACGCTCGCGACCGCCCGCCCGAGTGCGCCATCGCGCCCCGGACCCGGCGGCCGCACGCGCCGTGGGGCGTGACGGCCGCTCACCGACGGTCTGCACGCGTCCTCGGCGTCGCCGGACGTCGTCACGTCGGTGCCGGCCCGCCTCGCCGGCCGGGCGTCTGATGGCGACACCCAACACAATCAGTATTTCCAAACAATATTACTGAACAGTATTACTACACTGTCTGCATGACGTGGTCGGGATGACCAACGCTTAAGCGCCCGGTGAGTCAAGCGCCGCCATGGAAATCGTCGACTACGAGCTGTTCGAGGTACCGCCACGCTGGCTGTTCCTGAAGGTGGAGACGTCGGACGGCGTCGTCGGGTGGGGCGAACCCGTGGTGGAGGGGCGCGCGAAGACGGTGCGGACGGCCGTCGAGGAGCTGATGGACACCTACCTGCTCGGGAAGGACCCGTCGCGGATCGCCGACCACTGGGAGACGATGTATCGCGGCGGGTTCTACCGTGGCGGGCCCGTGCTGATGAGCGCCATCGCGGGCATCGACCAGGCACTCTGGGACATCAAGGGCAAGCAGTACGGCGCGCCCGTCCACGAACTCCTCGGCGGGAAGGTCCGCGATAGGGTTCGCGTCTACCAGTGGATCGGTGGCGACCGACCCGCCGACGTCGGCGAGGCCGCCGCGGAGAAGGTCGAAGCGGGGTTCACGGCGCTGAAGATGAACGGGACCGCAGAGATGGAGCACATCGACAGCCCGGCGGCGGTCCAGCAGGCCGTCGAGCGCCTCGCCGAGGTTCGGGACGCCGTCGGCGACGAGGTGGACATCGGGGTGGACTTCCACGGGCGGGTGTCGAAGACGATGGCGAAGCGGCTGGGGCGCGCGTTGGAGCCGTACGAGCCGTTCTTCATCGAGGAGCCGGTGCTGCCGGAGCACAACGAGGCGCTGCCGGGTATCGCGGAGACGACGACCGTCCCGATTGCCACGGGCGAGCGGATGTTCTCCCGATGGGACTTCAAGGAGGTGTTCGAGCAGGGCGTCGTGGACCTGATTCAGCCGGACCTCTCGCACGCGGGCGGCATCAGCGAGGTGAAGAAGATCGCGGACATGGCGGAAGCGTACGACGTGGCGATGGCGCCCCACTGTCCGCTCGGCCCGATCGCGCTGGCGTCGTGCATTCAGGTGGACGCGACGTCGCACGCGGCGCTGATTCAGGAGCAGAGCCTGGACATCCACTACAACGAGACGAGCGACGTCCTCGACTACCTGGTGGACCCGTCGGTGTTCGACTACGAGGGAGGGTACGTGGACATCCCGGAATCGCCGGGGCTCGGGGTGGAGATCGACGAGGCGCACGTGCGCGAGATGGCCGAGCAGGAGGTGAATTGGCACAACCCGGTCTGGCGCCACGACGACGGCAGCGTCGCCGAGTGGTAGGGAACCCGTGGGATAAACTTACATGGATTCGCGCGCAAGCAGCAGTCGTGACGTCGTCGTCCTCACCCGTCGACACCACGCGTCGCGCGGACACCACCCCTCGCGGTCGGGCCGGGTCCACGGTTCCGGCCGCCGCGCCGACACGCCATCGAGGCTATCGGTGTTCCGCGCCTGGGGAGGTGGTCGCCTGATGGCGACCGCGACCGTCGGCGACCTCCGGTGTGCGGTCTGTGAGACCGAGTTCGACGACCTCGACGTCTTCTTCGAGCACGACTGCGACGCCGACGGCGGCCGGTCATTCGCCGTCGCCGACGACTAAGCGAGCTCCTCGCGGACGTCCGCCGTCGCGTCCCGCCACGCCGCGACGAGTCGGTCGTCGAACGGCTCGCTCTCCCACTCCGCGATGCGCCCCACCTCCTCGAGGGACTCGACCGTCCGCCGCGCGCCCTCCTCGAGGGGGACGGTGTACGCGAAGCCGAGGTCGCGTTTCGCCTTCGTGTTGTCGTAGAGCGTCGAGAACTGGAAGTGATCGCGGAGCATCCCCGTGCGCTCTGGCGCGACGTCGACGAGCACGTCCGTCGGCACGTGAACGAGCTCGGGCTCGGGCGCGCCGATGCCCGCCGCGACCCGCCGGTGGTACTGGTTCCACGTGATGCACTCGTCGCCCGTGACGTTGTACGCCTCGCCGTACGCGGCCTCGTTCGCGACGGCGCCGACGAAGCCGCGCGCGACGTCGTCGCGGTGGCACGCCGACATGAGGCCGGTGCCGTCGCCGTGGACGACAATGGGTTTCCCCGCGCGCAGGCGGTCGACGTAGTAGGTGCCGTTGCCGAGGGTGTGATTGAGCGGGGCGCCCTCGCCGTAGGTGTCCCACGGCCGCAGGACCGTCGTCGCGAACGCGTCGTCGTCGTGGGCGTCGAAGAAGACGTCCTCGGCGCGCGTCTTGTCCAGGCCGTAGTCGCTCACGTGGTGGTCGGCGTCGTGGCGCTGGGCGTCCTCCGTGACGGGGTTGCGTTCGGGCGGGCGCGCGTAGACGTCTACCGTCGAGCAGAAGACGTACTGCGTTATCTCGCCGCCGAACGCCTCGACGGCCGCCTCGGCCTGCTCGGGCGTGAAGCAGACCATGTCGATGACGACGTCCGGGGCGACGTCGGCGGCGAGTTCCGCGAGGCGCGCGTCGTCGTTCCGGTCGCCGGTCTCGTGTGCGACCGACGGGGGCACCTCGGCGTCGCGCTCCCCGCGCGTGAACGCCGTGACGTCGTGGCCGGCCGCGACGAGCCCCCGGACGACGCCGGTGCTGATGAGGCCGGTTCCGCCGACGACGAGGACGTCAGTCATCGCCCACACTCCGCCTATCGAGAACTAAAGTACACACTACGCTCGACCGTTCTGCGGCCGTCCCCTTGGTGGTTTCGCCTCCGGCCACGCGTCGCCCGTATCCCTGCGCGTCGCCGGCCACACCGGCGGTCGCGACGGCGTCGGTCGCACCACCGCACTTATTACGCCGCTCCGTCGATACCGGCCCATGACGAACGTCGGCTTCCAACTGTACAGTCTGCACGCGGTCGACGACCCCCTCCCGACCGTCGTCGAGCGCGTCGGCGAAACCGGCTTCGAGGGCGTGGAGTTCGCGGGACTCGACGGGGCGAGCGTCGCGGCGCTCACGGACGCGCTCGACGCCGCCGGCCTCGATGCCGCCGGTGCCCACGTCGCGCTCGACGATATCGAGGCCGACCCCGCCGGCGTCGCGGAGACGTACCGCGCGCTCGGCTGTACGGACGTCGCCGTCCCGTGGCTCGACCCCGAGCACTTCGCGTCCGCCGACGCCGTCGAAGCCACGGGCGAGCGCCTCGACGCCGCCGCGCGCGCCCTCGACGAGCACGGCCTCACGCTCCACTACCACAACCACGACCAGGAGCTCGTCGAGGTGGACGGCCGACACGCACTCGACTACCTCGCGGACGTCACCGACGTCGTCGGCCTCCAGCCGGACCTCGGGTGGATCGGCGCGGGCGGCGGCGACCCGCTCGCCTTCCTCGACGCGCACGCCGACCGCATCGACCAGGTCCACCTGAAGGACTACGTCGCGGGCGAACCCGGGACCGTCGAGGTCGGCGACGGCGACATCGACATCGCCGCCGTCGTGGAGGCCTGTCGCGAGCACGGGTTCTCGTGGCTCATCTACGAGGCCGAGGAGCGCCCGGACTCCTACGAGACGCTCGCGCACGCGGACGCGGTCGTCGAGCGGTACTGGTAGCGCGCCCGTCCCGTCGACCGACTCTTTATGTGGCGGTCGGCGGTAGGGCGACGCATGCACGTCGACATCGAGCGCGTCGCCGACACGCGCTGTCACACCGGCGAGGGACCGCTCTGGCACCCCGACGAGGAACGCCTCTACTGGACGGACATCCCGAACGGCCGCCTCTACCGCTACGACCCCGCGCGCGACGACCACGAGCGCGTCCTCGACGACGACGTCGCGCTCGGCGGGTTCACGATCCAGGAGGACGGCTCGCTGCTCTGTTTTCGCGGCGCGGGCCGCGTGGACCGGTTCGTCGACGGCCGACTCGAACCCGTGACCGTCGTCGAGTCCGCGACGCACACGCGCTTCAACGACGTCATCGCCGACCCCGAGGGCCGCGTCTACGCCGGGACGATGCCGACCGACGACGAACTCGGCCGCCTCTACCGCCTCGACCCGGACGGCACGGTGACCGAGGCCGACGACTACGGCTACGACATCCCGAACGGCATGGGGTTCACGCTCGACCACGAGCACCTCTATCTCACCGAGTCCGAGGCCCACTCCGTCTACCGCTACGACTACGACCGCCAGACGGGCGCGCTCTCCGACCGGCGCACCGTCCTCGACCTCTCCGAGGAGGCGGGCGTCCCCGACGGCATGACGGTCGACGCCGACGGCGACCTCTGGTCGGCGCGCTGGAACGGCGGCGTCGTCGCGCGCTACGGGCCCGACGGCGAGGAACGCGGCCGCATCGAGTTCCCCGCGCGGAAGGTGTCCTGCGTCACTTTCGGCGGCACCGACTACGACGACGTCTACGTGACGACGGCGCTCGCGGGCGGCGAGCGCGAGACGGAGGGCGACGGCGCGGGCGCGCTCTTCCGCTTCGACGCCCCCGACGGCGTCACCGGCCGACCGGAGTTCCGCTCGGCGTTCCCCGTCGAGTGAGCGGCGTGCGCCCTCAGAACGAGGGCATCACCTCCTCGCGGACGACCTCGCAGAAGGCCGCTTGGTCGGGACTCGAACTCTGATAGACGATCTGGTCGAAGCCCGCGTCTACGTACGTCTCCGTGACGTCGAGGAGGTCCTGTGGGTCGTCCGTGACGACGAAGGCGTCGCGCATCGCGCGCTCGCTGACTTTCTCGCCGTGCGACTGGAGGTATCGGGGGTCCGCGACGTCGGCCTCGAAGACGATGGGGAGGAGCGTACAGCGCCACGGCTCGCAGGCTTCGAGCGCGCGCGATTCGTCCTCGTCGTAGGCGACGTGTATGTGGACGGTCTTCTCGACGTCGTCGAGCGTCCCGTTGCGCGCCGATTTCGCGACGCCGCGCTCGACCGCCGGGAACAGCTCCGACTCGACTCGCTCGGGGTCCTCGTAGACGGTGACGTAGCCGTCGCCGAGGTCGCCCGCCAGCCGCGCGGACGTCGGCCCGCTCCCGGCGACGTGAATCGGCGGGGCCTCCTCGGGGCCGGTGTAGAGGTTCGCGCCGTCGAGCTCCCAGAACTCGCCGTCGAAGTCGACGAACGACCCCTCGAAGAGCGCGCGGACGACGCGAATCGCCTCGGCCGTGCGACGGGCGCGCTCGCCGTACTCCGGGCGCTCGTAGCCGAGCGGGCGCTCGTTGAGCGCTTCGCCCGTCCCGAGGCCGAGGAAGACCCGCTCCGGGTAGAGCTCGCAGAGCGTCGCGAGCTGGTGGGCGACGTTCGCGGGGTGGTAGCGCTCGAGGATGGCGGTGACGCCGGTGCCGATTTCGACGTCGTCGGTGCGTTCGAGCGCGGCGGGGAGCCACGACCAGCAGTTCCCGCCGTGGGCCTCGCTCCCGTCGGCGAGGTGGTCGAACCACGGGTGAAAGTGGTCGTTGACCCAGACGGTCTCGAACCCCGCCTCCTCCGCGAGCGTGACCTGCTCGAGACACGCCGCCGGCGAGAACTCCTCGAGCGACGCGAAGTAGCCGAACCGTGTCATGTGTCACCGTCGCACCACCACGACTAAAACCCTTCCTCGCTCCCCGCTCCGTCGGTGAACCGATGGATTGACTGTCGCAGGCGGTGACAACTCGCCCATGGAGTACACGAAACTCGGCGCGACCGGCGTGGACGTCTCGCAGCTCTGTCTGGGGACGTGGCGCTTCGGCAAGGAGTCGAACGGCGTCGTCGAGACGGAGAAGGAGGACGCACACGACCTCCTCGACGCGTTCGCGGACGCGGGCGGGAACTTCATCGACACCGCGAACGGCTACGGCGACGGGAAGAGCGAGGAGTGGATCGGCGACTGGCTCGCCGACAGGGACAGGGAGGACTACGTGCTCGCCTCGAAGGTCTACTGGACGCAGGAGTCGCGCTTCCAGGAGAACCTCTCGCGGAAGACGATCCGCGCCGAGATCGAGGGGACGCTCGACCGCCTCGGCACGGACTACCTCGACGTCTACTACATCCACCGCTGGGACGACGACACCCCCATCACAGAGACCCTCGAGACCCTCACGGCGCTCGTCGAGGAGGGCAAGGTCAACTACCTCGGCGCCTCGACGATGGCGTCCTGGAAGCTCACGAAGGCGCTCTGGAAGGCCGATACCGAGGGCCTCCAGCGCTTCGACGTGACGCAGCCGCTCTTCCACGCGGCCTACCAGCGCGACGTCTCCGACTACCTCGAGGTGTGCGCGGACCAGGACCTCGCGGTCTGTCCGTACTCCCCGCTCGCGGGCGGCTTCCTCACCGGGAAGTACGAGCGCGCCGGCGAGGACACCTACGACGTCGCGGCGCCCGAGGGCTCGCGCGGCCAACTCGACGACGTCTTCTCCGACTACTACGTCTCCGAGCGCGGCTGGCACGTCCTCGACGCCGTGAAGGCGGTCGCCGACGAGGAGGGCGCGACGCCCGCGCAGGTGTCGCTGCGCTGGCTGATGGACCAGCCCTCCTTCACCTGCGTCCCCATCGTCGGCGCGCGCACCACCGAGCAGCTCGCCGAGAACCTCGGCGCCGTCGACGTCTCGCTCTCCGACGCGCAGTTCGAGCGCATCCTCGACGCCCGCTACGACGAGAGCGGCGAGTACTACGAGACGTCCGCCTGAGCGCGCCCCACCCGAACGGTTTTATTGGTCCCCTACAATCGTTACATAGAGTCGCTACTCTACCTCTCGTTCCGGTGGCGCGTCCCACGCCGCGCCGTCGTCCTCGGGCCGATAGCCGAGTTCCGCCCGCGCGCGTTCGAGGCTGAACCACCGGTTCGCGTTGTCGCTCAGTCCCGTGTAGACGCCGTGCTCGACGGTGTCGTCGTCGAGACAGCACGCGACCTGATGGGCGAAGTCCCGCCGGGAGTGCCACATCGCCGCGATGTGCGCGACCGTCCGCTCGTACGCGGGCGACCCCCGCTCGAAGCGCCCGTCGGCGACGCCCGCTTCCGCGCCCGCGTACGGGTGGTCGTCCCCGCGAGCGCGGACGTTCCCGATGCGGAGCGCGTAGAACTGCTGGGGACAGTCGTGGTTCTCGACGTAGTAGCGGCCGAGGTCCTCGCCGAAGCTCTTGGAGACGCCGTAGAAGGAGTCGGGACGCACCGGGTCGGTGTGGTCGAGGAGGAGGTCGTGCGTCGGCTCGTAGAGCTCGGGTGCGAACTCCGACTCGTACATCCCCATCACGTGGTTCGTCGACGCGAACACCACTGTCTCCACCTCGTGCTCGCGCGCCGCGTCGAGGACGGTGTAGGTGCCGACGACGTTCGACTCGAGGACCTCGCCCCACGACCCGTCCGGGTTCGGGTAGCCCGCGAGGTGGACGACGGCGTCACGCCCCGCCATCGCCGCCGACACGGCGGCACGGTCCGCGACGTCGCCGCGTATCGTCGCGTCGCTCGGCCAGTCGTCCGGCGGCGCGTCGCGGTCCAGCCACGTCCACTCGTAGCGCTCGTCGTCGCCGAGATGGTCGGCGAGCGCGCTCCCGCAGCGCCCGTACGACCCCGTCACGAGGACGTCCATGTCCCGACTGACCACGCCGAGGGCGATAAATCTAGGCGTCGCGAAGCACCGCCTCAAAGCGTGCGAACGCCTCGCGCTGCATCGCGTCGCCGAAGCCGTGGCCGCCCGGGTAGCGCTCGACGCGGAGCGCCTCGCGCCCGCCCGCCTTCTCGAAGGCCGCTTCGAGGCGCTCGCTCGCCGCCGCGACGGCGTCGCGCGAGAACAGCCGGTCGTCGTCGCGTACGAGGACGCTCGTCGCCGCCGGCGCGCGCATCGCGAGGACGTCCGGATAGTCGAGGTGTCGCGCGAGCAGCGACGGGTAGACGAGCCACGTGTGTCGCGGCGCGCCGTACGCCACGAAGTCCCGCCACGTCGTCAGCATGCAGCAGACGACCGCACAGCGCACCCGGTCGGAGAGCGCGCCGAGGTACGCGGTGCGCAACCCGCCCCCGGAGTGTCCGGTGACGCCGACGCGCTCGGCGTCCACGTCCGGGCGCGCACAGAGGACGGACAGGGACACGCGGTCGTCCGCGAGCGCGACGCCGGGGAGCGTCGTCCCCGCGCAGAGACACGCCTTCGCCGCCGTCGACTCGTGGCCGCCCGCCCAGTCGTTGTACGCCTCGATATCGCTCGCTTTGGCGTCCGACCCGGGGTTCGGGACGCCCTCGACGCCGACGGTTTCGGCCGGGTCGAAGCGCCGACTTCCGAAGGAGAACCCGTCGGGGACGAGGACGGCGTAGCCGCGTGCCGCGAGCCGGTTCGCCCACGCGTGGCCGTCGTAGCCCGCCTCGCGATACGACGCGAGGTAGTCGGTCTCCGTCCCCGGCGCGCGGACGATTTTCCCCTTCCCGTGGTACTTGTCGCCACCGTGGTCGTGACAGGCGAGAACGCCCGGGAGCGGCCCCGACGCGTCCGCCGGCCGGAGGAAGTACGCCTCGGTGCGCGGGCCGTACGGGAGCTGCCACGACTGGCGTTCGACGCGGACGCCCTCGACGTCGTGCGCCTCGTGGACGGTGACGTCCGGCGTCCCGCCCGTCGCGGGGGGCGCGAGGCTGGCGGTGAGGCGCTCGCGCGCTCGCTCGCGCCACGCCTCGAGGTCCGCGTCGCTCCAGCGCTCGTGGCGAAACGAGAGCGGTCGCGGGTCGGCGAGTCGCTCGCGCGCCCAGTCGCCGTAGCCGCCGAGTGCGCTCGTCATACTCGCGCGTCGTCCGGTACCCGGATAGCTCTTTGCGTCACACTCACTCCGCGAGCACGGCCGCACCGTCGAGGTCGTAGGCACCGAGGTAGTCGCGCTCGGCCGCGACGAGGTCGCGGAAGAGCGCGCGGGCGTCGGCCGGGTCGAGCGTGACGAGCGGGTCGTCGCGGAACGCCCGGAACGCGAGGTCGAGGTCGCCTGCGAACCCCGCCTCGACCAGCGTCTCCTGATTCGTCACGGTGCGCTCGACGAGCGTCCGAACGGGGTCGGGGAAGCCGCCGGCCGCGACGGGCGAGACGTCGTCGCCGGTCACGAGCGCGTTCGTCTCCACGACCGCGCCGCGCTCGAGGTCCGGAATCTGGCCCTCGTTCGGGTAGTTGAGGTGCGTCTTCAGCGGCTCGATGCCGACGAGCGCGCGCACGATGTCCACGAACTCCTCGCCGGACTCGTAGAACTCGAAGGTCTCCTCGCCGTCGAGGATCCGCTCGACGTCGGCGGCCGGGTCCGCGTCGTCCGAGACGCGCGCCGAACTCGGCGTGAGGCGGATGCCCCACCGCTCGACGTCCGCCGCCTCCTCGACGCCGTCGAGATACCACGGCACGAACTCCGCGAGGTGCCGGTCGCCCGCAGCGCCGAGCAGTCCGAACGTCTCGTAGAGGTCGAACGCCACCTGATAGTGGTTCGCCCAGTAGGACTCCCCCTCGAGCGCGCCGCGCTCGAAGGCCGGGAGCGGCCCGCGCGCCGCGAGTTCGTCGTCGAGGTACTCGTAGAGGTCGTGGCCGCGCCAGCGCGCCTCGTCCACCCACGTGAAGTGGTTGACGCCCTTCACGTTCACGTCGATCTCCTCGCGCGAGACGTCGGCGGCCCCCTCGATGCGCTCCTCGGCGACGTCGGCGAACAGTGACTGCGTCTTGAACACCTCGTGGCAGAGGCCGATGGCGTCGATGCCGGGGTACTCCTCGTAGAGCGTCCGCGTGCAGACCGTCATCGGGTTCGTGTAGTTGAGCACCCACGCGTCCGGACACTCCTCGCGCACCGTCGCCGCGATCTCGCGGTACTGCGGGACGGAGCGCAGCGAGCGCATCACGCCGCCCGGCCCAACGGTGTCCGCGACGGTCTGGTGGACGCCGTACTCCTTCGGGAGGTCGATGTCGTTGACGAACGTCTCCTCGGGCGGGTCCTGCGTCGAGCAGACGACGACGTCCGCGCCCGCGAGCGCGTCCGCCATCTCCTCGTGGACTTCGAACGCCCAGTTGCCGACGGCGTCGTCGCGTTCCATCACGTGCTCACCGAGCGCCGCGTTCAGTTCGGCGGCCTCGGTGTCGACGTCGTAGAGCGCGACCGTTCCACTGAGGTCGGCGCACTGCGCGAGGTCGTTGATGAGCGTGCGCGCCCACCCCCGACTCCCGCCGCCGACGTAGCCGATCCGCAGGCCGTCTCCGCGTCCGATGTCTCTCGTCTCCGGCGTTAGTTGATGCATGCTCACACCACGCACACGCGAGCGGCAAAACTGTTGGCGTCGCGGCTATTCGCTCGCGTCGAGCTCGACGCGCTCGCCGCTGGCCGCGGACTCGTAGGCCGCCTCGACGATTTCGACGGCCTTCCGGGCCTCGCGCGCGTCGAGCTCGTAGGGGTCGCCGCCCGCCACGGCGTCGCAGAACGCCTCGACGTTCCGACCGTACTCGGAGACGTCGTCCGACGCGACGGCGTCGCCCGCGCCGTCCTCGCGGAACGACCACGTCTCGCGCTCGCCCTCGACGAGCTCCGCGCTCCCGTCGCGCCCGCCGACCTGTATCCGCCTGTCCATCCCCGGGTACGCCGAAGTCGCCGCGAACACCTGCCCGAGCGTCCCGTCCCGGTAGCGGAGCGTGAGGACGGCGGTGTCCTCGACTTCGACGTCGCTCCCGTCGTGCGCGCGTCGCGCCGTCTCCGCGAACACCGACGCGACGGGGTTCACGGACGGGTCGACGCCGGCGGCCGCGCCCGCAATCCACTGCGCGACGTCGACGCTGTGGATGGTCTGGTTGATGAGCGCGCCGCCTCCGTCGAGGTCGCGGGTGCCGTGCCAGCTCCCCCGGTAGTAGTCGTCGTCGCGCCACGACGGCACGTAGGCGTTCACGGCGGCGAGCGGCCCGAAACGCCCGGACGCGGCGGCCTCGTGGAGTGCGCGGACGGTGGGGCGATAGCGGTTCTGGAAGACGCCGCCGAGGCGGACGCCCGCGTCCTCGCAGGCCGCGATCATCTCGTCGACGCGCGCGGTCGTTATCTCGAGGGGTTTCTCGCAGAGGACGTGCACGCCGGCGTCCGCGGCGGCGCGCACCGGGTCGAGGTGCGCGCCCGAGGGCGTGCAGACGAGCACGGCGTCGAGGTCGGCGTCGGCGAGCATGCGCTCGTAGTCGGCGTACCACGCGCAGTCGTACGTCCCGGCGAAGGCCTCGCCGCGCGAGCGGGTGCGACACGACGCCGCGACGAGCGAGACGCCGTCGAGCGGCGCGACGCCGCGAGCGTGCGTGTCCGCGACCGAGCCGATACCGATGAGTCCGAGTCGGTGAGTCACACCGTCCCCTCGCTGACGACGCACAAAACGATGTCGGCGCCCGGGCGCCTTCGAACTCGTTCTCACCGCGAGAACTGTTTGTGCCCGACCGGGAGCGACCGACGGTCACCCGCTCCCGGCGAGAACGGCCGCATATCGGGTCACTGGACGGCATCGCACGCGCATTCTCCTGTCCTTTACGTCGATAGTTGTGTAACGCCGTCACCCACTTCGTTCGCGTGGGGGAAACGAATCGGACCGTCTTCCGACTCCGACCGCGACGCCCGCGTCCGTGTCGCGGACGCCGCGAGAAGACGTTCCCGCAGGGAGAACGGTATCGGGGTTACTCCAGTGCCGCCGGCTGCTCGTAGGACGGGTCGTTGACGAAGCGCTCCATCTCGGCGGAGAGCGAGAGGCGCGTCCCGCTCGGAATCGACACCTCGAGTTCGCTCCCATCCACCTCGACCTCGCGGCCGTCGTCGTCGCGCACCGTGCCGAACTCGTGCTCGCCGTACGCGCCCGCCTGCACGATCATCTCGCGGTCCCGTCCGCCGACGTTCACGAGCGTCAGCTCGATGCCGTCCGGCGTGACGTCCTCGACGAGCGCCGCGACGCCCTCGGGGAGGCCCGGGCGCCCCTCGCCGACGTCGAAATGGCGGACCTGCGCCATCACGAGGCCGCCGTAGTAGACCGGCTGGGGCGCGCCCATCGTCAACTGGAGGAGCCCCTTCTCGCAGACCGGGTTCCGGTCGCGGAGGTAGTCCTCGTCGGGGTCCTCGGGCGCGAACCCCTCCTCGCGCATCAGCGCGCGGCGCTCCTGGACCTGCGCGTGACTCGCGTCCATGATGCGCTCGGGGTAGTCCTCGAAGTCGCCGTCGAGATACGCCAGCCACGCGTACTCCTGCCCGTCGGCGTGCTTCGTCTTCGCGCGCGGGTCGACGCGCCGCCAGTCCTGCTTCCCCCAGTCGCGCAGCGAGCGCACCCGCTCGCGGTCCGCCTCGGACTGGGACATGTACCAGAGGTGGATCGCGTACGGGTCGTCTTTGTGTGTCTGGAACTCGTACCAGCCGTCCTCGTACTTCACCTCGCCGTCGTCCTCGCGGAGGACGCCCGAGGCGTTGTAGTGGTAGTTCCCCGGATCGCCGTACTTGTGGGGGATGTGGAGGGTGTCGTGGACGGCGTCCGAACTCACCTCGATACCGTTCTCCATCAGGATGTCGAGCTGCGAGCGCGGGAAGTCGAGGTACTCCCGGTCGCCGTCGAGGAGGACGGCGTTCTCGGCGGCGACGGTCGGCCCGATGCCGATGTAGTGCCAGCCGCCCCACGACCACCCGTAGTAGCCGCCGTACCACTGCCCGGCGACGCCGCCGATCTCGCCGTCGCGCGAGACGTTGTCCGGGATTATGCCGCCGTTCTCGGCGGTGCGCTCGCGCCACGCCTCGATATAGTCGAACACCCACTCGCGGTACTCCTCGTCGCCCGTGTGGAGGTAGGCGTTCGTCATCAGGCTCGTGACGTTGAGGTTGAGCGGGATGTCGCCCGTCGAACACCGCTCGTTCAGCACCTCGAAGAGACGCTCCTCGTTCGCGGGGTCGTGGAGGTCAGCGGCCTCGTCGAACTCCTCGATGTCGCGCCACGGGAGGCTGTGGCGATACCAACGGTAGTCGGCGCCGTAGCCGTGGTGCTCGTACTTCTCGAAGTCGCAGAAATCCGGGCCCATGCTCCCGTTCTGCGGGCCGCGAACGAGGCGCTTCTCGGCGTCGTAGTTGCCCGTCTCCGAATCGCCGAAGTAGAGGGAGGCGAAGCGCTCGGCCCGCTCGACGACGGTGTCGTCGCCGGGGTCGGCGAGGCCCATGTTGTACGTGTAGAGGTTGCCCTCGCCGAGGTGGAACCAGTCGCGACACTGGTCGAACTCGTCGACGTACATCGGGTGGCCGTACGGGGTCTCGGTCTCGGAGAGCACGTCGATGGCGGCCTCGTACTTCTCCGTGGCGTACTCGAGGAGGCGGTCGTCGCCGCCCATCGCGTAGACGAGCGGCCAGTTGTAGAAGCCCTCGATGATGTCGTCGGAGCCGTCGAGGCCGACGTAGTCCTCGGGCGGCCAGAGGGGATCGCCGTCCTCGTCGAAGTAGTGCTCGACGAAGTCCTCGACGGCCTCCGTCGAGACGTCGAACAGCCGGCGTTGCGATACCGCCCACTCCGGGGGCGTCGAAACCGAGCGTACTGCCTCGAATCGAGACATGCGCTCTACGGGTACCCGCGCCGTAATCAATATTGGGGTCACCTCCTGAATAGGGTCTGAAAAATGATTAACTATTTATCCCCCTACCGATAACACGGGTAGTATGCCAGAAGGTAGCAACTGGCGGGACCGCGTGAGTAGTCGACGGTCGTTCCTCAAGTACGGCGCCGCAGGCGGCGCCACGCTCCTCGCCGGCTGTGGCGGGAACAGCGACCCGGTGACCAGTAGCGGTGGCGGCGCCACGACCAGCAGCGGCGGTGGCGGGAACGCCGACACGACGAGCTTCCGACTCTTCGACCCGCTCACGAGCGGTGCCCTCCCGACGGAACGTCACTTCAACCCGTGGAACCCGACGCAGTCCGGCTGTTGGCACCCCGGCGCATGCGTCTTCGACCGACCCGCCGTCTACAGCCCGACGAAGAACGAGGCGTACGCACTGATGGCTCAGTCGTGGGAGATGACGGGCGACTCGACGCTCGAAGTCACCTTCAGCGACGAGTGGACGTGGCACAACGGCGACCAGTTCGTCGCCCAGGACTGGGTGATGCAACAGCAGATCGAGAACGAGATCATCGCCGCCGGGGACTCCGAGTCGGACCCGCTCATCAGCTCGGTGGAAGCCACCGACGACTTCCACGCACGTATCGAACTCAACCAGCCGCTCTCCGAGATCTTCGCCGTTCAGAACACCATCGGCATCTACAACGGCAACCTCGCTCGCGGCGTGTTCACCAAGCACGACGACGACAAGTGGAGCGACTGGCACCAGCGGCTCCGAGACAACAGCGGCGAGGAGAAGATGTCCGTCGTCGAGGAGATCACGTCTGCGACCTACCCCATGATCAACTCCGACGAGGAGTGGATCGGCAACGGCCCCTTCCAGATCTCCGAGGTCGGCGACGACCGCATCGTGATGACGAAGTACGAGGACCACCCGAACGCCGACCAGATCAACTTCGACCAGTTCGTCCTCAAGGAGTTCACGCAGAACAAGCCCTTCCAGCCGTACGCGAACAACCTCGTCGACGGCGCGTTCAGCGGCTTCCCGGTGAAGGAGAGCCTGCGGAGCCAACTCCCCGCCGAGACGACGCTCTACCGAGAGGGGCGCTCCTCGAACAAGCTCATCACGTTCAACTGCGGCTACAACGTCGACAACGAGTCGCCGATGAACAACAACAACGTGCGCAAGGCCGTCGCGCACGTCTACGACCGCCAGCGCGTCAAGCCCCTCCTCCAGGGCGTCCAGCGCATCTTCGAGTGGGCGCCGTGCCGCGTCCCCGGGAAGGTCCTCGAAGAGGGCGAAGTCGACGCGACCGAGTGGGTGGAGGACTTCACCCTCTACGGCCAGAACGACACCGAGCGCGCCACCCAACTGCTCGAGGCCGAGGGCTACTCGCTCGAAGGCGGGCAGTGGTACACCCCGAGCGGCGAGCGCTTCCAGATCAGCATCATGAACGGTGCGAAGGCCCAGCAGATTCAGGTGCTCAAGCAGTGCCTGAAGGAGTTCGGTATCGCCGTCGAGCAGCAGCAGGTCGACGACGCGACGTTCGACCAGCGCCGCAAGAACGGCGACTTCGACATCATGCCGGACGGCTCTTCCGCGAACGGCATCACGGCCCTCTGGTCCGTCGGCCTGCTCGCCGAGTGGATCCAGTCCATCACGCACTTCAACCCGAACGCGGAGATCCCGATGCCGGTCGGCGACCCGAGCGGCTCCAGCGGCACGAAGGAGATCAACGTCCGCGAGCACATCCTTCAGTGGCAGTCCACGAGCGACCCGCAGTACCACAAGGAGCTGATGTGGTGGTGGAACCAGACGCTCCCCGAGATCGAGGTGCTCTACCAACCGGACGCCGGCGCGTACGACGGCGCGAACTGGGACATGTCGGTTCGCGACGGCATCAAGAACGGCGTCGACGACGCCGTCTACGTCGCGCCGAAGATGGGAGGTCTCAGCAAGAAGTGAGGCCGGCCGTCCGTCGACCCGCTCCCTGCTAGTCCACCGTCACTCGCCCGAACGGGGTATTTATTACCTCATGGTGTGTTCGCTTCTCTCATGGGTCTGCTTCAGACTGCGTCGCGAACGATAATCGCCGTCGACATCCTCTTCGCGTTGCTTCTCGCGTTCTCGTTCCAGTACATCGAGCCCGGGACGTCCTCGTACATCGTCGCGCAACTCACTCTCGCCCCGATCGTGCTCACGTTCGTCGCGGGCGTCCTCGTCCTCTACACGGGCTGGGACCCGTTCGACTGACCGCCGTCCGCGAAATGCGACACATTAATAATGTACCTTCTCGAACACCGTATACGACTGTGTCATGGTATCACTAGGATGGCGCGCACGCCGGTTCGGACAGTCCCTGTTCACCATCTGGGCTGTCACATCCCTCTCGTTCGTCCTGGCGCGGCTCATGCCGGGCAACCCGATGGGGGCGATGATCAGGAGACTCGAACAGCAAGGAGTGAATCCGGTTCGCGCGCGCGAACTCGTGCAGCTCCGATTGAGTATCGACCCGACGAAACCGATCCCGGTCGCGTACGTCGAGTACTTCGTGAACCTCGCGCAGGGGAACCTCGGCATCTCGACGTACTACCAGCAGCCGGTCGCTGACGTCCTCGCGAGCGCGCTTCCGTGGACGCTGTTCGTGCTGAGCTGGTCGGTGTTCCTCAGCTTCTTCATCGGCATCTCCGTCGGCGCGCTCATGGCGTACTGGGAGGGTGGGAAGCTCGACGTCGGGCTGACCTCGTGGGCTATCCTCATGGGGTCGATCCCGTTCTACGTCCTCGCCATCCTCCTCCTCATCTTCCTCTCCTACCGGTGGCAAATCTTCCCGGTGGGTGGGCGTGAACCGACCGGCCTCGCACCCGGATTCAACCTCCCGTACATCGTCGGCATCGTCGAGCACGCGACGCTCCCGATCGTCTCGATGCTGGTCGCCTCCGGCATCGCCTCGCTCGGGATGCGCGGGAACTCCATCCGCGTCCTTGGCTCCGACTATCTCCGCGTCGCCCGCCTCCGCGGGCTCTCCGACGTCACGATATCGACGCAGTACGTCGCGCGAAACGCCGTCCTCCCGATGTACACGACGCTCCTCATCAGCATCGGTGAGATGTTCGGCGGCTCCGCCGTCCTCGAGCAGGTCTTCCAGTATCGCGGCCTCGGGTTCTACCTCCTGTCCGCGATCTACCAGCGCGACTACCCGCTCATGATGGGGGGCTTCCTCCTCATCACGGCCGCCGTCGTCATCGCCCTCCTGTTCGCCGACCTGACCTACTCGCTCATCGACCCGCGTGCGGGAGGTGAGGACCAGTGACCGCCTCGGTTCCCGACTCGACCCTCGACGACTCACACGGAGCACACAACCCATGACTGACTCGAACCCCACCGACGACCAGCCCGACGACGCCACCACCGCCGTCACCGATGGCGGGGAGGCCTCCTCGCCGTTCGAGGTGGTCTCGCAGACGAAGGAGAGCCGACAGGACCGCCTCTGGAAGCTCTTCGACAGCTACGTTCGGGCCCCGGTCGCCATCGTCTGGCGCGACTGGCGCGCGCGCATCGGCTTCACCATCGTCCTCATCTACCTCGTCATGGGTATCGTCGGCCCGCACGTCATCGAACCGACCGCCGTCACCGACGGCCCCGCGCTCGTCCAGCCCTTCGAGAGCCTCGAGTTCCCGCTCGGTACGGACTCGATGGGCCGCGACCTCTTCGCACAGACCGTCTACTCGACGACGACGATACTGAAGATGATAACCGCCGGCGCGCTCTTCACCATCACCCTCGGCACGACCGTCGGCGCCATCGCCGGCTACAAGGGCGGGATGACCGACACCGTCCTCAGCTCCATCACGGACGTCTTCATCAACATCCCGGGCTTCCCGCTCGTGATGGTGCTCGCGCTCCTCCTCCCCATCGGCGGCAACCCGTTCGTCGTCGGCATCCTCCTCTGCACGGCGTCGTGGGGCGGCCTCGCGCGCTCGATTCGCTCACAGGTGCTGACGCTTCGCCAGGAGTCCTTCGTCGAGGCCTCGCAGGCGATGGGGCTCTCGACGAACCGCATCGTCTTCAAGGAAATCGTCCCGCACCTGATGCCGTTCGTCGTCATCAACCTCACGAACGCCGCGCGCCGCGTCATCTTCGAGGCGGCGGCGCTCTACTACCTCGGTATCCTCCCGTTCAGCAACCTGAACTGGGGTGTCGTCCTGAACCTCGCGTACACGTCCGGCGCGTACTACCAGCCGGGCGCGCTCCACTGGTTCCTCGTGCCGATGGGCGCCATCGTCTTCCTCTCCATCGGCCTCATCCTCCTCGGACAGTCCCTCGACCGCGTCTTCAACCCGCGCGTCCGCGCTCGCCACGAGAAGCGCACTGACGCGGGCGACGACCTGAGCAGCGACCACGGTGGTGTCTGAATCCATGACCGTCTCCGAAACACAGTACACTCGAACCCCGGCCGGTACCGACCCGATACTCGAAGTCCGGAACGCCTCCGTCTCCTTCGACATGGAGCGCGGCGAGTCGCGCGTTCTCGACGACGTCTCGATAGACATCCAGCGCAACGAAGTGCTCGGCGTCGTCGGTGAATCCGGGAGCGGGAAGTCGATGTTCGCGTCCGCGATGCTGGACGCCATCCCGGAGCCTGGCCTCATCGACGGCGAAATCACGTACCGCCCCGAGGACGGCGAGCCCATCGACGTCCTCAACCTCTCCAAGCAGGAGCTCAAGGAGTTCCGCTGGGAGGAGGTCTCCATGGTCTTCCAGGGCGCGATGAGCTCGTTCAATCCCGTTCGGAAGATCGAGACGCACTTCGTCGAGACGCTGAGTTCGCACGACTACAACGTCGACGACGGCATGGAGCGCGCTCGCGGTATCCTGCGTGACCTCTACCTCGACCCGGAGCGCGTCCTCGACGCCTACCCGCACGAGCTCTCCGGTGGGATGAAGCAGCGCGCGCTCATCGCGCTCTCGCTCATCCTCGAACCCGAGGTGCTCGTGATGGACGAGCCGACGGCCGCGCTCGACCTCCTGATGCAGCGCTCCATCATCGCGCTCCTCCAGGACCTCAAGGAGCAGTACGATCTGACTATCGTCTTCATCACGCACGACCTCCCGCTCGTCGCGGACGTCGCGAGCCGCGTCGGCGTCCTCTACGCCTTCGAGTTCGCGGAGATCGGGCCGACCGAGGAGATCCTGGAGCACGCGACCCACCCGTACACGCGCCTCCTCCTGAAGTCGACGCCGAACCTCGAGTCGCCGATCGAGGCGATGCGCCCCGTCGAGGGGAGCGCGCCCGACCCCGTGAACGTCCCGTCCGGCTGTTCGTTCCACCCGCGCTGTCCGCTCGCGGACGAGCAGTGCGAGCAGACCGACCCGAGCGCCTACGCGGTCGACTCGGACCACCACGTCCACTGCCACCACTGGGAGGACGCCGAGGAGGCCATCCCGATGGTCGACGCGGACATCGACGACTACGACGACACCGCGCTCGCGACGACGGCCGACCAGAACTCGGACGACCCCGTCGTCTCCCTCGAGGACGTCGAGGTCCACTTCGAGACGGAGTCGGGATTCCTCGACTTCTTCTCCGACCCCGACGTGGTGCGCGCCGTCGACGGCGTCAGCCTCGACGTCTACGAGAACGACGCGGTCGTCCTCGTCGGCGAGTCCGGCTGTGGGAAGACGACGCTCGGGAAGACCGCCGTCGGCCTCCAAGAGCCCACGGGCGGCTCCGTGAAGTACCGGGGCGAGGACATCTGGGACGTCCACGACGGTCGGGGGAGCGGCGACGTCGACTGGGGGACGATTCGGCGCTCGCTCCAGATCGTCCACCAGGACCCGGGGAGCTCGCTCAACCCGCACCGGCGCGTGAAGGCGTCACTCGAGGAGCCGCTTCGCCGCTGGAACGCCGACCTCGACGGGAACGACCGCACGCAGCGCATCCTCAGCTTGCTGTCGCACGTCGGCATGACGCCACCGGAGGACTACATCGAGCGCTACCCCCACCAGCTCTCCGGCGGCGAGCAACAGCGCGTCGCGCTCATCCGCGCGATGCTGATGAACCCCGAACTCATCCTCGCGGACGAACCCGTGAGCGCGCTCGACGTGAGCCTGCGCGTCGAGATGATGGATCTCCTCATCCGCCTGCAGGACACCTTCGACACCTCCTACCTCTTCGTCAGCCACGACCTATCGAACGCCCGCTACATCGCGCGCAAGACCGGCGGACGCATCGGCGTCGTCTACCTCGGCGAGCTCGTCGAGGTCGGCCCGCCCGAACAGATAATCAACGACCCCCAGCACCCCTACACGCAGGCGCTCCGGTGGGCGACGCCCGAACTCGACGCGGACCGGGGGTCGACGGAGCCGCCGATTCGGAAGATCGACATCCCGGACCCGACGGACCCGCCGAGCGGCTGTCGCTACCACACGCGCTGTCCGGAGGCGCGCGAGGTGTGCACGCAGCAGACGCCGCCGGCGTACGAGGCCTCCGGTGAGGCGTCCCACCGCGCGACCTGCTTCCGCACGCAGGCGGACCACGAGTACTGGCAGAGCGAGCCGATCACGGACGACGACCTCGACGACGCCATCGACTCGCCGGGTCCCGAGAGCGCGCCGAGCGACGACTGACACCCCCGCTGATTTATTGTCTCGCGGTGCGCCGTCTCCGTATGGCCGAACACCTCGCGTTCGTCTGCTCGACCGACAGCGAAGACGCCGGCGTCTACGGCGTCCGCGTCGAGACGGAGTCCGGCGACCTTCGCCGAACCGACGCCCTCGCGGTGGCGCGACCCACCTACCTCGCCGCGCACCCGGACGGCTCGACGCTGTACGCGGCGAACCGCGACGCGGGCGGCCGCGTCGCCGCATTCGACGTCGACCACGACGCGGGCGCGCTCACACGGCTTTCCGACGCCGACAGCGGCGGCGCGGGGCCGTGTTACGTGAGCGTCGACCCCGCCGGCCGCTTCGTCTACGCCGCGAACTACGACGCCGGGACGGTCGCGATGTGTCCGCTCGCCGACGACGGCCGGCCCGGTGCGCCGACGGCGGTCGTCGAGCACGAGGGCTCCGGCGTCGTCGACGGTCGACAGGACGCCCCGCACCCGCACTCCGTCGTCCCGTCGCCGAGCGGTGCGTTCGTCTACGCGCCCGACCTCGGGACGGACCGCGTCGTCGCGTACCGCGTCGACGGCCCGAACGGGACGCTCGTTCCGGTGCCCGAGGCGGACGCCGTCCTCCCGGACGGGTCGGGGCCGCGCCACCTCGCGTTCGCGCCGGACGGCGAGACGGCGTACGTCGTGAACGAACTCGAGGCGACGCTCACCGCGCTCGCGGTCGACGGTCGCGGTCGGCTCTCCGCGCGCGCCCACGTTCGGACGCTTCCCGCCGGTGTGGACGCCGCTACGACCAAGGGCGCGGACGTCCACGTTCATCCGTCGGGGCGGTGGGTGTACGCGTCGATTCGGGGCCACGACGTCGTCTCGGTCATCGACGCCCGCGACCCGGACGCGCTCGAGCTACTGACGACGGTCTCGACGGACGGCGTGAAGCCGCGCGACATCGTGCTCGACCCGACGGGGTCGCTGTTGCTCGCTGAGAACCGCGATAGCGACACGCTCGTCGCCTTCTCGGTGGATGAGGAGTCGGGTGCGCTCGAACGGACGGGCACGGCGTGCTCGATTCCGCGTCCGACGTGCGCGGCGTTCGTGGGGAACTGAGCGGAGGAGAGCTACTGGCGCTTCCACCAGACGAAGGTGTGGCCGACGACACCGACGACGACGAGGCCGGCCCCCCAGACGGCGACGATGGCCGCCCACGGGCCGGTGTTGATGGCGTAGCCGAGCAGTATCTCGACGAGGCCGACGACGGCGAGCAGTAACAGCACGGAGTGTCGGACTGTCCGGAGAACGGACCGGTCGAGTGGGCTTGCGGAGTCACGGGTCTCCTGCACGGAACTCATGATAGCATGGTACACCATCACAGTATATATTGATTGTGATGGTCGATTGCGACGGGTCCGATTCCGCCCTCTCTGTCCCGCCGGGAACGCATCCGTTGCCGTGTGGCACGCTAACGCCGATGGGTTTAAGCAGTCTCACGGTTATTCGAATGTATGCCATTGTCAGCCGACGGTGTCCGGAACCGGCTCCGTGGCGTCGCCGCCGGACTCCTCACACCGTTCGACGACGACCTCGACATCGAGCACGCGAAGATCGAAGCGAACGCGCGCGACCTCCACTCGCAGGGCATCGAGACGTTCCTCGCCGCCGCGAACATCAGCGAGTACCACTCGCTCTCCCAGCAGGAGCGCATCGACGTGACGGAGACGAGCGTGAACGCGCTCCCGTCGGACGCGTGCGTGCTCGCCGGCGTCGGTGGAAGCACGGACAACGCCGTCGAACTCATCGAGGCCTACGACCGCATCGGCGTCGACGCGATGATGATCATGCCGCCGGACTTCACCTACCTCCACGAGCGCGGCCTCCTCGAGTACTACCGAAAACTCGACGCCGCGACCGACACGCCGCTCGTCCCGTACGTTCGGGGCTTCGACCCCTCCGTCGACTACCTCGCTGACCTCACGCGCGTCGACGGTGTCGTCGGCATCAAGTACGCTCTGCAGGACGCCGTGAAGCTCGGTGCGGGCGTCTCCGCCGGCGCGGACGACGTCGTGTGGGTAGACGGGCTCGCGGAACCCTACGCCGTCTCCTTCTGGGCGGAGGGCGTGGAGGGGTTCTCCGCCGGCGTCAGCAACTTCCGCCCCGAGGTCGGCCTCGAACTCTTCGACGCGCTCTCGGCGGGGGAGTGGGCGCGCGCTCGCGAGATTCGGAACGTCTGCCTGCCCTATCAGCGCTTCCGCGACGAATCCGGTGACGACAACCAGATACAGGGCGCGATCAGCGTCTCTGCCGTCAAGAAGGGCCTCGAACTCGCGGGTCTCCACGGCGGGAACGTCCGCGAGCCGATCTGTCCGCTCTCCACGTCCGACGAACGCCGCGCCGAGGAACTGTACGACCGTCTCGACGCCGACATCGAGCGCGTCGTCACCTGAACCGTCCACGCTCGTTCTTCCGCACCGCCGGGTCGCCGAGCATCGGCCAGACGTTCACGTTCTCCTTCCGAGAACCAATTCTGCGTCCCTCGCTTCGACACCCCCGATCTGTACCCGCTCACGCCGAACGTGTCGCCTCACCTGCACCACCTCCCCCAGAGGGGTTCTCGTGGGGAGAACGGGAGTCGGCCCGATACCCCGAATTCGTTACAGCAATACTGGTGTAAATGACTGTGCGTATGGGCGGATTTCGGCGGTAGCGCGGCCGTCGCCGCCGTCGACCGCGACGCCCGATTCGTTCCTCTCGCGAGAACGAGTCAGGGTGCGCCGAGTGACTTCCCGCCGTCCACGGGGAGCGTCACCCCGGTGACGAAGGAGGCGTCCGCCGACGCGAGGAAGGCGACGACGGACGCCACCTCGGACGGCTCGGCGGCCCGCCGCAGGACGCCCGCCTCGCTCCCGCCACGCGTCGTCTTCGCCTCCCGATACGCCGCCGGGTCCTCGACGTCCCGCAGGTGGTACTCAGTTATCACCCACCCCGGCGCGACGGCGTTCACGCGCACGCCGTCCGCGGCGTGATCGCACGCCATGTCGCGCGTCAGCGAGAGGACGCCGCCCTTCGCCGCGTCGTACTGTCCCCACGCCTCGCGGCCGAGCGTCGCGTTCACCGACGAGACGTTCACCACCGCGCCGCCGTCCATCAGCGGGAGGACGTGCTTGCTGGAGAAGGCGACGCCCTTCAGGTTCACCCCGAGGATGCGGTCCCAGTCGTCTTCGGTGGCGTCCGTCACCGGCCCCGGGTCGACGCGGATGCCCGCGTTGTTCACGAGGACGTCCACCGATCCGAACGCCGCCGCGACGCGCTCGGCCATCGCTGCGACCGCTCCCTCGTCGCTCACGTCCGCCTCGACGGCTATCGCGTCTACGCCGTGCTCGTCCTCGATATCGCGCGCCGTCTCAGCGGCCGCCTCATCGTCCCAGTCGACGACGGCGACGGCCGCGCCCTCGGCGGCGAGTCGGCGCGCGCACGCCGCGCCGATCCCCGACCCGCCGCCCGTCACGACCGCACTCTGCGCTGTGAATCGCTCGCACATACTCGCCCCATCACGCGTCCGCGACAAAACCGCTTCGCCGCCCGCGCCTCCCGTGCCGGCGACGTCGCCACCGCGATTTCCGTCCCCTCAGGCGAAGCGCAACCGCCCGAAGTACTCCGGTGAGTGGTAGACCGGTTCGGGCTCCTCGATGCGGTTCCACGTCGCCTTCTGCGCGTCCGGCAGGCCGCTCCGGTAGAAGTTGCCCGCCCACGTCGTCCCCGTCGAGGGCGCGACGTCGAGGCCGGTGAACGACGAGAGGGCGTCGAAGGGGAGTCGCGCGGCCAGCCACCACGACTCGTCGTCCGGTCGCGGGTCCCGCGTCGCTCCCTCCTCGGACGTCTCGACGGTGATGCGTTCGGCGAGCGCCGGCGAGACGAGGTCGCGGCCGACCCCGCGCGCCGCGTACTCGGGCTCCTGCCAGCCGAGTTTGAACTGCCCGCAGCAGTTCGCCTCGAAGTTCAGGTACTTCTCGCTCGCCGGCGCCGGCCGCGCGAAGAACTCCACGGAGCTGTCCTCGAACGTCGGGCCGTTCAGCTCGGTGACCTCGGCGTGAATCTCGTGGTCGGTGACGCCGAAGTGGAGGTAGAGCGCCTCCGAATCGTAGAGCGCGCGCCCCGTCGTCAGCGGCTTCGGCCCCCCGTCGTGCCACGCGAACTCGTCGAGCGCGAACGACTCGGCGTCCGCCCACGGCGTCCCCGCGTGGTCGTCGGTGAGCGGGACGAACTCCTCGGTCTGCTCGATGACGTACTGCTTCATCACTCGGGTTTGGCCGCCTCGTCGCATAAAACTCACCCCGGTGCGTAACCATACTTTTATCTCGCATCCCACGGTACGTCGTGCCATGCGAGTACTCGTGACCGGGGCGTACGGCCGCTGTGGCACCGCGCTCATCGACCACCTCGACAACGACGAGCGCTACGACCTCACCTACCTCAACCGCTCGGACCGCTCCGACGACGACCCCTACGGCGGCTTCGACACGCACGTCGCGGACGTCGCGGACTACGAGGCGATGGCGCCCGCCTTCGAGGGACAGGACGCCGTCGTCCACCTCGCCGCCTATCCGGGGACGGGCGGGTCGTGGAGAGAAATCCTCGAATCGAACATCATCGGCGCCTACAACGCCCTCGAGGCCGCCCGCGAGCACGAGGTGGAGTCGTTCGTGTTCGCGTCGACGAACCACGTGATGGGGATGTACGAGTCGGAGTTCGCGCCAGAGCTCTACGAGCAGACACACGACCTCCTCCTCGACCACACCGACCCGGTGCGTCCCGACTCCTTCTACGGCGCCTCCAAGAGCTTCGGCGAGGACCTCGGCCGCTACTACGTCGAGAATCACGACTATCCTCAGCAGTTCTACGCGCTCCGTATCTGCACGCTCAACGGCCCCGGCTACGACCACCCCTACGGCGACGCCGAGCACGCCGTCGAGCAGGACGACGTCGAGCGCGGGAGCGCCGAGTACGAGGCGAAGGTTCGGCGCATGAAGGCGATGTGGCAGTCGCGACGCGACTTCGCCCACCAGGTCGCGTGCTGTCTCGACGACGACACCGTCGACCACGGCGTCTACTACGGCGTCAGCGACAACGCGAACCGGTGGTTCGACATCGAACGCGCGCGTGCCGACATCGGCTATCGGCCCGAGGACGACGGCGCGGCGTGGGACGCGCCGCCGGAGTAGTTCGTCTCGGCGCGCGACACGCCATATTCCTAGAAAATTCATTAAATTTTATCATACAATCTCTTTTTTGTTCTGGTGGGTTTCAGAATGGAACTAGATCGACGCACGGTACTCCGTGCGATAGGTGCGAGCAGCATCGGCGCCGTGGCGGCCTCCTACACGAGCGACCGCGCGGCAGCGGCGACCGTCGTCACTCTCCGCGGTGCGGGCGCGGACATCTGGGGGCGCGCCGACGAGGGATTCTACTACTACGACCACCACAGCGGCGACTTCGACGTTTCCGTCCGGAACACGTCGCTCGACGACACCTCCGCGTACGCCAAGGCGGGCGTCCTCGTTCGCGACTCGCTCGCCCCTGACGCGAAGGCCGTGATGGTCCGTCGCAACCCCAGTGGGGACGTCTCGCTCCAGTGGCGGCCCGAGGCGGGCGCCGAGACGCTGAGCACGACGTCGGGTGGCGAGGACCGCAGCGACGTCAGCGGCGGCACGTACAGCGCCGAGTGGCTCCGCCTCCGACGACGCAACGGTGCGTTCAGCGCCTACGCGTCTACCGACGGCGAGACGTGGACGCGCGTCGCCCGCCTCACCGCGGACGACGTCGAGCTGGGCGCCGACGTGACGCTCGGCCTGGGGGTCACGAGCCACAACGAGGGGACGCTCTGTACCGCCGAGTTCCGCGGGCTGACCGACGTCTCGCCGTCCGCCGGCACCGACATCGGCGACGTCGACCTCGCCGGAAGCGTCTCCGTCGCCGACTCCGTCCCCATCGTCCGGACGGGCGATGCGAGCGACGTCACGCACCGCTCGATGCGCCTTCGCGGGACGCTCACCGACCTCGGCGGTGCCGAGAGCGCCGAGTGCTACTTCCAGTATCGCCGCGTACCGACCGAACAGTGGCGGACGACGGCGTCCACCACCCTCGACGCGCCCGGGTCGTTCGACCGGCGCGTCGACGGCCTCGAGAAGCGGACGTACTACCAGGTCCGCGCCGTCGTCGACGCCGGCGACGGCGACACGAACTACGGCGCGACCGACGCCGTCGGCACGCCGAGTCCTGCCAACAGCGGCTCCTCGGAGCGCCACCGGGACGCCGGACCGTCCACGCGTTCGCGCTTCGCCCCCGGTGACGGCTTCGCGAGCGTCGCGCCGTGGCTCGACGACGACACCCCGGTCATTCGCATCACCGAACCGACGCTCGCGCAGCTCTCCCGGGCGCTCAGTGTCGACGGCCCGCGTATCGTCGCCTTCGAGACGAGCGGCACCATCGACCTCCAGCGCGAACACCTCACCGTCACGAGCGACGAACTCTACGTCGCCGGACAGACCGCCCCCTCGCCCGGCATCACGCTCGTTCGCGGGGACGTCACGATCAACGCCGACGACTGCGTCGTCCAGCACATCCGTGTCCGCGGCGGCGACGCGAACGCGGACGTCGGCTGGGAGCCGGACGGCCTCCGCACCGAGGACGGGACGTCGAACAACGTCATCGACCACTGCTCGGTGTCGTGGTCGGTCGACGAGAACCTCTCTGCGGGCTACGACACCACCGACACGACGATATCGAACTGCCTCATCGCCGAGGGCCTCGCGAACGCCACCCACCACAAGGGCGAGCACTCCACGGGGTCGCTCATCGGGAACGGCGCGAAGAACGTCGCGCTCCTCGGGAACGTCTGGTCGGACAACGTCGACCGCAACCCCCGGATGAAGAAGGGGACGCACGACGTCCTCGTGAACAACGTCGTCGCGCACTTCGACGATGCGGCCGTCATGGGCGACTCCACGGTCGCGACGATAGTCGGCAACGCCTTCGTCGACGCCGCGGACACCGCGGACGCCGCCGTCGAGAACGGACACGCCTACCTCGAGGACAACCGCGCGGACGACGCCGTCGCACTCACTGACGGCGTCGAAACGCTCGAGGAACGCCCGCTCTGGCCGGACGACGTCGACCCGCTTCCGGCCTCGGAGGCGCTCGAGCACAACCTCGCGAACGCCGGCGCGCGCCCCGGCGACCGAACGCCACAGGACCGGCGCATCCTCGCGGACGTCGCCGACGGCGACGGCGCGTTCATCGACAGCCAGAGCGAGGTCGGCGGCTACCCCGACCTCCCGGTGAACCGCCGGCGACTGCGCGTCCCGTCGAGCGGGACCCGCGCGTGGCTCAGCCGGCAGGCGCGCACCGTCGAGACGCCCGGCCGACGCCGGTAGCGGCGCGCCACTCCGCCCGCCGCCCGAGTGAGTGGAACGTAAACGTATATCACGGTCGCTCCCGTGGGTCGAGTCGTGCGACACGACTCCATCCAGTTCCACAACGCCGCCGAACTCCGCGACGTCGACGACCACGACGGCCGGCGCGTCCAGCGCGCCCCCGAGGCCGTCCGCACCGAGTTGAACGACGGCGCGCAAACTCGGATGTGCCACCCGGCGGGCGTCGAACTCCGCTTCGTTCCCGACCCCGGTGAGACCGTCGAAGTCACGCTCTCGACGGACGTCCGCGAGAGCACCGTCCGGGTCTTCTGGGGCCCGTTCCAGAGCGAGCAGGCCGTCGAAGTCGGCGCGGAACCGACGACGGTCGCCGTCGAGTTCCCCGAGAAACTCGGGCGCATCCGCGACGAGCACCGCGACGGTCTCGACTACGCCCCGGAGGTGTGTCGCCTCCGCCTCCCCGGCGAGCACCGCGGCGGCCACGTCTTCTACCACGGCGCCGACGGCGCGCGCCGCCCACCCCGCGACGCCGAACTCCCCGACCGGCGCTACCTCGCCTACGGCACGTCCATCACGGAGGGCGAAGCGCCGCTCGCCGAGCACCTCACGTACGTCTCGCAGGCCGCGACGCGCCTCCGCGCCGACCCTATCAACCTCGGGTCGTGCGGCACCGCGTTCTGCGACGCGGCCATCGCCGACCACATCGCCGAGCGCGACGACTGGGACGTCGCGACGCTCGCGATTTCGGTCAACATGGTGAAGTACTTCTCCGTCGAGGAGTTCCGCGAGCGCGCCGACTACATGGTGAACGCCGTCGCGAGCGCGAACCCCGAGAAACCGGTGGTGCCCATCACCGTCTACCCGAACGCCCGCGACGTCTGCGAGGGCTCCGACCCCGAGGGGCGCTGCGAGGCGTTCCGCGAGGCCCTCCGCGCGGTGGTCGCCGACTGCGAGCACGAGAACGTCCACCTCCTCGAGGGCCCGGACGTCCTCGACCGCCTGCAGGGTCTCACGCTCGACCTCGTCCATCCCGGCGACGACGCGATGATACGGATGGGCGAGAACGTCGCCACCGAACTCGAGGCGCTCCTCGACTAGTTCGTCCGGTTGGCCTCGACGTAGTCCCAGTCGTACTCGAGACCGAGACCCGGGCCGTCCGGCACCTCGATGTAGCCGTCCTCGGGGTGGGGGGTGTTCACCACCGCCGGGTCGTCGTTCGCCTCGTAGTCGTAACTCGGGTGGAGGAGGCCGTACTCGTGGTAGCGCCCCGGGAACGCCATCGAGCAGAGCAAGTGGAGGTTCCCGACGTTGTCGCCGTGGCTCTCGCACTCCATCCCGAACGACTCGTAGAGGCTCGCCGTCTTCTTCGCGGGCGTGATGCCGCCGACGTCCGTCACGCCGACGCGTCCGACGTCCGCGACGCCGCGCTTCGCCCACTCCGCGCGCGTCTGCATCTTCCCCTCCGCCGTCTCCGGGCCGATGACGGGGACGTCCACCTCGCTCGTCAGCCACTCGTAGGAGGACATGGAGTGCTCGTCCATCGGCTCCTCGAACCACCGGAAGTCGAGGTCGGCGAGCGCGTCACCGATGCGCTTCGCCTCCGTCCGCGCGTAGTAGTGATGCGAGTCGAGCATCAGGTCCACGTCCCGCCCGACTTCCTCGCGCACCCGCCGGCACATCTCGATGACGCGCGCCGGCGACGCGTCGTACGGCGGCATCCAACTGTGGAGTTTGATGGCTTCGAACCCCCGCGAGACGAGGTCCGACGCGAACGACGCGTACGCCTCGGGCGTCCCGAGGCCGTCGGGGTCGTCGTCACCCACCATCGTGCTCGCGTAGACGGGCACGCGGTCACGCGTCGCGCCGAGGAGCTTGTAGACCGGAAGCCCCGCGACCTTCCCGGCGACGTCCCAGAGCGCCATGTCGAGGCGGCAGACCGCCTTGTCGTGGAGCGTCCCGCCGTGGAGGCGCTGGGTGCGATAGAGCCGGTTCCAGAGCTCCTCGCGATAGAGCGGGTCCTCGCCGACGAGGTGGCGCTTCGCGATCTCGACCGCGCGCTCGTCGCCGCCCGGGCAGTAGCCGTCCGGGCCGCCCTCCACGGCGACGTGCGTCAGCGTCCCCGTCGCCTCGCGCTCCGGTCCCGGATGCGTGTGGCCCTTCTCGTCGCTCCGCCGGCGTTTCGTGCGACTGTAGCGTATCGTCTCGACGTCGACTATCTCCATCGGACTACCACAGGCCGCGCGCGAGACGCGTATATAGCTTCGGGTGCGCGGCGGGGGTCTCGGAAAAGACTAAGCACCACGCGTACCGACGACACACGTATGCGATTCGTAGACGTCACTGTGCACACGCTCTCCTCGCCCATCGACCCCCCGCAAGTCCGGGAGTTCTACGGTGGTCGCCGTCGCCTCCACAAGCGCGACTTCGTCCTCGCCGCCGTCGAAACGGCGGACGGGATGGTGGGGTACGCGCCCGCCGCCGCGACGAGCTCCGCGATGCGCGAGTACTTCGAGGGAACGAGCCACGACGACCTCGCCGACCTCCTCGAGACTCGCGTCGAGGACGCGCTCGCGGGCCTGACCGTCGAGGGCCCGTCCGACCTCCGCGACGCCGTCGCCGGCCTCGACCTCCCGACGAAACTCGCCTCGGAGGCGCTCGGCGTCCTCGACGTCGCCTACCACGACCTGCGCGGGAAGGAGCTCGGCGCACCGGTCTACGAGTTGCTCGCGGGCGACGACGTCGACCCCGCCCCGCTCGAACTCTACGCGAGCGCCGGGATGTACATGGAGCCGGAGGGCTACGTCGAGCAGGCCGAGGCGCTCCGCGAGCGCGGGTATTCCGCCTACAAGTACCGACCCGGTCTCGGCCCCGAGGAGGACGAACGCACCCTCCGTCTCCTCGACGAGGCCGTCGGCGACGAGATGGACCTCATGGTGGACGCCCACACGTGGTGGAAGCTCGGCGAGCGCTCCTACGGCTTCGAGGGGGTCGTCGAGCTGCTCGACGCCTTCGATGCCCACGACCCCTACTGGATCGAGGAACCCGTCGAGCCCGCCGACTACGACGCCTACGAGCGCCTGCGCGAGCGCACGGCCCTCCCGCTCGCGGGCGGGGAGAGCGAGGAGTCCGTCGCCGGCCTCCGTCGGCTCGCGGAGACGGGCGTCGACTTCCTGCAGGGAGACGTCCGCCACCACGCCGGCTTCACCGGCTGCTGGGAGTGCGTCGAGCTGTGCGCCGGGCGCGCGGACGTCGAGTTCGTCCCGCACAACTTCGGGACGAACCTCGGCCTCGTCGCGAACGGCCACCTCGTCGCCGCCTCCCCGGAGGACGTCCGTCTCGAACAGCCGATATTCGGTGACGGCGTCGAGGCGATGTATCCGTTCCCGCTCGCGGACGACGTCCTCGAAACGGACCTCGACATCGAGGACGGCCATCTCACGCTCCCGGACGGGCCGGGCCTCGGCGTCGAGGTGGACGAGTCCGTCGTCGAGGAGTATCCCTACATCGAGGGGGCGTGGACGGAGTTCGAGTACGACGACGCGTGAGCCGAGTGCCAGACGCTCGACTGTGCGGGGCGGTGCGTCGTCGGACCGCGCGCGTCGAGTCGCTCGTGTGAACCGCGACGCCGAAACGCGGGCGCGACGACCGGCGGGGCCGTCGCGTCCGGCGTTAGCGGACGTTCAGTAGTTGTCGTAGACGGTCTTGGAGATGGTGTAGAAGTCGATACCGGCGTCGCCCTGCTCGCGCCACGTCTCGGAGGAGGAGCGCTTGAAGCCGCCGAAGGGGACGTGGAGTTCGAGGCCGGTGGTCTTGTCGTTGACCTTCACGACGCCCGCCTCGGAGTCGTCGATGAAGCTCTTGGCCTCGGTGTGGTCGTCGGTGACGATGCTGGAGGAGAGGCCGTAGTCGACGTCGTTGGCGACGTCGAGGGCTTCCTCGTAGTCCGAGACCTTGATGACGGCGACGACCGGACCGAAGACTTCCTCTTGGGCGATGCGGTAATCGCGTTTCACATCGGTGAACACAGTGGGCTCGACGTAGAACCCGTCACCGAGGTCGTCGGGGACGCCGCCGCCGGTTTCGAGCGTCGCGCCCTCGTCCTCGGCGATGTCGATGTACTCGAGGGTGCCCTCGACCTCGGACTCGGAGACCTGCGGGCCCATGTCCGCCTCGTTGCCGGGGCCGATCTCGATGGACTCGGCCTCGTCGACGAGCGCGTCGACGAACTCGTCGTAGACGTCCTCGTGGACGATGGCGCGCGAGCAGGCCGTACAGGACTGCCCGGTCGTTCCGAAGCCACCGGACGCCACGATGTCGGCGGCCTCCTCGGGGTCGGCGGAGGAGGCGACGACCGTCGGGTTCTTGCCGCCCATCTCCATCTGGGCGCGCTTGCCGTGGTCGGTCGCCTGGTCGTAGACCATCTCGCCGACCTGCGAGCTCCCGGTGAAGGAGACGGCGTCGACCTCGTCGGCCTCGACGAAGGTGTTCGCGACGGAGCTACCGGGGCCGGTGACGACGTTCAGGACGCCGTCGGGGAGGCCGGCCTCGTCGAGGGCCTCGGCGAGCGCGACGGCGGGACCGGGGGCGACGCTCGCGGGCTTGAGGACGACCGCGTTCCCGGTCGCGAGGGCGGGCGCGAGCTTCCAGGCGGGAATCGCGATGGGGTAGTTCCACGGCGTGATGAGCGCCGCGACGCCGACGGGCTCCTGGATCGTGTAGAGGTCCGTGTCGGGGCCGCTGGCCTGTTTGCGCGTTCCGCCGAGGTCGGACGCCTTCTGTGCGAAGTAGTAGAAGATGTCGATGGCGCGCTGGACCTCGCCGGCGGCCTCGCCGCGTGCCTTCCCCTCTTCGGCGACGAGCTGGTCGGTGAGTTCCTCCTTCTTGTCGTCGAGGATCTTCGCGGCCTCGCGCAGGACCGTTCCGCGCTCGGGGCCGGGCGTCGCCGCCCACTCGTCGGCCGCCTCGGCGGCCGCCTCGACTGCCTCGGTCGCGTCCTCGCTCCCGGACTGCTGGTAGCGTGCGACGACTTCGCTCGGGTCGGCGGGGTTGACGACGTCGAGCGTCTCGCCCGTCTCCGTCGTCGTCCACTCGCCACCCACGTAGTTCTTGTTCGCGTCTGGCATGCAGACGTGTGGTTTGTCGTCCGACTTGAGGCATCTTTGGGTACCGGCGGGCTTTGCTCACCTTGTCACGCTGTCTCGCGATTCACCACGACGTGATGGTAACGTCCCTGAGCGGGCGGCTCAGCGGGATTTCGACGCGGCCACCGGTGTATTCAGAAAGATAGAACGCGACGATGATTTCGAGCGATCTGAGCGCGTCCGTTCCGGGCGAGCGGTTCTCCGCGTCGCCGTCGAGGAGGGCGACGACGTGCGCGGCGGCGTTCGGGAACGCGCGCTGGTAGTCTTCGTCCCACGTCCACGCGCCCTCGATACCCGGGAGGTCCGCCTCCGTGTGCTCGCCGTCCTCGAGCCCCCAGTAGCGCCACTCGCCGTCGTCGTTGTTCATGTAGAGCTTCCCCCCCGAGCCGACGAAGTTCAGCGTCATCGAGGAGTCCTCGCGCGGTATCGTGCAGTCCACGGTCACGAACGTCCCGTCGTCCATCACGACGAAGCCGCCGCCGCCCGCGTCGTCGACGTCCACGGCCGCGTCCAGCGACTCCACCGCCTCGTTCTCGCCGGTGATGTGGCCGGCGACGGACTCGGCGCGCGCGTCCAGCAGGTAGACGAGCGTGTCCAGCAGGTGCGTCGAGTTCCGCAGGAGCTCCATGCGGTACTGCGCGCTCACAGAGTGGACGTCGCCGAGAAGGTCCTCCTCCTGCACGAGCGCGCGGAGGCGCTCGAGTTTCTCCGTGAAGCGGAAGGAGTGGTTCACGAGCAGCTCGGCGTCCGCCTCCTCGCAGGCCGCGATCATCCCCTCGGCGTCGGAGACGCTGGACGCGATGGGTTTCTCGCACCACACCACGTCCGGGTCGCCGATTTCGACGGCGTCGCTGACGTGGTCGTGGTGGAGAAACGACGGCGTGCAGACGGAGACGACGTCGAGGTCCTCGGCCTCCAGCATCGCCGCGTGATCCGCGTAGAGCGCGTCCTCCGGGAGGTCCCACGCGTCGCCGAACGTCGAGAGCTTCTCCTCGTCGAGGTCCGCGACGGCGACGAGTTCGACGCCGTCGGTCGCCGCGTAGCCGCCCGCGTGACTCGCCTCGAACTTCTTCCGTCCGATGTCCTCCTCGTCGTGCATGCCGAGGATGCCGAGGCCCGCGATGCCGCCCGCGCCGATGATGCCCGCGCGGTACGTCATCCGCCCACCTCGATGTCCGGCACCACCGGATACCCGTCTCGCGTTCCTCGACGCGCCGCACGCTGGTCGTCCATACCCGGCCTATTCGGACGATATATAATAAATTATGGTGTGTCGTTACCGCTCGACGCCGTGCTCGAGCGTGCCGACGCCCTCGATCTCGACTTCGACCTCGTCGCCGTCCTCGAGCGCGTCCACGCCGGCGGGCGTGCCGGTGATGATGACGTCGCCCTCCTCGAGCGTCATGTACTGCGTTATCTCCGCGACGAGCTCGGGGACGCTGAAGATGAACTCCGAGATGCTCGAGGACTGCCGGACCTCGCCGTTCACGCGGAGCTCGACGTGTGCGTCGTCGGGGACGTGCTCGGGGTCGGCGACGACCGGCCCGAGCGGGCAGGCGCCGTCGAAGGCCTTCCCGCGCACCCAGTTCTGCTCGACGTACTGGTCGTCGCGGTTCGAGACGTCGTCCGCCACCGTGTAGCCCGCGACGACGTCCATCGCCTCCTCCTCCGGGACGTTCCGACACTGCTCGCCGATCACGATGCCGAGTTCGACCTCGTGCTCGATGGTCTCCTTCCCCTCGGGGGGCGTGATGGTGTCGCCGTGGCCCGCGACGGTGTTCGGCGGCTTCAGGAAGAGCAGCGGTCGGTCCGGAACCTCCATGCCCTCCTCCTCCGCGTGGTTCGCGTAGTTCAGCCCCACGCAGACGATCTTGCTCGGGTCGCTCGGCGCCAAGACGTCGACCTCCGAGGGCTCGTAGGTGCGCTCTCCGAACTCGATACCGTCGTCCGTCCACGTGCCCTGCCGGACGCTCCCGGCCGGGTCACGGAATCTGACGTGTCGCATCGTCCCCACCCACACCGAGCATCCACTAAGCGGTGTCGGTCCTCACAATCCGCTCACGCCGTAACCCGGAGCGACGAGCGCGCCGTCCTCGAACGCGAGCGGACGCAGGTCGCCGACGCTGACGCCCTCGCGCCCCTCGAGTTCGCGCGCGACCGGCTCCGAGACCACGAGCGAATCCGGCTCGAGCGTGTTCCGGATGCGTGCGATACGCAGGTCCGCCGGGTCGCGCACCCCGACCGTCGAGAACGCCGCCCGGAACGCGTGCTCGTCCGACGGCAGTATCACCGGCAGCCGCCCGCGTTCCGGCTGGCCGCCCGTCAGCGAGTTCACGTACGTCGACGTTCGGTCGATCCCCGCCTCGACGTCCGCGTGCGCGAAGTCCGCGAGGCCGACGCCGTTCGCGTTCCCGTGCGTCTCCTCGGTGAGGCCGCGCACGTAGATGCGCGTCACGTCCGGCGTCTCGAACTCCGGCTCGCCCGACATCAGCATCCGCCCGACGACGTTCGTGTCCATCCCCGTCCCCGAGACGTTCTTCCCGATTTCGTCCAGAACGAGCAGGTCGAGGTCGTCGACGGGGAGCATCGGCTGGAGTTCCTCCGCGCGCTCCAGCAACCCGGGTTCGCGTTCGAGTATCTCGTCGGCGGGGACGCCCTCGACGAGCGCGGCGCGCTCGGCCGCGTTCTCGACGACACCGACGCCGCCGACTATCGGCGTCTCCTCGAAGAGGAGGGCGGCGCGCTCCGGGATGACCTCGTCGAACCCCGTCGCGAGCGCCGCCCGGTGGGCCTCGTCCGCCCCGCGCTGTTTCCCGACGCCGATGACCGCCATCTTCGCCAGGCCGGACTCGATTCGGCCGTGGAAGTCGGTGTGGAGTTTGACGCGGTTCGCGAGGAGGACGGCGTCCGCCTCGATGGCGTCCTCGGCGGCGTAGACCGGCCGGCCGTCGTCGTCTTCGGCGACGGCCTCGACCGCCATCGACGCGCGTATTTCACAGCCCACCGACGCCTCCGTGATGCCCACGGACTCGAGCGTCTCCACCTGCCCCTCGGCGGTGGCGCCGCCGTGACTCCCCATGGCCGGGAAGACGAACGGTTCGAGGCCGCGCGCGTCGAGCGCGTCCACGACCGCCGAGAGGACCGCCGGCATGTCGTGGATGCCGCGACTCCCGCCCGTGATGCCGACCTCGGCGCCCTCGTCTAAATCGTCGAGCGCCGGGACGGCGGCGACGGCGTCGCGGGCCGCCGCCGCGACGTCGTCGACCCGTGGCGGGTCGCGGTGGCGCTTCACCGGCGCGAACTCGGGGAGGTCCTCCGCACTGAGGTCGTTGAGGGCGGCGAGCGCCCCCGGGTCTGGTGCGTCCATCTTACCGGTGGGTGAGCTGCGAGACGTCGTGCTCGTTCGGGACGCGCGTCAGCGGGACGTCGTCGAGGCGCTTGATGGCGACTTCGCCGAGGACGTTCACCTCACAGCCCTCCTCGAGGTGGCCGGCGACGGTGCGCTCGCCGTCGAACGCCGTCGCGTGCAGGTGCGGGTCGCCGTCCGCGACGAGCCCCTGGATGTTCGTCACCTCCCACGACCCCTCCAGTTCGAGCGTGACGTTCCGGTCCGCCTGCTCCTCGGGGAGGTCCGTCCGGTCGACGTAGTGGATGTTGAGGGTACTGAACGTCCCGAGGCCGGAGACGACGATGCCGGTGTCGATGTCGTGTTCCTCGACGGCCTCCCGGATACATTCGAGCGCGAGGTCGCCGCGATCCAGCCGAAGCAGTACGTAGCCCTCCTCGGACGTGAACGTCTCCATGTCGTGTGATACCCTCTCCCGCGAGACCATATAACTTATGTGTCAGTGCGCGAACGGTGACGACGATGCAAGTCGTCTCACCAGATGACGTCGAGAGCGCCGAAGCCGAGGACGGCGTCTACCCCGCTCAGCTGTTCAGCGGCGAGCAGATGAACGTCCAGCACTTCCGCTTCGACGCCGGCGCGTCCGCCTCCGAGCACAGCCATCCGAACGAGCAGGTCGGCTTCGTCCACCGAGGCACCCTCACGATGCACGTCGAGGGCGAGACCTACGAGGTCGAGGCCGGCGACTGCCTCCTCGTCCCCGGTGGCGTCCCGCACGCGGCGGAGAACCGGGGCGACGAACCCGTCGAGGGCATCGACGTCTTCAGCCCGCCCCGCGAGGACACGCCCTGGGAGTAGTCAGCGATAGCGCGACTCCGACTGCCATGGGTCCGGGTTCGGACCCAGCGCCTCCTTCAACTCCGCTGTGATGTCCGCCGCGCGCTCGACGAACTCCGGGGGGAGCGAGCGCTCCGCCGCCGCCGCGTTCGCGCGCGCCTGCTCCGGACTCGTGGCACCGACGAGTACGCTCCCGACGCCCTCGCGGTGGAGCGGCCACGCGATGGCCGCCTCCACCATCGGGACGTCGAACTCCTCGCAGAGCGCCTCGAACTCCTCGATGGCCGCGAACGTCTCCGCCTCCGCGCCGGCCTCGCCGTGGCGCGCGTGCTCTCGCTCGCTCGAGAAGTGCCGCGTCCGCGCGCGCCCCGCCGGAACGTCGTCCGGCGAGTCGAAACGCCCGGTCAGCAGGCCCTGCGCGAGCGCGCTGTAGCAGACGGCGTCCACGTCGTTCTCGACGCAGGCGTCCTTCACCTCGTACTCGATGGCGCGCCAGAGCAGGTTGTAGGGGAGTTGATTCGCCTCCACGCGCACCTCCTCGAGGACGTCGTTCAGGTCGCGCACGCCGTGGTTCGAGACGGCGGGCACCCGAATCTTCCCCTCCTCCCGCAACTCGCGGAGCGCGCGCGCCGTCTCCGAGACGGGGACGTCCGGGTTCGGGTAGTGGAGGTAGTAGACGTCGATGGTGTCGACGCCCAGCCGGTCGAGCGACGCCTCGCACGCCGCCTTCAGGTCGTCGTACGCGAGGTTGCTCTGGTGGGCTTTCGTCGCGACGACGACGTCGTCGCGGTTCAGCGTCTCGAGCGCCGCACCGAGGACGGACTCCGAGTAGCCGTCGCCGTACGCCTCGGCCGTGTCGAGGAAGGTGATGCCGGCGTCGACGGCGGCCTGAATCGTCTCCACCGCGTCGTCTTCTTCGACCCGGTCCCAGTTCACGTCGCCGCTGACGTTCCAGAGGCCGAGGCCGACCCTGCTCACCGATACGTCCGTCCGTCCGAGTGTCGTGTACTCCATGGTCGTCTCTCCGGTCGCGTCGACCGTACTCGGGTGCGCGGCGTCCGCGCGCTTAATAGCATCGGTGGGGGCGGGCCTACGAGAACTTCGAGTTGATCTCGATGACGTTCGTGGAGCGCTCGAGCGTCTCCGCGATCTCGCCGCCGATGCGCTCGTCGGTCATCCGGCTCACCGGCCCGGAGACGCTCACCGCGCCGAAGACCTCCGTGTCCCCGTCCGTCAGCGGCATTCCGACGCAGCGCAGGCCGGTGATGTTCTCCTCGTTGTCGAGCGCGTAGCCGCGTTCGCGGACGGCCGCGAGGGTGTCGATGAGTTCGTCGGCGTCCGTGCAGGTGTGCTCGGTCTTCGCGGGCATCCCGTGCTCGGCGAGGATCTCGCGGACGCGCGCTTCGTCCATCTCCGCGAGCATCGCCTTCCCGAGCGACGTCGAATGCATGTACTCGCGCTTGCCCGCCGAGGACGCCGTCTGGATGCCGGAGTCGCCGGTCGCCTTGTAGACGTACGTCACCCAGCCGTGTTCCTCGGTCGCGAACTGCGCAATCTCGCCGGTGGCCTCCGCGAGGTTCTGGAGCTCGCCCGCGATGACGTCGTAGTTCCCGACCATCCCCTTCACCTGATTCGCCATGTCGAGGTAGCGCAGGCTCAGTCGGTATTCGCCGTCCTCGTTCACGACGTACTCGCAGTCGTCGAGCGTCGTCAGGTGGCGGTGGACCGCGCCCTTCGCGAGTCCGACCTCGTCGGCGATCTCGGTGACGCCGGCCCGCTCGCGCGTCTGGAGGACGTCGAGGATCTCACAGGCGGTGCGGACCGCGTCCACCGTTCGTCGGCTCTGTTTCGGCATATTCGGAGAACCATCCCGAACGATGATAAACCTTGTTCTCGGTTCGCAAACACCGTCGGTCATCCAAACCCGCGACCGATGAGCGCTTCGGCGGCACGCGAACGCTCCTGTCGCCGGATTTCGTTCTCGTTTCGAGAAACGATGCGTGGTCGCGTCAGTCGGCCGATGTCCGCGTCTCGCCCTCCGTGGCCGCCGAGGCGAGTTGCATCGCCCGTTTACGGCCGTATCCGTGTAATTCGGACTCGTTCCCGCCGGGCGAACGCGACGCCCCCTACTCGACGTCGAGGTACTCGGCGAGGCGCTCGTGGCCCTCCGAGCGGAGGCGTTCGCGCTCCTCGGGCGAGCGGTACTGCGCGAAGCGCTCGTCGACGTACGCCTCACACACCCGCTCGAACGTCTCCTCGTCCACGTCCTCGGGTGCGTCCGCCGCGAGGTACTCGCGCCAGTGCTCGCGCTCCGCCCACTCGCCGGTCAGGTTCTCCTCGCGTCGCACCCAGTCGTAGTAGGCGGCGACGGCCTCCCAGTAGCCCGCTTCGCGGCGGACGTCCTCGACGATGGCGCACCCGACCCCGGCGCCGTGGCCCGCCGCGACGAGCGCCTGATCGCGCACGCCAGCGAGCGGCCCCGCGACGTAGAACCCCTCCGTCGGGGTTCGGCCCTCCCGGTCCGCATACGCCGAGTCGAAGCGCTCGGACTTCTCGCCGTCGTGTGCGACGACCTCCACGGCGTCCTCGTCGAGGCCGAGGAACGGGTCGCCCCCGTACTTCGCGGCGGCGACGACGCGCTCCGCGCGAACGACGCGGCCGTCCGCCGTCGCCACCCGGAAGCCCCCGTCCGCGCGCTCGACCGACTCCACGGTGTCGGCGACCACGTCGCCACCGGACTGCTCGACGTGGTCGTGCGCGAGGGTGACGAACGTCTCGATGTCGATGCCGGCGGGGAAGCCGAGGTAGTTCTCGAGGTAGCCACAGCGCCGGATCGAGGACGGACCGCGGTCGAAGACGACGGTGTCGAGGCCGTAGCGTGCCGTGAACACCGCCGCCGCACAGCCCGCCGGCCCGCCGCCGACGACCACCACGTCCCGTCGCTCCTCCGCTCCCTCCGTCCCCCCGTCCGCGCGCGCCGTCTCGCTCATACGGACTCGGGGTCCGAGAGAGCCATAGTGGTTTCGGGACCACGCCGCCGGAGGCACAACTGCTAACACGGAACCACCCGTATCGCGTGCATGGTCGACATAGACCGGGTCGCCGCGCCCGTGCTCGCCGCGCTCGCCGCCGTCGCCGGGTCGTTCGCCGTCGCCGGCACGACGCTCGCGTTCGTCGTCACCCCCGCCTACGACGTCGTCGCGCGATACACGCCCGGCGCCCTCGTCGGCGTCGTCGTCTCGCAGGCCCCCGGCCTCACCGACGCCGTCGCCTACGCCGTCGCGTTCGCCCTCACCGTGCTCGTGCTCGCCGCGCTCGTCGGCGTTACCGTCGAACTCGCCCTCCGACTCGACGTCCCCGCGCTCGGCGTCTTCGCCGTCGCCCTCCTCGTCACCGCCGTCGCCGCCGTCACCACCGGCTCCCTCTTCCGCGCGCTCGGCGCCGGCTTCCCCGCTGCCGTCGTCGTCCTCTACTTCCTCGCCGACCCGCGACCGCCTCGCGCCGCGCTCTCGCCCGCCCGTCGCCGCGTCCTCCGCGCCGCCGGCGGCGTCGCCGTCTTCGGCGCGCTCGCCGGCTACGCCGGCCGCAACACGGCCGTCCGCGAACCCGTCCCCGCCGACGGGCGCTACCGCGACGAACGCGTCGCCGCCCTCGAAGCCGACGCCGACGCAAAATCGCTCGCCGTCGACGGCCTCCCCGGCCTCCTCTCCACGAACGCCGAGTTCTACACCGTCGACATCAACAGCGCCGACCCCTACGTCGAGGCCGCCGACTGGGAGCTGCGCTTCGAGGGCGCCATCGACGACCCCGCGCCCGTCGGCTTCGACGCCCTCCGCGAGCGCGAGGAGCGCACGGACGCCGTCGACACCCTCCGCTGCGTCTCCGACCCCGTCGACGGGAAACTCACCGACACCGCCGTCTGGACCGGCGTCCCCGTCAGCGCGCTCCTCGAGGGTCGCGAGATCTCGAGCGACTGCGGCTGCGTCATGGTCCACGCCGCCGACGGCTACGAGGTCGAGTTCCCCCTCGCCGCGCTCCGCGACGGCTTCCTCGCGTTCGGCATGAACGGCGACCCCCTCCCCCGCGCGCACGGCCACCCCGTCCGCCTGCTCGTCCCCGGCCACTGGGGCGAAGTGAACGTCAAGTGGGTGACCGCCCTCGAGTTCCTCGAACGCGAGGCCGACGGCTACTGGGAGCGCCGCGGCTGGCACGGCACCGGGCCCGTGAACGCCGTCACGAAGATCTGGGCGACCGAGCGCGCCCCCGGCGCCGTCACGCTCGCCGGCGTCGCCTACGCCGGCACGCGCGGCGTCGCCCGCGTCGAAGTCAGCGTCGACGGCGGCGAGACGTGGCGCGACGCCCGCCTCTCCGAGCGCCTCGACGGCGCGCTCGATGGCGACGTCTGGCGCCAGTGGGCCTACACGTGGGAGGCCCCGCCGAGCGGCGAGCACGACGTCCGTGCGCGCGCCGTCACCGACGACGGCACCGTCCAACCGCGCGCGGAGACGGACACCTTCCCCTCGGGGGCGTCCGGGTGGGCAGAGACCACGCTCACCGTCTAGCGCGGCGGCCGTTCCGCGTCGCTGAACGCGACGCGGTTCAGATCTCGGTGACGCGCCGGTAGTCGTCGTCGAGCGCCTGCGCGTCCTCCGGCAGGAGCGCGACGGCGATGTAGGGCGCGTACTCGTGGAAGTAGTCGACGAGCGCCGCGATGCGATCCGAGTCGATGGCCTCCAGCGAGTCCAGCAGCATGAACGGGCACTCCTCGTAGACTTCGTGGACGAGGTAGCCCGCGAGGCCGAAGACGAGGCCGATGACCTCGCGCTCGGACTCCGAGAGGTGGTCGACCGTGTCCTCGTAGGCGGTGCCGTCCGCGCCCGTGCGCACGACGTGCAGGCGGAACACCGTCTTCTCCACCTTCCGGCGGCCCTGCCGGACGCGCTCCTCCGCGCGCTCGATCCACACCCGCGAGACGTTCCCGTAATCGAGGACGTCGAGCACCGTCTCCATGTGCTCGTTGAACGACTCGACGGCCTCCGCTTCGAGGCGGTCGATGCGCGTCCGCAGGTCCTCGAGCTCCGTCGTCAACTCCTCGCGCTCCGCTTCGAGGTCCTCGCGGCGGTCCGCCTCCGCCTGCAGCTCCGTGATCTCCTCCTCGACGCGCTCGAGGTCGTCCTGCAGGTCGTTCAACTCGAACTGGAGCTCGTTCGCCTCCCGGTGGAGGTCGAGCACCGCGCTGTGCCGGCCCTCCTCGAGGTCCTCGACCGTCTCCTCGAGGTCCTCGACCGCCGCCTGTGCCTCCTCGCGCTCGTCGGTGAGGCGCTCGACGGCGTCCTCGCGCTCCTCGATCTCCTCGCCGAGGTTCTCGAGACGCGACTCCAGGCTCTCGCGGCGCTCGATGCGCGTCTCGAGCTCGTTGCGCTCCGACTGTACCTCCTCGAGCTCGCTCGTCACGTCCGAGCGCTCCGTGCGTTTCTCGCGCGCGAGCGAGCGGAGCTTCTCCAGCGTCTCCTCGACGTCGTCCATCGACACCTCGGAGCCACACGTCCAACAGCGGCCCTGCGAGTGCTCGGACTCCGGGAGGAGCGCGTCCGTCACCGCGCTCGACTCCGCGCCCTCCTCGTCCGCGAGGAGCTGGAGGACCTCGGTGTGCTCGCCGTCGAGCATCTCCTCGTTGAACTGGATGAGGCTCTGGAGCTGCGTGATCGTCGAGTCGAGGCGCCGCTTCCGGTCGCGAAGCGAGGAGACGCGCTCCTCGAGGAACGCCACCTCGTCCTCGTCGACCGCCTCGAGGTCCGCGAGCGTCTCCTCGACGTCCTCGCGCTCCTCGCGGACGGACGCGAGACTGGAGCGCTCGTTCTCCAGCCGCGAGGCGACGCGTTCGAGCTCCGCGCGCCGGTCGTTCAGTCGGTCGAGCGCCTCCTCGAGGTCGTCCTTCTCCTCGCGGGACTCCTCGACGCCGGCGTCCGCCTCGTCGATCTCGTCCTGCTTGGCTTCGAGGGCGTCGCGCTTCGCCTCGATCTCGTCCTGGAGCTCGACGCGGCGCTCCTCGAGCTCGGGAATCCGGCGGCTCGCGGCGTCCGCGCTCTCGATCTCGTCGTCGATGCGCTCGCGCTCCGCGACGAGTTCGTCGATGCGGTCGTTGATCGCCTCCGTGTCCACCGGCCGCATCACGAGGTCGCGGAGGTCGCCCTTCGTCGCGATGGCGCGCCGCGCCTCGTTGTCCTCGAGGAGGAACGCGAAGAGGTCCGCGAGCTCGGGGTCGTCGAGGACGGGGTCGCCGGAGAAGTCGACGCCGTCGCCGCGTCGCGTCAGGACGCGCGTGAACGTCTCGTCGCCGAGTTCGAGCTCGACGCGGCCCTCCTCGGCGTCGCCCTTCAGCGACGCGCGCTTGCTCCCCGAGACCGCCATCAGCGACTGGAGGAAGGACGTCCGGTTGGTCGCGTTCCGCCCGACGAGGACGTTCACGCCCGGTGTGAGGTCGACTTCCGTCGACTCGATACCGCCGATGTTGGAGACACGGATGCTCGCGTCCGTCCCCTCGGCACGACTCGTTTGCATACCCGCCTCTGACGAATCGTGCCGACTTATAGGTACTGCAAGCCGTCAGGCGTGCTGTGGGAGGCGACACTCACAGCCCCCGTCGTCGAGCAGGTCGCCGAACTCGTAGCGCCGTCCGCACTCGTCGCAGGTGACGTGCGTCGTCACGATGACGTCGAAGCCCTCGAGCGACACTTCCTCGCCGGCGAGGCGTTCGAGGTTGTTCGCCGCGATTTTCTCCGTGCGCGCCTCCAGCGACCCGACCGTGCTCTGCGTCGAGGCGACGCGGTCCGCCGGCTCGGGGTCCTTCTCGGCGCCGAGGCACTCCCGGAGGTGCGTGTGGATGGACTGATGGGAGACGAAGTCCTTCTCGACGGCCTCGACGTCGACGCCGTCGCGCTCGAGTCGCCCCATCGCCTGCGTCCGCATCCCCGCGCTCACGTCGTCGTCCGTGAGGAGGCGATAGGTGTTCTCGAGTTCGCCGTCGAGCACCTCGACGTTCGCCGAGCGCAACTCCGCTTCGAGGACGCGCCGGTTGAAGTAATGCTGGAGGTCGCGCAGGCTGTACGACTCGCCCTCCTCGCCGCGCCAGAGCGACGCCAGTTCCTCGCCGATCTCCCCGAGCCCGTACTCGGACGCGACCCGACCGACCTTGCAGTTGCAGGTCGCTTCGTCTGCACTCATGTTACGTCACGTAAGCCGAGCCACGGTATAAGTGTTCTGCCGCACGGGTTTACACCCCTATCTATGTAAGTGCCCGTCGGCCGGTATTCGGCGGACTCAGAGCGGGTATGGCCCGGTACGCCGACTCGCCGGTCAGCGGTCGTACCCCCACTCGCGGAGGACGTCCGCCGCCTCGTCGAGGTGGCGCATCCCCGCGAGGTAGATGGCTTCGCGGGCGTCGAGGCGATAGACGTCCTCGCCCAGCAGTTTCTCGAGGTCTCGCTCGGCGTCGCGCGCCGACTCGTCCGTCTCGGAGCGCACGAACAGCTGGTGGACGTCCGGGCGCTCGTCCTTCACCTTGTCGCGCCGGTAGATGTAGGGGAGTTCGAGCGGTTCGTCGCTCGACGCGTTCCCGCTCTCGCTGGTCGGACTCTCGGACGCCGCGTCGGTTCCGGACTCTTCCGCTTCCTCGTCGTCGTTCGCGAACGGGTCGCTCGCGCCGGACTTCATAGTCGCACCTCCTCGTCGATGTCCGACTCGTCCAACTCGACGCCGAACTGCGCGGCGACGTAGCGCGCGAGCTCGTCGAACTGCCGGAGCGTCTCGAGCTCGCGTTCGCGCACGCGCTCGCGACCGGTCGCGAACTCGTAGGGCGTCACCTGTGCGTCCCACGCGCCCTCCAGCATCGCGCGGCGCTCGCGGATCTCCACCGGCGCGACCGGGAAGCCCTGCTCCTCGAGGGCTTCCTTGTACGTCGACTGGGTCTTCGTGTTCGAGACGCGGTTCGGGACGACGCCGAGGACGCCGACTTCGACGTCCTCCAGCTCGGCCTCGATGCCCTCGACGGTGTCGCGCATCCCCTCGACGGACTCCTGTCCCTTCGCGGAGAGCTCGATGGGGATGAGGAGGTTCGACGCCGCGTAGACGGCGTTGTAGACGTGCTGGCCGCCCGTCGCGGGCGGGTCGATGATGATGACGTCGTACGTCTCGGGAACCGCGTTCTCGCTGAGGACGCGGCGGAGCTGGCGCTCGGGGACGAACTCCTCGCCCATGTCCTCCTCCATGCGCTGGGCGCGCAGGAGGTTGCGCTCGAGGGATTCGAGCATGTTGTGCGACGGCACGAGGTCGATGCCGTCGGCGACGCCCTCGACGAGGTCCGCGAAGTCGCCCTTCGGGCGGCCGATCATGTGCCGGACGAGGTTGTCGGCCTCGGGGTTCGAGCGCTCGTCGGTCGCGCCGAAGTGGTGGGTCGCCCCGCCGTCCTGCGGGTCGAGGTCGACGACGAGCACGCGCTGGCCGTGTCGGGCGTGCGCGGCCGCGAGCGTGACCGTGAAGGTGGTCTTCCCCACCCCACCGGCCTCGCTCCAGATCGTGTATGCGGTCGTCGGCATACGCACTCCATGCGCGGCGCCGACCAAGTAGCTTTCGCCAACCCACTCAGTCAACTCACACAGTATTACTGTGTAGACATACTGTCTAGTATTATTAACTGGCCCGTGTCTTCTATGCCCCCGGGGCGTGTGAGCGGCCGTATGGACCGCTACACCGTCGCGGGGAGCGCGCTCCTCATCCCCGGTCTCCTCGCCTACGTCGCCGGTGTCTCCGCCGCATACCCCGGTCGGGCGTTCTCCCTCACTGCCGTCATGGTCGGCATCAGCCTCATCGTGATCCCCCAACCACCCGTGGAGGAGACGCGATGACGCTCCACGCGATGGCGTACACGGCCGACGGCGTCGAGCGCTTCGACGACCTCGGGGACGCCGTCGCCACCGACGGCGAGACGTGGGTCCACGCCGACGCCGCCGAATCGGCCGACCTCCGACGCCTCCGCCGGCGCTTCGACATCCACCAGCTCGCCGTCGAGGACGTCGTTCGCGAGGAGACCCGCCCGAAGGTCGAGGAGTACGACGCCCACACGTTCGTCCTCATGAAGACCGCCACCCTCAGTCAGCGCGCCGACGTCGAGTTCGACAAGGAGATCCGCACCAACCCCGTCGGCTTCTTCATCGGCGAGGACTGGCTCGTCACCCTCTCCACCACCGACGTCGATGTCGTCGAACCCGGGACGTCGCGGTGGGCGTCACACAGCGAGCGCGTCGCCAACCGAGGCACCGACTTCCTCGCCTACCGCATCATGGACGCCATCGTCGACGACTACTTCCACCTCCTCGACGAGATCGAGGACGACATCGAGTCCGTCGAGGAACGCGTCCTCGACAACCCGAACCCCGACATCCTCGAGGAGTTGAACGACGTTCGGCGCGACCTCCTCGCCTTCCGAAAGATCGCGTGGCCCGCCCGCGAAACCCTCTCCTACCTCTCCCGGGGCGACATCCCCGAGGTCGCCGACGAGAACGAGAAGTACTTCCGGGACGTCTACGACCACCTCGTCCAGGTCGTCGACCTCATCGAGACCTACCGCGACCTCTCGAGCGGGTCGCGCGACATCTACCTCAACTCCGTCTCCCAGTCCACCAACGAGGTGATGAAGACGCTCACCGTCGTCGCGACCATCTTCATCCCGCTCACGTTCGTCGTCGGCGTCTACGGCATGAACTTCGGCGGTGGCGCCGTCGCGATGCCGGAACTCGGCTGGGACTACGCCTACCCCGCGACCATGCTCGGGATGGTGCTCGTCACCGGCCTGATGCTCGCGCACTTCCGCCGCCAGGACTGGATCTAGAGCGTCGCTCGCGCCGAGCGCTATCGCGTCCACTCTGAACGCGCCCGAATCACTGCGGAGCGTGCTGGTCGTCCCGACGCGACGCCGGGTACCGAGCGGCCCGCGCCGCGATGCTCGCCCCCACTATGTCCCCCCTGAGGCGACTCGCACGCCGCGCCCTGCCATTCCGTATCGCGATATGCAGTTTACCGAGTGAGTGTGGCGTCTCGACGGAACTCGGTGTCGTCGGCGCCGTCGCTAGCGAGTGCGCTCCTCCCGCGAACCAGCTGGAAAACCGCCGTCCCCGGTCAGTCGCCGCTCGCGCCCGCCGCGTACCCCTCAAGGCCGGCTTCGACGGTCTCGCGGTAGCGCTCGACGTCGATGTCGACGGCGACGTGCGTGTTCGGCTCCTCGCCGTAGATGTCGTGCTGGTCACAGATGACGGAGCCGTGGGATGGGCCGCCCGTCGTGTCGATTTCGCAGTAGTACTCCTCGAAGTCGAGGACGTCCGGGTCGATGAGGTCCGCGACGACGGCCGCGTCGTGGATCGCGGGTCCCTCCTCGCCGACGTCGAGCGTTTCCGTGGGGTAGCGCAGCCACTCCGCGACGACGTCGAAGGCGCCGCCGCGCTCCTCGTACTCCTCGATGTCCTCGAAGGGGATCGAGGCGCGGTCGGTGACGTCGAGGCCGACCATCTTCGCGTGCGCGTCCTGCACGACGCGGCTCGCCGCCGCCGGGTCGTTGTGGAAGTTCGCCTCCGCGACCGGCGTGACGTTCCCGCCGGCGAGCGCCGCCCCGCCCATCACGTAGATCTCGCCGACGATCTCCGGGAGGTCGGGCTCCTTCGCGAGCGCGAGCGCGAGGTTCGGGAGCGGGCCGACGGCCGCAATCGTGAGGTCCGTGCCGTGCTCGTAGGCCTGCTCGAGGATGAAGTCCGCGCCGTGCGACTCGACGACGTCCGCCTCGTCCGGGTAGGGGAGGTCGCCCCGGATGCCGCCCTCGCCGTGGACCCACTCGGCGGTCGCGAGCTCGTCCACGAGCGGGCGCGCGCACCCGCGAGCGACCGGCACGTCGTCGCGTCCGCCGAGCTCGAGGATGGCCTGCGTGTTCCGCGTCGTGTTCTCGACGGTGGTGTTCCCGCAGACGGTCGAGAGGCCGACGACGTCGATGTCGTCGTGGCCGAGCGCGACGGCGAGCATCACCGCGTCGTCGCAGCCGGGGTCGGTGTCGAAGAGGACTTTCCGGGACATACTCCAACGGCGGGCCGAGACGCACTTAAGCGCTCGCCGTCGGTGGCGTGCGCGACGCGGAACCGTTAATCCCCACTGGGCCGATGCTGCGGTATGCGACTCTACTTCGCCGCGCCGCTGTTCAACCCGATGGAGCGCTCGTTCAACGCCGACCTCACCGCCGAACTCGAGGACGCCGGCCACGACGTCTTCCTCCCGCAGCGCGACGGCGTCGAGACCGTGGACCGGGAGTTCGACTCGGAGGCCGAGCGCATGGAGACGATCTTCGAACTCGACCGCGAGGGCGTCGTCGAGTCGGACGCCGTCGTCGCCGTCCTCGACGGCCGCGTCCCCGACGAGGGCGTGATGGTCGAAATCGGCATCGCCCACGAGAACGACGTCCCCGTCTTCGGCCTGAAGACCGACGACCGCGTCTTCGCCCCCGACGAGACCCTCAACGCGATGATTCACGGCGCGCTCACGACGCTCGACGACTCCGCCGACGCCCTCCTCGACACCGTCGAGTCGCGCACCGAGTAGCGCCCACGGGGGCGACGAGTCGCCACCGCTAAGACGACCCTCGTGCGAGTACCTCACATGGTCGAACTCGACGTGCCCGACGCCGACGCGCTCGCGGCCATCAACGACGTCGACGTCGCCGACTTCCCGCGATTCGCGTTCGCCGAACGCCACCGCGACCCGCCACGGGTCGACGACGTCGCGGCGGCGACGCGCGACGCCATCGACGCGATACCCGCGCTCGACGCCCTCGACGACGGCGCCGACGTCGCGGTGACGATGGGGAGTCGCGGCATCCACGACATGCCCGAACTCGTCGCCACCGCCGTCGACGAACTCCGCGAGCGCGGCCTCGAACCGTTCGTCCTCCCGGCGATGGGGAGCCACGGCGGCGCCACCGCCGAGGGCCAGCGCGAGGTCCTCGAAGAGTACGGCGTCACCGAGGACTCGCTGGGGTGTGAGATACGCGCGTCGATGGCCGTCGAATCCGTCGCCGAGGACGACGAGGGCCGCCCCGTCCCCGCTTCGACGGTCGCGCTCGAGGCGGAAGCCGTCCTCCTCGCGAACCGCGTCAAACTCCACACCGACTTCCGGGGCGACGTCGAGTCCGGCCTCGCGAAGATGGCCGTCGTCGGCCTCGGGAAACAGCGCGGCGCCGAGGAGATGCACAACGCCGCCATCTCGCGCGGCCTCGAAACCGCCATCCGCGAGCGCGCCCGCATCCTCTTCGAGGAAACGCCCGTCGTCGGCGGCATCGCCCTCCTCGACAACGCCCACGAGCGCGCCGCCCGCATCGAGGGCGTCCCCGCCGACGAGATACTCGAGCGCGAACCCGAGTTGCTCGAGGCGTCCGCCGACCTCTTCGCCGGCCTCCCCGTCGAGGACCTCGACCTGCTCGTCGTCGACGAACTCGGGAAGGACGTCTCCGGGTCGGGCATGGACACGAACGTCATCGGGCGCTATCGATACGCCGGCGAGGAGGAGCCCGACACGCCGGATATCGGCCGTATCTACGCCCGTGGCCTCACGCCCGCCTCGCACGGGAACGCCATCGGGATGGGCCTCGCGGACTTCGCCCACGAGCAGTTGCTCGCGGACGTCGACCTCGCGGACACCTACACGAACGCGGCGACGAGCGGCGAACCCGCGCGCGTCTTCGTGCCCGTCGTCACGCCGAGCGACCGCGCGACCCTCGAACTCGCCTACTCGATGCTCGGCGTGAAGGACCCCGCCGACCTCCGCATCGCCTACGTCGAGAACACCCTCGAACCCGACGCGCTCTATGTCTCCGAGCCGGTCGCCGCCGACTTCGACGCGCGCGACGACATCGACGTCGGCCCGCGCTTCGACCTCTCCTTCGACGCCGCCGGGGACTTCGCGTTCGGCTTCGACGATGACTGAGCGGGCGGCGCTCGTCGTCGCGGACGACCTCACGGGCGCGTGCGACACCGGCCACGGCTTCGCCGCGCGCGGCCACGAGACGGTCCTCCGCCTCGCCCCCGACTTCGAGACGGACGCCCCCGTCGTCGTCGTCGACACCGACTCGCGCTATCTCGCCCCGGATGCCGCCGCCCGCCGCGTCCGCGACGCCGTCGCGGGCGTCGACGCCGACGTCGTCTACAAGAAGGTGGACTCGACGCTTCGCGGGAACCTCGGCGCCGAAATCGCGGCCGCGCTCGACGCTTCCGACTCCGGGGTCGCCGCCGTCGCGCCCGCGTTCCCCTCGAACGGCCGCGTCACCGCGTGTGGCGTCCACCTCGTCGAGGGCGACCTCGTCGCCGACACGCCCGCCGGAACCGACCCGGACGGCCCCGTCACCGACTCCTCGCTTCCCGCCCTCCTGCGTGCACAGGGCCTCGACGACGTCGGACACACCGGCGTCGAACGGGTCGCGCGCGGCGACGTCGCGCTGGACGGCGCGCGCGTCACCGCCGTCGACGCCGTCCACGACTCCCACCTCGCCGCGGTTGCCGACGCCGCGCGCGAGCGGGACGCACTCCTCGTCGGGAGCGGCGGCCTCGCCGAGCACGTCACAATCGACGCGCCCACGGTCGAGCGCCCGCCCCTCCGTGAGACCCCGACCGGCGCGGCGTTCGGCGTCGCCGGGAGCGTCGCCCCCGAGACGCTCGCCCAACTCGACCACCTGCCCGATTCGGCGGTCGTCCCGCTCGCCGCCGACCGTGCCGTCACCGACCCCGACGGCGCGGTCGCCGACGCCGTCTCGGCCTGCCGCGACCGCCTCGCCGCCTCGTCCGTCGCCGTCCTCGCGTCCGCGCGAACCCGCGACGACGTCGAAGCGACGCTCGCCGCCGCCCGCGACGCCGGCGTGAGCGAGCGCGCGGCGCGAGACCGCGTCACCGACGCCCTCGGGCGTGCCGCACGCGCCGTCTGGGACGCGAGCGCGCCCGACGGCCTCGTTCTCACCGGCGGCGCCGTCGCCCGCGCCGCCCTCGCCGCCCTCGACGCCGGCGGGCTGGCGCTCCGCGGCGAGGCCGTCGCACCCGGCGTCCCCGGGAGCGTCGTGCGCGGCGGCCGCGCCGACGGGACGCCGCTCGTCACGAAAGCCGGCGCGTTCGGCGACGACGCGACGCTCGCCGACGCCCTCGACTACGTCCGGCGCGTTCCCGGCGCGAAACGGTAAAGCCCCCGCCCGCCGAAGCGCCGACGAATGGAGCGAACTCCGCGACTCGCCGTGACGATGGGCGACCCCGCCGGCATCGGCGCGGAGGTCGTCGCCGCCGCCTTCGCCGAGGGGTCGACGGACGCCGACCTCCTCGTCGTCGGCGACGCCGCCGTCCTCCGGCGCGCGCTCGCCCTCCGCGGCCTCGACCTCGACGTGCGCGCCATCGACGACCCGCGAGAGGCGCGCTACGACGCCGGGACGATGGACGTCCTCGACCTCGCGAACGTCGCCGACCACGAGTGGGGCGTCCTCCGCGAGGCGTTCGGCGCGGCGAGCCTCGACTACGTCGAGCGCGCCATCGACCTCGCGCTCGACGGCGTCGTCGACGGCATCGTCACCGCGCCGATCAACAAGCAGGCGACCCGCATGGCGGGCGCCGAGCACGCCGGGCACACCGGCCTCCTCGCCGAGCGCACGGGCACCGAGACCTACTCGATGATGCTCGTCGAGGACGACCTCCGCGTCACGCACGTCAGCACGCACGTCCCGCTCCGCGAGGCCTGCGACCTCGTCACCGAGGAGCGCGTCCTCGACACGGTTCGCGTCACGCGCGCGGGCCTGCGCGACCTCGGCCTCGACGACCCGACCATCGGCGTCGCCGGCCTGAACCCGCACGCGAGCGACGGCGGCCTCCTCGGCGACGAGGAAGCCGACGAGATCGCGCCCGCCGTCGAGCGCGCCCGCGACGAGGGCATCGACGCCGTCGGCCCCGAGTCCCCGGACACGGTGTACGTCCGCGCCGCGCGCGGCGCCTTCGACTGCGTCGTCTCCATGTACCACGACCAGGGCCACATCCCGATCAAGACGCTCGGCTTCGACGAGGCCGGCGGCGTGAGCGGCGTCAACGTGACCGTCGGCCTTCCCACCGTCCGCACGAGCGTCGACCACGGCACCGCCTTCGACATCGCGGGCGACGGCGTCGCCTCCCCCGCGAGCATGCGCGACGCCGTCTCGCTCGCCGCGACCGCCGTCCGCAACCGCCGCGACAGGGGCGCGTGACCACCCGGCAAGCCAAGGGTTAACAGGACGGTCGAAGAAGGCCCGGACATGAGCACCGCGCTATCGACCTTCGAATCGTCGCTCGACCGGCTTGAGGTGGGGTGGACGCGGACGACCCCCGACGGGTTCGGGGACGCGCTCGCGTCCGCCATCGACCCGCCTGCGGTCGGCGTGCCTCTGGGTATCGACGGCGTCTCCCTCGACGGGACTGCCGTGGAGACGCCCCCGACGCCGCGTCTCCTGCGCGAGGCGAACACCGGCGTGACGCGCGCCGGGAAGGCCATCGCCCGCTACGGGACGCTCGTCGTCGACTCCGACCCCGAGGGGACCGAACCCGTGAGCCTCTACCCGCCGACACACGTCGCCGTCGTCCGCGAGTCCGACGTCCTTCCGGACGTCGAGTCCGCGAGCGACCACCTCGGCGCGCGCTTCGCCGACGGGGGGTCGTCCGTCTTCGCGACCGGCGTCAGTTCCACCGGCGACATGGGCGCGCTCGTCGAGGGCGTCCACGGTCCGAAACACGTCCACGTCCTGATTCTGGAGGAACGATGAGCGCCGAGCGCCGCCGGAAGGCCGAGAAGATCCGCCACCTCCTCGAGACCGAGGGCGACGCCGTCCACGAGAACATCACGCACATGAACGCGGAGCGCTACGACGCCATCGAGCGCTTCGACGACTTCGAGGCGCTCCGCGAGGAAGCACGCGCCATCAAGGAGGAGGCCATCGCGGACCTCCCCGCGCTCGTCGAGCAGGTCCGCGAGAGCGTCGAGGCGAACGGCGGTCACCTCTACGTCGCCGACGACGCCGCCGACGCCAACGAGTACATCACCGACGTCGCCGAGTCGAAGGACGCGGAGACGCTCGTGAAGTCGAAGTCGATGACGAGCGAGGAGATCGAGATGAACGACGCCCTCGAGGCGGCGGGCGTCGACGTCTGGGAGACCGACCTCGGCGAGTTCGTCCTCCAGGTCGCCGACGAGGGCCCCTCCCACCTCATCGGCCCGTCGCTCCACCGCTCGCGCGAGGACGTCGCCGAGCTCTTCAACGAGGTCTTCGACCCCGAGGAGCCCTTCGAGACCGCCGAGGAGCTCACGGCGTTCGCGCGCGACTACCTCGGCGAGAAGATCCACGCCGCCGACGTGGGGATGACGGGCGCGAACTTCGTGCTCGCGGACTCGGGCACCATCACGCTCGTCACCAACGAGGGCAACGCCCGGAAGACCGCCGTGACGCCCGACACGCACGTCGCCGTCACCGGCGTCGAGAAGATCCTCCCCAGCGTCGAGGAGCTCCAGCCGTTCGTCGAGCTCATCTCGAAGACCGCCACCGGACAGGACATCTCGCAGTACGTCTCGATGTTCACGCCGCCCGTCGACTCGCCCACTATCGACTTCGAGAACCCCGACGACCCCCTCGGGTCGGGCGACGGCGAGCGCGAGTTCCACCTCGTCCTCATCGACAACGGCCGCCTCGACATGCGCGAGGACGACCAGCTGAAGGAGACGCTCTACTGCATCCGCTGTGGCGCGTGCGCGAACTCCTGCGGGAACTTCCAGCACGTCGGCGGCCACGCCTTCGGCGGCGAGACCTACACGGGCGGCATCGCGACCGGCTGGGAGGCCGGCCTCCGCGGCGAGGAGGCCGCAGACGAGTTCAACGACCTCTGTACGGGGTGCTCACGCTGCGTGAACGCCTGCCCCGTGAAGATCGACATCCCGTGGATCAACACGGTCGTCCGCGACCGGCTGAACGGCGACGCCACCCCGAGCGAGTTCGAGTTCCTCGTCGAGGGCCTCACGCCGGACGCGGAGGACTCGGTGGACCTCCAGAAGCGCCTCTTCGGGAACTTCGGGACGCTCGCCGAACTCGGGAGCAAGACCGCACCCCTCTCGAACTGGACGGCGAAACTTGGCCCCGTCCGCTCGCTCATGGACGAGTACCTCGGCGTCTCGCCGGAGCGCGACCTCCCGCAGTTCCAGCGCGAGACGCTCGCGGAGTGGTTCGCGGCCCGCCGGCCGCGCGCGCCGAACGCGGACGCCACCCGGAAGGTCGTCCTCTACCCGGACGCCTACACGAACTACGTGCTCGTCGAGCGCGGGAAGGCGGCGGTGCGCGTGCTCGAAGCCTTGGGCGCGCACGTCGAACTCGCCTCCCCCATCGAGAGCGGGCGTGCACCGCTCTCGCAGGGGATGATCGACACCGCGAGCGAGCAGGCCGACGCGGTCGCCGCCGACCTCGACCCCTACCTCGAGGCGGGCTTCGACGTCGCCGTCGTCGAACCCTCCGACCTCGCGGCGTTCCGCCGCGAGTACGAGTACCTCCTCCCGGAGGCGGCGCACGACCGCCTCGCCGAGAACAGCTACGACGTCATGGAGTACGTCTACGGCCTCCTCGAGAACGGCGCCGACGGCTCGACTCTCGCCGCTCCCGAGGAGCCGGTCGCCTACCACTCCCACTGCCAGCAGCGCACCCTCGGCGTCGAGGCCTACACGGAGGCCGTCCTCGAGGACCACGGCTTCGACGTCGTCACCTCGGACGTCGAGTGCTGCGGGATGGCGGGGAGCTTCGGCTACAAGTCCGAGTACTACGAGCTCTCCATGGACGTCGGCGAGGACCTCTACGAGGAGTTCGCCGACGAAGGAGATAGAAAACTCGTCGCGAGCGGGACGTCCTGCACCGAGCAGATGAGCGACCTCTTCGCGCGCGACGTCACCCACCCCGTGGAGCTCCTCGACCCCGGGCGCTGAGGGCTACTCCGTCAGCGCTTCGACGGCCTCGCGCGACGGCAGCGCGGGCACGACCTCCTCCTCGGTGGTGGCGAGCGACCCGACCCGACAGCCGAACGCGAGCGCCTCCCGCAGCGGTTTGCCCTCGTGGAGGCCGACCGCGAACCCGGCGTTGAACGCGTCGCCCGCGCCCGTCGGGTCGACGACGGTCACGTCCGGCGCCGGCACCGAGGTGACGCCGTCGTCGTCGAGCGCCATCGCGCCGTTCGCGCCCTGCGTCAGCACGACCGTGCCCGCGCCCATCGCGTGGAGGTCGCGCGCCACCGTCTCATCAGAGACGTCGTCGTCCGGCCCGTAGCCCGCGACGACGCGCGCCTCGCTCTCGTTCGGCGTGAGGTAGTCCGCCTTCGCCACCACCTCCCTCGGTAACCCGTGGCCGGGCGCCGGGTTCAGTATCGCCGTCGTCCCCACCGCACCCGCGACGTCGAGCGCCGCCTCGACGGCCGCGACCGGGATCTCCAACTGGGTGAGCAGGACGTCCGCGTTCGCGATGGCGTCGCGCGCGGCCTCGACCTCCTCGCGGCCGAGTCGGTCGTTCGCGCCGCCCGAGACGACGATCTGGTTCTCGCCGTCGTCGTCCACGAGGATGAACGCGACGCCCGTCGTCGCCGCACTGACGCGCTCGGCGTGCTCGGCCGCGACGCCCTCGCGCGCCCAGAGCGCCTCGGCGTCGGCCGCGTAGTCGTCGTCGCCCACCCGCCCGACGAACGCCGACTCGACGCCGAGGCGCGACACCGCGACCGCCTGATTCGACCCCTTCCCGCCCGCGCCTGCCGTAAACGACGACGCCGAAATCGTCTCGCCCGCGACCGGGAAGCGCGGCACCTGCATCGTCAATCCCGCCACGTACGACCCCACGACTACGATGGACATTCGTCCGAGTCGAACGCCCGTGTCGCCTAAACCGTGTCGAAGCCCGCTACTCGGGTTCGGCGACGGCGTTCTCGAGGCCCGCGTAGTCGCCGGTCTCGTCGACGCGTTCGAGGTTCCGCGCGAGGATGTCCGCACAGCGCTCGTAGTACTCGGGCGTGCTCCCCGCCATGTGTGGCGTGACGTGGACGTTCTCGAACGCCCAGAGCGGGTGGTCCTCGGGGAGGGGCTCGGGGTCGGTGACGTCGAGCGCGGCGCCCCGGAGCTCGTTCTTCCGCAGGGCGCGGAGGAGCGCGTCCGTCTCGACGACGCCGCCGCGCGCGACGTTCACGAGGACGGCGTCCGGCGGGAGCGTCCCGAACGCCGCGTCGTCCACGAGGCCCTCGGTCGTGTCCGTCAGCGGGCACGCGAGCACGAGGTAGTCGGTGCGCGCGAGCGCCGCCTCGAAGCCGGGGCCGTCGAAGCCGACGACCTCGTCCGTCGGGGCGCCCTTCTCGGGGGAGTAGCGCACGCCGACCGTCTCCACGCCGAACGGCTCGAGGCGCGCGACGATGCCCTGCCCGATGGCGCCGAGGCCGACGACGGTGACCGTCGAGTCCTTCAGCTCGCCCGCCTGATAGTGCTCCCAGCGCGGCACCTGCTGGCGGCGCCACCCCTCGTCGAGGCGGCGCGCGAAGACGAGGAGGTTCCCCAGCACCTGCTCGGCCATGTTCGGGACGTGCACCCCCGAAGCGTTCGTGACGACGGCGCCGCGCGCGGTGATGTCGTCGAGCGGGAGGTGCTCGTAGCCGGCCGATATCGCGGCGAAGAGGTCGAGATCGTCCGCGCGCTCGAGGAGGTCCCGACCGAGGCCGCCGCCGGTGACGACGTCCGCGTCCGCGATCAACTCGCGCTCCTCGTCGCGGGTGCGCGCGAGGACGACGTCGTCGTCGGGTCGGCGCTCGCGTATCGCGGCGGCGTACTCGCTCATCGCCATTCCGTGCGTCCCCTCGCGGAGGACGAGGACCGTGTGCTCGCTCATGCTCGTTCGTCCACCGACCGAAGGATAACTGTACCGCCGACGGCAGGGGCCGGGGGATACTGCCTTGTACGCCGCGCCCGCTCGTTCGCGTATGACGGACCGAACTGGCGCCGACGTCGTCCACGACGCCCTCCGCGACGCGGGCGTCGAGTTGCTCGTCGGCCTCCCGGGGACGCAGACGCTCGCGCTCGACCGCGTCGTCGCCGACCGCGACGAGCTGACGTACGTGATGGCGCGCCACGAGACCGCGATTCCGCACGTCGCGTGGGGCTACTACGAGGCGACCGGCCGGCCGGCGGCGACGCTCACCGTCCCCGGTCCCGGCGACACGAACGCGATGCACGGCCTGCAGAACGCCCACGAGGACTGCGTACCGATACTCCACGTCTCCGCCGACGTCGCGCCCGAGCATCGGGGGAAGGGCCCCATCCACGAACTCGACCCCGGGACGTTCGACGCCGTCGTGAAGGAGAACGTCACCGTCGAGCGCGCCGTCGACCTCCCGAGCGCCGTCGCGGCGGGCATCGAAACGGCGCTCACCGAGCCCTACGGGCCCGTCCGGCTGGGCGTGCCGGCCTCGCTCCTCGCCGCCGACGTGGGCGACGCCCCCGACGCGACGGTCGACCCCGAGACGCGGACCTACGACAACGCGGCCGCCGACGCCGCCGCGCGCACCCTCCTCGAGGACGCCGAGCGCCCCCTCGTCTACGCGGGCGGCGGGGCGCGACGCTCCGCCGGTGGCGCCGAGGCCGTCCGCGCGCTCGCCGACGCGCTGGACGCGCCCGTCCTCACCTCCTACAAGGGCAAGGGCGTCTTCCCGGAGGACGACCCGCGGTGTCTCGGCGTCACCGGAAGCCACACGCCCGCCGGCGCCGTCGCCGCGCTCGACGCCGCCGACGTCGTGCTCGCCCTCGGCACGGACTTCGACGGCGTCGCCACCGACGGCTGGTCGCTCCCGATGGGCGACTCGCTCGTCCACGTCACGCTCGCGCTCTCGGACGTCGACGCCGCCTACGACGCGGACGTCGCCGTCGTCGACGACGTCGCGGCCGCCGCCGACCGCCTGCTGGACGGCCTCGATTCGGGGGGCACGTGGGACGGCGAGCGAGTCGGCCGCGACGTCCGCGCGGAGTACGAGCGCCACCTCGCCGACGCGGACCTCCTCGACCCGGAGCGCGCGCCCGCGACGACGCCCGCGCTCCTGCGCGCCGTCCGCGACGTCACGCCGCGTGACGTCCCGGTGACGACGGACGTCGGAGGTTTCCGCCTCTGGTCGATGCAGCTCTTCGACGCCCATACCCCCAAGACGTTCGTCACTGCCGGGTCGTGGGCGGGGATGGGCGTCGGCCTCCCAGCCGCCATCGGTGCGGCCGCCGGGCGCGACGGGCCCGTCCTCTGCCTCACCGGCGACGGCGGCCTCATGATGTGCGTTCACGAGCTTCACACGCTCGCCGAGGCGGACCTGAACGTCACCGTCGTCGTCTCGAACAACGCCGACTACGGCGTCATCTCGAAGTCCCCGGCGATACGCGACGCCGAGGAAGGGGCCTTCGCGTGGGACGCCGCCGACTTCGCCACCGTCGCGGAGGGGATGGGCGTGCGAGCCACCAGCGTCGACACCGCGAGCGACGCCGCCGACGCCGTCGCCGCCGCGCTCGCCCGCGACGGCCCCGACCTCGTGGACGTCACCGTCGACCCCGACGAGCCCTCGGCGGCGGCCGCGAGCGAGTACGAGAGCGACCTCGACCGCGCGTAATCGCCTCCGTATCACGCCACTCTTGGCGGCGTCCCTCGAACCCGCGAGTGAATGCTCGACCGCTTCCGTTCCGACCCCGGCGCGTTCGCGCCGCTCGTGCTCCTGCTCGCCATCCTCGCGGGCGGGAGCGCCGCCATCCTCATCCGATGGAGTCACGCCCCGACCGCGACGCAGGTCTTCTATCGCCTCCTCTTCACGACGGCGGCCGTCGCGCCCGTCGCCCTGCTCCGCCACCGCGACGCCCTCCGCGCGATTTCGGGGCGCGACCTGCTCGTGAGCGCCGTCACCGGCGTCATCCTCGGCGGCCACTTCCTCGTCTTCTTCCGCAGCGTCGACTGGACGACCGTCGCCGCCGCGACGACGCTCACGCAACTCCACGCCGCCATCGTCCCGCTCGGCGCGTACGCCCTCCTCGACGAGCGCGTCTCCCGGCGGATGCTCTCCGGCCTCACGGTCGCGTTCGCGGGCGTCGCGCTCCTCTCGACGGGCGGCGTCTTCGTCTCCTCGCTCCTCGGCGGCCCACGCCCGCTCCTCGGGAACGCGTTCGCGGTGCTCGCGGCCATCGGCTTCGCCGCCTACACGCTCGCCGGGCGCTCCGTCCGCCAGCGCCTCCCGCTCTTCCCGTACGTCACCGTCGTCTACGCGATGGCGACGCTCGCCGTCGGCGTCTTCGCCGCCGGGACGGGCACGCCGGTCTTCCGCCCGTATCCGGCCCGCGAGTGGCTCATCTTCCTCGGCCTCGCCGCCGGCCCCGGCCTCCTCACGCACACGGGGTTCAACTGGTCGCTCGAGCACGTCGACGCGAGCGTCGGGAGCGCCGCGATGCTCGGCACGCCCGTCGTCAGCACGCTCCTCGCCGCCCTCCTCCTCGACGAGGTGCCGTCCGTCGTCACGCTCGCCGGCGCGGGCGTCGCGCTCGCCGGCGTCTACTTCGTCGCGACGGGCGTCCCGGGGGACAACGCCTAAGGGCCTGTCACTCGCGCGCTCGACTATGAGCGATTCGCTCGAAGACGCGGCCGCGCTCGTCACGGGCGCGAGCTCCGGTATCGGACGCGCGACGGCGCGCGAACTCGCAGCACGCGGTGCGGACGTCGCCATCAGCGCACGGCGGACCGAGCGCCTCGAGGAACTCCGGGACGAACTCCTCGCGGAGCACGGCGTCGACGTCCTCGTCCACGCGGCGGACGTCACGGACGCCGACGCCGTCGAGGCCCTCGTGACTGACGCCGTCGACACCTTCGGCGGCCTCGACGTCGTCGTGAACAACGCCGGTCTCGGCCGCGACGAGACGACAATCGAGGAGCTCGACCTCGAGGCCTATCGGCAGATGATGGCGGTGAACTGCGACGGGATGTTCTACGTCGCGCGCGCCGCGATGCCCCACCTGAAGGAGAGCGACGGGAACCTCATCTTCCTCGGGAGCATGTCCGGGCAGTATCCGCGCCCGGCGAGCCCGGTCTACGCGGCGACGAAGTGGTGGACGCGCGGCCTCGCGCTGAGCGTGCAGGCGAACGCCGGCACCGAGGGCGTCGGCGTCACGGCGGTGAACCCGACGGAGGTCCGCACGGAGTTCGGGAGCGAGGACGGCGCGGCGTTCAGCGAGCAACTCGACCCGGACGAGGCCGCCGCGCCCGAGGACGTCGCGAACGCCATCGCGTTCGCCGCCGAGCAGGAGGACCCGAACGTCGTCCAGGAACTCGACCTCTTCCGGCGCGACAAGTTCGCGGACTGGTAGCCCGACGCCGGCTCCGTCTTCCTCCCCGCCCACTCCGTCCGACCAGACGTCGCCGCGAACCCGCCTGCACAGCACGCCAATCCAACACTCCCACTCACCTCACCCATTCAGAAACCGCACACAGCACCATTGGGCGGTATTTTTGCACAGTGTTACTGAGAAGTTTTACTGATCAGTATGTCTAGGTGTGTTGTGTGGGTGAGCTGTCTGGATGCCCGGATTGGTCGAACCGACGGGGTGGCTCCGCCCCGCAGTGCGTCCCGCTCGCCGGACCACGGCAGTTAACTCGGCCGCGCGAGTGCTCTCCGATACAGTGAGCACCGACAGCATCGAGCGGGCGGGTGCGGCCGTCGACTGGACGCTCCGCGTCGCCATCCTCGGCGTCGTCGCCACCGGCGTCCGCCAGCGCAACCCTGGCGCGGTCGCGAACGGCCTCGTCGCGTTCGTCGCGACGTTCCTCCCGCGCGCCCTCCGGTGTACCCTCGGCTTCCGGTTCGGTCCCCGCCACCGCGTCTGGCTCTCCGGCTCCATGCTCCTCCACGCCACCGGCATGCTCGGCCCCTACGACGACGTCTGGTGGTGGGACCACGTCACGCACACGCTCTCCGCGTCGCTCGTCGGCGCCGCCGCCCACCTCCTCGCTCGACGCCGCGACCGCGACCCGACGCGCTACGTCCTCGGTGCCACCGTCGGCGCCGGCCTCTTCTGGGAAGTCCTCGAGTACGTCGTTCACACGACGGCCCGACGCCTCGGCCTCGAACCGCTCCTCATCCAGTACGGACACGAGGACACGCTCGGCGACCTCTTCTTCGACGCCGTCGGCGCGCTCCTCGTGCTCGCGTTCGGCGACCGCGTCCTCGAGGGCGTGCTCGAGGCGGACGACTGAGCGCCGTGTCGGCCCCGTCGCCGCGACCAGTACTGTCAAGTGAGCTAGTGAGACAGGATAGCGCATGAGCACACGCTCCGCGCAGTCGACGAATCGGACGAGCGTCGTCGCCACCATCGCCGGGCTGGCGCGGCGCGCGAACCCCGCGTTCGCGCTCGCAGTCGTCGCGCTCCCCGTCCTCGCGCTCGTCTACGCCGTCACCGCCGCGAGCGTCCAACAGCACACCTACGTCCACGTGATGGCGGGCGTCCTCTGGACCGGCATCGACGTCTTCATGGCCGCCGTCATCGGCCCCGTCCTCGGCGGCGTCGACCCGCGCGTCCGCGCCGCCGTCTTCGAGAAGTTCACCCCGAAACTCTTCTTCGTCATGCCGACGCTCGCCGCTATCACGACGGTCGGCGGCATCACGCTCGCGATGCGGATGAGCGTCTTCCCGCACGCGATGCCGTGGCTCGCGCTCTTCACCGCCGCCGTCACCGTCCCCTCGCTCCTCAGCATCGGCTACCAGTTCGACGCCTTCCGCGACCGGCGCTGGCTCGCGTGGTTCGGCGTCGCCGTCGTCGGGAGCGCGGCCTTCCTCTACGACACGATGGGCGCGTTCGCGATGACGAGCCCCGTCATGCTCGTCGTCCTCGCCGACATCACGCTCCTCACCGTCCTCGGGAACGGCGTCCTCATGCCCGGCGAGGTCCGCATCTACCGCGAGATAACCTCCGAGGACCCCGACACCGACCTCGTCGGCGACATCGGCCTCCGGAACGCCCGGATTTCCGGCGTCCAGGGCGTCCTCCAGTTCGTCATCATCGCCGCGATGGTCTACCTCCGCTGGGGCGGCCTCCCGCTCTGAGCCGCCCGACGACCGGTTCTCGTCGTCTTTCATCGCGCACGCTGCGCTCGCGCCGTGTGCGTCACGCTACTCGAGGTCGACGGCGGCCTCCGCTTCACGCAGTCGTTCTTGGACCCGAACGGGTTCGCCGGTTTCGCTGGACTCGACGGCGGCCGCGACGAGCGCGACCGACTGGAGGTTCTCCCGGACGTTCGTTGCCATCGGCTCGCCGCCGTCCAGCCATTCGCAGAACTGCCCGACCAGCCACGTGTTCGACCAGTGCTCGCGCTCCGCGAGCGCGAGTTCCTCGGGGTCGTCGTCGCCGCGCCCCCAGCGCGCCGGCTCCTCTTGGTGGGCGTGACGGACGAGCTCGCGGTCGTCGAGGACCAGCGTCGCGTCCCGGCACTCCGCCCGGACGTAGTCCTGCCCCCAGTTGTTCAGGCCGACCGCGTTCGCCTTCGCGCCCTCCCACTGGATGCGGACGCCGTTCCGCATGCGCATCTGGACGAGCGCCTGACAGTCGCCGTCGTACTCCGCCCACTCGGGCTCCCACGTGTCCGCGTAGACCGTCTCGCAGGTCTCGCCCGCCATGTCCGCGAGGAAGTCGAGCTGGTGGACGGCGCCGTCGACGAGGAGCGGGTCGTCCATGTCGTGGCGGAACGCCCCCCACTCGCCGTACTCGCGGAGGTCGCAGGTGAAGCGCCCGACTAGGTAGTCGAGCGGGCCGTTTCGCGACTCGCGGATCTCCCGGCGCAGCGTCGTCTTGTCCGCATCGAAGCGGTGGCTCATCGTCACGCCCATCTTCGCGCCCGCGTGCTCGACCTTCTCGGCGATGCGGACGGCGGCCTCCAGCGTGTCCGCGATGGGCTTCTCCGAGAGTATGTCGAGGCCGTGCTCGAGGGCGGCGTCCACGACGTCCTCGTGGAGCCACGGCGGAACCACGACCGTGCAGAAGTCCGCTTCGGGGTGGGCGGCGAACGCCTCCTCGACCTCCGTGTAACACCGCTCGGGCGGAAGGTCGAGGCCGTCGACCGCGTTCTCGTGAGCGTCCTCGTCGACGTCCACCGCCGCGACCGGCTCGACGCGCCCGGCCGCGACGTGCGGTTCGAGGAACGTCCGACACCAGTTCTCGCCCTGCCCGCCCGTGCCGACCTGTATCACACCGTGCGCCATCGTGTGAACCTGCCCGCGCGCACCCATAAACCCTCCCTCGGCCAGACTCCCCGGTGAACGTGAGGCATAGGTGTCCGCCAGGGCCGGAAAATCGCCGACACCCGAGACAGGTCTCCGCTAGCGCACCCGCTCCTCCCAACCGTCGCCCAGAACTGATGGCCGTATGGCTGTAAACCACCGTCTCGGACTGTACAACCGTTCTCGATAGAAGAATAGGAGTCCGGTATAGACGACGCGGCGTTACGAGTACGTGACGTTCAACTCGATGACGTTGACCGTTTCGAGGAGGCGCTCGGGGAGTTCCTCCTCGAAGAGGTCGCCCTGCAGTCGGTTCGTCGGGCCGGCGATGCTCACCGCGCCGAGGACGCGGTCCTCGTTGCTGAGGATGGGCGCGGCGACGCACCGCAGCCCACGCAGTCGCTCCTCGTTGTCGATGGCGTAGCCGCGCTCGCGCGTGCGCTCCAGTTCCTCGTAGAGCTCGTTCGGGTCCGTGATCGTTTCCGACGTGCTCTTCGGGAGGCCGTGATAGGCGATTATCTCCTCGACGTACTCCTCGGGGAGGTGTGCGAGGATCGCCTTCCCGAGACCGGTGCTGTGGAGGGGGACACGCGTTCCGACGTGAGCGGCAACGCGAACGGCCTGCTCACCACGGGCGCGATAGAGGTAGGACCCGCGCCCGTGCTCCTCGACGAGGAGGTTCGTCAGCTCGCCCGTCTCCGCTGCGAGCTCGTCGATTTCCGGGCGCGCGATGTTGTGGATCTTCATCCGGTTGCGCGCGTACGCACCGAGTTCGAAGAACCGCAGACCGATGCGGTATTCGTCGCCGTCCTTCACCACGTACTCCTCCTGTCGCAGCGTGCTCAGGTAGTTGTGTACGTTGCTCTTCGGGAGGTCGAGGTGGGTCGCGAGCTCCGTCACGCGCGCCCCGTTCAACTCCTTCAGCCCTTCCAACACCTCGAACGTCCGTACCGTCGACTTCACTGGGTTCGACGCTTCCTTGAGCATGGCCGTACGTTATACGCCAGCATACAAAACTATTATTCATCAATCGTGAACATAAGGGAGACTGAACTCTCGCCCGTACTCGACGCCGAGAACGCCGCTACGAGCGCCTGAGGCGCGTATCGACGCTCACACGGTCCCGGAACCGCCTGAACGTCGCGTGAGCGCCGGTCGATGCCCTCCGCTGCCGTCGAGGGGGAGACAGCCGCCGCCACCGACGCCCGCGCCGTTGTCGCCGCTGACGCGTCGCGGGCGAGCCCGTGCTGGCCGCTGGTCGACGCGCCGCCCGTCTCCGTTCGCGGCGTCCGAAACACGCGCGGACGCCGGCTTCGAACGCGGGCCGGCGCGTCCTCCCTGCACCGACGACCAGCCGGGCATCCGGCATAGCCGGACGATATTTCGCCCGCTCTTCTCAACATCAGCTACACGCTTCGGTGTCCGGCTCTCACGGACATCCGCCTGTGTCGGATTCTCCCTGACGGGTTCACTCTCCCCCCGGATTCGGCTGGTGTGAGTCTGAACGGCCTGTATTCGGGTCTCTTGTCCTCACCGTTTGCGTGCGGCCGGGCGCTAGTATCCACAACCTTTACTACGACCCCTTTGAATAGCTCGGACGCAATGGTCGACTACGAGAAGCTCCGCGACCCGAACGCGGAGTATACGATGCGGGACCTCTCAGCGGAGACGATGGGTGTCGAGAAGGAGCGTGGCGGCACGCGCGACGCCGAGATCACCGACGTACAGACGACGATGGTCGACGGGAACTACCCGTGGATCCTCGTTCGCGTCTACACCGACGCCGGCGTCGTCGGCACCGGTGAGTCCTACTGGGGCGGCGGCGACGCCGAGATCATCGAGCGCATGAAGCCGTTCCTCGTCGGCGAGAACCCGCTCGACATCGACCGGCTCTACGAGCACCTCGTCCAGAAGATGAGCGGCGAGGGCTCCATCTCCGGCAAGGTCATCTCCGCCATCTCCGGGATCGAGATCGCACTCCACGACGTCGCGGGCAAGCTCCTCGACGTCCCCGCCTACCAGCTCGTCGGCGGGAAGTACCGCGACGAGGTCCGCATCTACTGCGACCTCCACACGGAGGACGAGGCGAACCCGCAGGCCTGCGCCGCCGAAGCCGAGCGCGTCGTCGAGGACCTCGGTTACGACGCCATCAAGTTCGACCTCGACGTCCCCTCCGGTCACGAGAAGGACCGCGCGAACCGCCACCTCCGCAACCCCGAGATCGACCACAAGGTCGAAATCGTCGAGGCCACCACGGAAGCCGTCGGCGACAAGGCGGACGTCGCCTTCGACTGCCACTGGTCGTTCACTGCGGGGAGCGCGAAGCGCCTCGCGCGCGAACTCGAGGAGTACGACGTCTGGTGGCTCGAAGATCCCGTCCCGCCGGAGAACCACGACGTCCAGCAGAAGGTGACGGACTTCTCCTCCACGCCGATCGCCGTCGGGGAGAACGTCTACCGGAAGTTCGGCCAGCGCACCCTCCTCGAACCGCAGGCCGTCGACATCGTCGCGCCCGACCTCCCGCGCGTCGGCGGGATGCGCGAGACCCGCAAGATCGCGGACATCGCGGAGATGTACTACATCCCGGTCGCGATGCACAACGTCTCCTCGCCCATCGGCACGATGGCCTCCGCGCAGGTCGCCGCCGCCATCCCGAACTCGCTCGCCGTCGAGTACCACTCCTACGAACTCGACTGGTGGGAGGACCTGGTCGAAGAGGACGACCTCATCGAGGAGGGCCGCATGGAGATCCCCGAGGAACCCGGCCTCGGCCTCACCCTCGACCTCGACGCCGTCGGGGACCACATGGTCGCCGGCGAGACCCTCTTCGACGAGGCGTAGCCTCGTCGAGTAACCGGGACGTACTCCCGGCTCTGTCGCCGTCTTCTGTTACGTTTCCGGGCGCTCCACGCCGGGGCGCTCTTCCGTTCGATGCGCGCAGCGACGCCGCAGTTCCGCCATCCGTGGGTATTTACGTTCCGTCGCCGAGCGCTTCTGCATGGAGTACACGACACTCGGCTCCACCGGGATGAGCGTCAGCGAGATCTGTCTGGGCTGTATGAGCTTCGGAACCGGGAGCGACTGGATGCTCGACGAGGACGAGGCCGAGGAGATCATCGAGCGGGCAATCGACTTGGGGATCAACTTCTTCGACACGGCGAACACCTACTCGAACGGCGAATCCGAGGAGATACTCGGGACCGTCCTCGATGACTACGACCGCGACGAGCAGGTGGTGGCGACGAAGGTGCGCTTCCCCGCGATAGCGGACCCGCACCCGAACGCGACGGGCCTCTCACGGAAGACCATCGAGCAGGAACTGGAGAACTCCCTCGAGCGGCTCGGGATGGACACGGTGGACCTCTACCAGATCCACCGCTGGGACCCGGAGACGCACATCGAGGAGACGCTGAAGGCCCTCGACGACGCCGTGCGTCGCGGTGACGTCCGCTATCTCGGCGCGTCGTCGATGTGGGCCCACCAGTTCGCCGACGCCCTCCACACCAGCGACGCGCTCGACCTCGAGTCGTTCGTCTCGATGCAGAACCACTACAACGCCGTCTACCGCGAGGAGGAGCGCGAGATGAACCCGCTCTGCGAGTCGGCTGGCGTCGGCCTGATCCCGTGGGGCCCGCTCGCGCAGGGCTACCTCGCGCGCCCCCACGAGGACATCCACGCGACGACGCGCGGCGACCCCGAGCAGAAGCACAATCCCAACCCCGACTACTCGAGCGCCGGTGGCGCGGAGATCAACGAGCGCGTCGAGGAACTGGCGGCGGAGAAGGGGCTGACGATGGCGCAGGTCAGTCTCGCGTGGCTCCTCCACAAGGACACCGTGGACGCGCCCATCGTCGGGACGACGAGCGTCGAGCACCTCGAACAGGCCGTCGAGGCCACCGACGTCGACCTCTCGGACTCCGAGATGGCGTACCTCGAGGAGCCCTACGAGCCCGTCCCGGTCTTCGGACACTGAGGGCTCGCGGCGACCCCGTCGGGTCGGGACCGTCGGCACCCACTCGCACCCGACGCCGAGGGACGGGTTGCCAATAGGGATACGCTTTTATGCACGGTGACGGATTGTGAGGTATGCGGTATTACCACCTCTCTGTGGAGGGTAGTGACGGCACTCATCTGGTCGCGGAGACCAACGACGGCGAGGCGTACGACCTGACGTCGGCGTCCGAGGACCTCGGCTCGTTCACGGCGCTGGCGCGCGCGGCGAACGCGACCGAGCAGACCCTCGACGACGTCGCGGCCGCACGCATCCCGGACGCGGACTCGGTCGACCCCGGCCGCCTCGCCGCCGAGGCCGACCAGCCCGTTCGCGCGGAGGAAGTGTGGGCGTCCGGCGTCACCTACGAGATCAGCGAGCAGGCCCGCGAGGAGGAGAGCGGGAAGCCCGAAGTCTACCTCGACGTCTACGAGAGCGAGCGCCCGGAGCTCTTCCTGAAGGCGACGCCGTCCCGAACCGTGGGCCCGAACGAGCCGATCGGCGTGCGCGGGGACTCGACGTGGGACGTCCCGGAGCCCGAACTCGCCGTCGTCATCCACCGCGGCGACGTCGTCGGCTACACGGTCGGGAACGACGTGTCGAGTCGCTCCATCGAGGGGGAGAACCCCCTCTACCTCCCGCAGGCGAAGGTGTTCGAGCGCTGTTGCTCCATCGGCCCGTGCGTCGCCTCTCCGGGGACGGTCGGCGACCCCCACGAGCTGACGCTCTCGATGCGGATCGCCCGCGACGGCGACGTCGTCTACGAGGACGAGACGACGACCGGGGAGATGGTGCACTCCTGTGACGAACTCGTCGACTACCTCGGCCGACACAACGTCCTGCCCGAGACCGCCGTCCTCCTCACCGGGACCGGTCTCGTCCCCGACGACTTCACCCTCCAGGACGGCGACGAAATCACCATCGACGTCGAAAACGTCGGCGAGCTTACCAACGGGACCGTCACCGTCTGAACCGACACGACGCGGGTTTTCTCACGTTCGCACGCTCCACAGAGCCACGTCGCCGCCGTCGTCTTTTCGCGCCATAGTTATACTGCTCCGACGACGAGTCACCCCCGTCGTCGCGCCGTCGTCCTGGTCGAAAACGAGGGCCGCCGTGTCGGGTTACTCGCCGGACTCGACGCTGGAGTCGGTGAAGTAGGTGCGGCCGGTGCGCGGGACTTCCTTGCTCGCGGTGACGTCGAACGCGGCGGTTTCGACGATGTCGTCGGCGGCGGTGCCGACGCGGACCTCGTAGGGGCCTTCCTCGACGGCGAGGTTCATGTCGCGGTCGTGATAGGCGAGCTGGGAGGCGTGGACGTCGAAGCTGACGCGCGCGGACTCGCCGGGTTCGAGGTGGACGCGCTCGAAGCCCGTCAGCTCCTGCACGGGGCGCGCCTGATCCGGGTTCTCGGCGCGCGTGTAGAGCTGGACGACGTCGGTGCCCGCGCGCTCGCCCGCGTTCGTGACGGTGACGCTCCCCGTGAGCGTCCCCGCTGGCTCGAGGCTGTCCGTCGAGAGCTCGAGGTCCGAGTACTCGAACTCCGTGTAGCTCAGCCCGTGGCCGAACGCGTACAGCGGCGTGCTCTCCGTGTAGACGTGCTCCTCGTTCGCGCTGTTCGGGCGGCGGCTGTAGTGGACGGGGAGCTGTCCGACGTTGCGGGGAATGGAGACGGGGAGGTGGCCGCTGGGGTTGTGGTCGCCGAAGACGACGGCGTCGATGGCGTCCCCGCCCTCCTCGCCGGGGAGCCACGCCTGCACGACCGCCGGGGCCTCCTCCGCGATTTCCTCGATGGAGTGGGGCTTCCCGCTGACGACGACGACGACGACCGGCGTGTCCGTCTCGCGGAGCTCGGCCACGAGCTCCTCCTGAACGCCGGGGAGGCCGAGGTCCGTCACGTCACAGCCCTCGCCGCTCGTCGGGACACTCGGGCGCTGCTCCATGTCGGCCTCGGTGCCGCTGAAGTCGACGGCGGAGCGGGCGCCGACGAAGGCGAGGGCGACGTCGGCGTCCTCGGCCTGCGCGACGGCGTCGTCGAAGCCGTCGGTGGCGGGGCCGGTGGTCGTACAGCCCTCGGCGTGGCGGACGTCGAAGCCCTCGGCGTCGCCCCGCGCGCGCAGCGCGTCCAGCGGCGTCGTCGCCTCGAACGCCGTCTCCTCGTCAGGGTAGTGGGCGGCGTAGGCGTAGTCGCCGAGGAGCTCCTGCGCGTCGTCCGCCTTCGGCCCGACGACGGCGAGGGAGTCGAGGGCGTCGCCGGCGAGCGGGAGGGTGTCGTCCTCGTTCTTCAGGAGGGTGATGGACTCGCGGGCGGCGCGCCGCGTCACCTCGCTCGCCTCCTCGGTGTCGTACGGGTCGCTCGCGCTCGCGGCGTCCACGGTGGCGTCGTCGAGGACGCCCTTCCGGGCCTTCATAGTGAGGACGCGGCGCGCCGCCTCCTCGACCGTCGATTCGGCGAGCTCGCCGTTCTCGACGGCGTCCACGAGGTGCTCGCCGTAGCAGTCCGTGTACGGGAGCTCCACGTCGACGCCCGCCTCCAGCGCCATCACGCCGGCTTCGCGTTCCGTCCCTGCGACGCCGTGTTCACTCTTCAAGAACTCGACGCTGTAGTAGTCGGAGACGACGGTGCCGTCGAAGTCCCACTCGCCGCGCAGGACGTCCGTGAGGAGCCACTCGTCGCTCGCGCACGGGATGCCGTCGATGTCGTGGTAGGCGTTCATCACGCTCTCCGCGCCCGACTCGTGAATCGCCGCCTCGAACGGGAACATGTGCGTCTCGCGGAGTTCGCGCTCGCCGAGATGGACGCTCGAGCGGTTCTTCCCGCCCTCGCCGACGGCGTGGCCGACGAAGTGCTTGAGGGTGGCGGAGATGCCGTCGCCGTCGGCTTGGAGGCCGTCGACGTAGCCACACGCCATCGCGGCGACCAGATAGGGGTCCTCGCCGAAGGTCTCCTCGACGCGCCCCCAGCGGAGGTCGCGCGCGACGTCCAAAACGGGCGAGAGCGCGTGGACGGTGCCGATGGCTTCGAGTTGCTCGCGGATGGTGTCCGTCACGTCCTCCATCAGCGCGGGGTCGAACGTCGCGGCCATCCCGATTCCCTGCGGGAACGTCGTCCCCGCTGGCCCCATATACCCGCTCAGGCACTCCTCGTGCGGAATCGCGGGAATCCCGAGTCGCGTCTCCTCCCGCAGTATCTCCTGCAGTTCGTTCGTCACCTCGGCCGCGCGCTCCGGGTCGAGGCTCCCCTCCCCGCCGATGCGCGTCAGGTGCCCGATGCCGTTCGCGAGGTACTCCTCGGCGGCGTCCCTGTCGAGTTCGCCCTCCTCGGTCAGTATCCGTTCCGCGTTCACGGAGCCGAGCTGGGCGGCCTTCTCCGCCAGCGTCATCTCCGCCAGTATCGCCTCGACGCGCTCGTCCACGGTGGTCGCGTCCGTGGGCGCTGTGGTCTGGTCGGTCATCGTCTTGGCTGTTGGCACCCTCGCTCTTAACCGTATTGACGCCGGTAACGCAGAATCACGACACGAATGTTCCTTATTTATGAACAAAACTCGTCGACGTGCCTCCCGCCGACCGACCGGTCGGGGATACCGACTGTACTTTCGTGACGAACCGCTTTACACGAATACTGGCGTAATCGAATTGCACGGCGTCTCAGCGCCCAGTCAGCCTTTCTAACACGACCGGTGTAATATCGTAATAAGACGCCACTCCTCAATCACGTACGTTACACAAAGAAGAACGCCGGTGTCGTGCCGCGTCAGTCGTCGAGCGGCACGCGTCCGCGTTCGTCCGGGACGCCCGCGTACTCGTAGAAGTAGGAGACGAGGCTGTCGCGCCAGCGCTCGGCCTGCACGACCTGCTCGTCGAATCGCTCGGCGACCCGTCGATGGCGCCGCTCGTCGACCGTTCCCTCGAGCGCGTTCCAGCGCTCGCGGAGGGCACGCACCGCCTCGACGCCCTCGAAGCAGTTGTCGTAGAGGCGCTGGATCACTGTCGTGTCGTCGTCGAGCTCGTGCTCCCACGGCAGGTGGTGGAAGAAGAGCAGGAGCTCCTCCGGGCACGTCTCCGGGTCGGCGTAGCGCTCCGGCCACGGCCCCTGATACTGGCCCGCGTAGTCGCTCCCCGACGGCGTCCGGTCGATGCCGATGCCGTCCTCGGCGATGCCGGTGTACTCGGGCCACTCCTCCGGCCCGGGGTCGTAGTGGTTCTCGAGTCGGGCCTCGCCGTTGTACATCATGTGCATGAGGCCGATGCCGCCCGTCTCGTAGTCGATGACCGCCGGCCACGACTCCTCCTGAATCCGCGTGACCGTCTCGACGACGCTCGGGTTGCGCCCGTACGTCTGCGCCGCCCACTCGCGGGTCACCTCCTCGGAGCCGAGCGTCGGGTCCCACGCGAGGCGGCCGAAGCCGTAGAGGTTCAGTTGCGCGAGGTCGTGGCCCGTCCAGTTGCGGTCCTCGCCGACGTTCGCGACGCCCGCGAAGCCCTCGCCCGCCCGGTCGACGAGGAGGTCGCGAACCTCGGTGCCCTCGCCGTCGCCGTGCGTGTCGAACTCGAGGACCTCCTCCCACTGCGGGAGGTGCGAGCAGGCGTGGACGCCCTGCCCCGTGTACTCCTGTGTGATCTGGAGCTCGCAGGCGACGTTCGTCTCCGGCATCGCGCCGAAGAGCGTCGAAACGGGTTCGCGCGGCTGGAAGTCGATGGGGCCGTTCTTGATCTGGAGCGTGACGTTGTCGTGGAACTCGCCGTCGAGGGGCTCGAACGTCTCGTAGGCCTGCACCGCGCGGTCCTCGTGCTCGGAGTAGACGAACGCGCGCCAGAAGACGCGCCCGCCGTGGGGTTCGAGCGCGCGCCCGAGGACGTTCGCGCCCTCCGCGTGGTCGCGGTCGTAGTCGTAGGGGCCGCGCTGGCCCTCGGAATCGGCCTTCACGAGGAAGCCCCCGAAGTCCGGGATGCGCTCGTAGAGCTCGTCGGCCTTCCGCTTCCACCACGCCTCGACGTCGTCCTCGAGCGGGTCGGCGGTGTCGAGGTCGCCGACGAGCATCGGCGCCGCGTAGTTCACGGAGAGGAACGTCCGGATGCCGTAGCGCCGGAACACCGTCGCGAGCGCCGCGACCTTCTCGAGGTTCTCGCTCTCGAGGAGCTGCCACCCCTCCATCCCCGCGATGGCGTCGTTCGCGCCCTCGCGGTCGGGCTTCTCCGTGTTCACGTTGTTCACGACGACGCCGTTGATGCCCGTGGAGGCGAGCAGGCGCGCGTAGTCCCAGTAGCGCTCGCGGAGGTCCGGGAGCGTCTCCCAGTCGAAGATGGACTGGCCGGCGTAGCCGCGCTCGACGGAGCCCCGGAACGGGTTGTCCCAGTGGTCGATGACGCGCTCCTTCGCGCGCGGCTCCTCGACGACGTCGAGGTCCGCGACGGGCTCGCCGAGCGAGAGCAGGCGGAGGAGGTGGAACGTCCCGAAGAGCATCCCCCGGTCCGTGTTCGCGGTGACGACCACGCAGTCCTGGCCCTCCCACTCGGTCGCGCGCAGGACGTACCCCTCCTCGTCGAGGCCGTCGAGCTCCTCGGCGTCGACGGCGTGGCGCACGACCTCCATGTTGTCGCGCCGGCCGACCGCGAGGAAGCCGTCCTGCGAGCGCGGCGGGTGCTGCCAGAGGTGCGGTTCGCGGCCGAGCAGGCCCTCGAGGCCGACCCGGAGCTCCTGTCGGACGGCTCGGAGCTCGGGGCCTTCCTCGGAGACGTACGCGTGCAGGCAGCGCCGGCGGTACGCGGACAGCCGCTCGGGGTCGTCGACGCGGTCGTACTGGAGCCAGCAGTCGTCGTAGTCGGTGACTACCATACGACACCGTATCCGCCAGCCCGGCTAAAAGCTTCGTCGTCTATGGCCGCGAACGCTCCCCGTCTCCCGAGCGCGCCGACCGAAGCGGCGACTATGGAAAAGAATAAATATTAATGAAGGATATGGGGTGGTATGGTGGACGATAACAACCACGGTGACGGGAAGTCTCCGCGACGAACGTTCCTGAAACTGAGCGGCGTGGCGGGCGCGGCGGCGCTCGCCGGCTGTTCCTCGGAGACGCCGAGTGACGGGGACGGGACGACGACCACGTCGACGACGAGCGGCGGCGACAGTGGCGGCACGGGCGACCAGTCGCTGACGGTCCCCGGGACGTACGTGCCGACGAACATGCAGTGGAACTCCTACGCGCCCAGTCACTACTCGAACCCCGGGCGCGCGTTCGTGTTCGACCCGTTCATCTTCTACAACCAGAAGACGGACACGATAATCCCCACCCTCTTCCAGGACTGGGAGAAGGACGGCGATACGCTCACCGTCACGCTCCGGGAGGGCGTGACGTGGCACGACGGCGAACCCGTGACGGCCGAGGACTTCGTCACGAAGTACACCATCGACAAGGGCTTTCAGTACACTATCGCGAACTACATCACGGACGCGACGGCGGTCGACGAGACGACCGTCGAGTACTCGCTCGCCCAGTCCTACCGCTCCGACCTCCTCGTCCTCACCTTCTCCGGGTCCTGGATGAACACGCCGACGCACCAGAAATACGGCGAGTTCGCCCAGCGCCTCCGCGACGCCTCCTCGCAGGAGGAGACGGACACGGTCCTCTCCGACATCCAGGACTACCAGCCGAGCGAACCCCTCGGCTGTGGGCCGTTCCAGTTCGAGTCCGCGAACCAGCAGAACCTCAACCTCACGAGGTACGAGGACCACCCCGAGGCCGACACGATCCCGGTCCCGAAGGCGCAGGTCGCCTACATGGGCTCGAACCAGCAGCAGTGGGCGGCGGTGAAGAACGGCCGCACCATCGACGCGACGACGACGACGTTCTTCCCCGAGCGCATCGTCAACTCCCTGCCGGACTACATCCGCCAGTATCAGATGCCGGCGTACAACGGGTTCGCACTCGCGTTCAACCACGACGACGAGGTCTTCGGGAACCGGAACGTCCGACGCGCGTTCGCGTACATCCTCGACCAGGAGAAGATGGCGAGCCTCGCGGACCCGACGAAGACCGCCGTCACGGCGCCGACCGGCGTCGGGAGCTACCACACCGGCACGTGGCAGGAAAAGCTCGGCGGCGACGTCTCCGCCTACCAGACGTACATGGGCTCCGACTCCACGAGCAAGGCCGAGGCCCTGCTGCGCGGCGAGGGCTTCTCCAAGGAGGGCGGCCAGTGGTACACGCCGAGCGGCGAGCAGCTCACGCTCGAGATTCCGGCGCCCGCCGGCTGGAGCGACATCGTCTCGTTCGTCCAGACGACCGCGCAGATGCTGACGAACTTCGGCATCGAGACGCAGAACTCGAACGTCGAGACGACGACGTTCTTCGGGCAGTACTGGGGCCCCTCGAACTTCCGGGTCATCCCGTGGTTCTGGAACAACTCCTTCGTGCGCCCGAAGCCGTTCTTCAGCCTCGGGTGGCTGCTGACGAGCGACACCAGCGTCAACACCCTCAACTTCCCGGAGGAACCCGTCGTGCCGCCGATGGGCGAACCCGACGGTGAGGCGACCGCGACCGACGTTCGCGGGATTCTGCGCGACCTCGGGACCTCGTCCGACGAGGCGCGCACGACCGAACTGACGCGCGAGCTCGCGTGGGTCGTCAACCAGAGCCTGCCCGAACTCCCGCTCATCGAGAAGGTCTCCCAGTCCTTCTGGAACACCAACGAGTGGAACGTCCCCGAGAAGGGCGTCGACGAGCAGTACGTCCGCTACCCGTACTACTACTGGCCGCGCACCGGCACCATCTCGCCGAAGACCGAGTAACGGCACTCGACCCACTCCGTCTGTCTTCGGCCGTGTTCGTCGAGGAAACCGTCCCCGGAACCCTAATTTATAAATAATAATGATGTTTGTTGGTGAACACGCATGGCCGATGGTTCCGACGACGACAGTCTCCGACACGCGCGACGACGATTCCTCCGACTCGGCGGCGCGGCCGGTGTGGCGGCGCTCGCCGGCTGCTCCTCCGAGACCCCGAGTCAGAGCGAGGGAACCGACACCACGTCGACGACGGGCGGCGGCGACGGGAGCGACGGCGGCTCGGGCGATCAGGCCCTGACCGTCCCCGGCCGCTACGTCCCGACGAACGTCCAGTGGAACTCCTACGCGCCCAGCCACTACGCCCAGCAGGGCGGGAAGATGGTCTACGACCCGTTCCTCCGGTACAACCAGAAGACGGACGAACTCATCCCCTACCTCTTTCAGGACTGGGCGGTGGACGGGACGACGCTCACCGTCTCCCTGCGCGAGGGCGACACCTGGCACGACGGCGAACCGGTCACCGCCGAGGACGTCGTCACGAAGTTCGCCATCGACCAGGGCTTCGGCTACGAGGCGGCTAGTTACATCGACGACGCGACGGCGGTGGACGAACACACCGTCGAGTACAGCCTGAAGAAGTCCTATCGGACGGACACCATCCTGCTCGTCCTCTCCGGGGAGTGGATGGACACGCCGACGCACCGGAAGTACGGCGAGTTCGCCGAGGCGTTCCGGAACGCCTCCACGACGGAGGAGCGGCAGAACGTTCAGGGCGACGTCCAGAACTACCAGCCGAGCGAGCCCCTCGGCTCCGGTCCCTTCGAGTTCGAGTCCGCGAACCAGCAGACGCTCACGCTCACGAAGTACGAGGACCACCCGACCGCGGACCAGATCACCTTCCCGAGGTACGAAGTCACCTACTCCTCCTCGAACCAACAGCAGTGGGCGGCGGTGAAGAACGGCCGGACGTTCGACGCGACGACGACGACGTTCTTCCCCCAGCGCATCGTCAAGACCCTCCCGGACTACGTCGAGCAGTACACGGTCCCGGCGTACAACGGCTACTCGATGGCGTTCAACCACGACGACGAGGACTTCGGGAACCGGAACGTCCGGCGCGCCTTTGCGCACGTCGTCGACCAGGAGCGGGCCGCCGACCTCCTCGGGCCGTCGAAGCAGGCGGTCTCGGTGCCCGCCGGCATCGGTAGCTTCTGGACGGGGACGTGGGAGCGCAACCTCGGCGGCGAGACGGACGTCTACCAGCGCTACAACGACACCGAGCGGGCCGCGGAACTCCTCCGACAGGAGGGGTACACGAAGCAGGACGGGCAGTGGCACAAGCCGAACGGCGAGCGCTTTACCCTCACCATCCCGTCGCCGTCGGGGTGGAGCGACGTCGCCTCGATGACGACGGCGGTCGCACAGATGCTCACCGACTTCGGCATCGAGACGCAGAACAAGAGCGTCGAGAACACGACGTTCTTCGGGCAGTACTGGGGGCCGTCGGACTTCAAGGTCGTCCCGTGGTTCTGGAACAACTCGGCGCTCCCGAAGCCGTTCTTCAGCCTCTCGTGGGTCCTCACGAGCGGCACCGTCATGTCGAACCTCAACTTCCCGGAGGAGCCGACCGTGCCGCCGATGGGCGAACCGGAGGGCGAGACGTCGCCCGCGGACGTCCGCTCGACGCTCCAGTCGCTCGGGACGGCGACCGACGAGGCGCGGGTCACGGAGCTCACGCGCGAACTCGCGTGGGCGGTCAACCAGAGCCTCCCGATGCTCCCCATCGTCGAGACGAGCAGTTCCTCCTTCTGGAACTCGAAGCGCTGGAACGTCCCGCCGCAGGACACCGACGCGAAGTACGTCAACAACGAGTACTTCTGGTTCCCGCGCGCCGGACTCGTCTCCCCGAAGGAGTGACACGGCGAACGAGGCGTCCACCGCGACGCCGAATCCATACTCATCGTTCGTTATACTCTCGCCGATGCCAAAGAATAAATATTCGTGTGGGATACTCGGGTGTGTATGCCAGACGGTAGTAGTCACGATTGGCGGTCCGCGCGTCGGCAGTTCCTCAAGATGGGTGGCGTAGCGGGCGCGGCAGCGCTCGCTGGCTGCTCCTCCGAGACGCCGAGCGAGGGGGGCGACGGCGGCACGTCCACGACCGACGGGAGCGGCGGGAGCGGGTCGGGCGACGACTCGCTCACCATTCAGGGTCGCTACATCCCGACGAACATGCAGTGGAACTCCTACGCGCCCAGCCACTACGCGACGGTGGGCGGCCGCGTGGTGTTCGACCCGTTCATCTTCTACAACCAGAAGACGGACGAGATCATCCCCTACCTCTTCCAGGATTGGGAGCTCGACGGGACGACGCTGACGGTGTCCCTCCGTGAGGGGGAGACCTGGCACGACGGCGAACCCGTCACCGCCGAGGACTTCGTCACGAAGTTCACCATCGACCAGGGCTTCGGCTACGAGATCTCGAACTACATCGAGGAGGCCACCGCCGTCGACGAGACGACCCTCGAGTACACCCTCAACGAGGAGTACCGCGAGAAGACCATCATGACCGTCTTCAACGGGACGTGGATGGACACGCCGACGCACCGGAAGTACGGCGAGTTCGCCGAGGCGTTCCGGAACGCCTCCACGGAGGAGGAACGCGAGACCGTCCAGGGAGACGTCCAGAACTACCAGCCGAGCGAACCCCTCGGCTGTGGCCCCTTCGAGTTCGGGTCCGCGAACCAGCAGACGCTCACGCTCACGAAGTACGAGGACCACCCGGACGCCGACAACGTGGCGTTCCCGACGTACGAGGTGAACTACTTCGCGTCCTCCCAGCAGAAGTGGGCGGACATGAAGAACGGCACGAGCCTCGACGTCATGAACGGGTTCACGCCCCAGCGCATCGTCAAGACGTTCCCCGATTACGTCCGCCAGTACGAGGTCCCGCGCTACAACGGCTTCGGCCTCGCGTTCAACCACGACGACGAGGACTTCGGGAATCGGAACGTCCGTCGCGCCGTCGCGCACGCCATCGACCAGCAGAAGATGGCGGACCTCGCCGACCCGGTCAAGCACGCGGTCTCCGTGCCCGCCGGCGTCGGGAGCTTCGTCACCGGCACGTGGAAGGAGAACCTCGGCGGCGACGTCGAGGCCTACGAGCCCTACAACGACACGGCGAAAGCCGAGGAGCTCCTGAAGGCCGAGGGGTACACGAAGCAGGGCGGGCAGTGGTACAAGCCGAACGGCGAGCAGTTCACGATGGAGATTCCCACGCCCTCCGGCTGGAGCGACATCGCGAGCTTCACCACGACCGTCGCGCAGATGCTCAGCGACTTCGGCATCGATACGACGAAGCGCGGCGTCGAGAACACGACGTTCTTCGGGCAGTACTGGGGGCCGTCGAACTTCAAGGTCGCACCGTGGTTCTGGAACAACTCCGGGAAGACGAAGCCGTTCTTCACGCTCTCGTGGATCCTCACGAGCGGCACCGTGACGTCCACGCTCAACTACCCGCAGGAGCCGGAGGCGCCCGCGTTCGGCTCCCCGGACGGCGAGGTGTCCCCCGTCGACATCCAGCAGAAGCTCAGCACGCTCGCCACCACGAGCGACCAGCAGGAGGTCACCGAGCTGACGCGCGAACTCGCGTGGGTCGTCAATCAGAACCTCCCGATGCTCCCGCTCATCGAGAAGGTCCGCCCGAGCTTCTGGGACACCCGCGAGTGGGACATCCCGCCGGTGGACACGGACAAGAAGTTCGTCAACTGGTGTAACTACTACTGGCCGCGCTTCGGCTACGTCACCCCGAAGAACTAGGCACCGCACGCTCGGCCGACCCTCGTCCCATAGCCCCCTGCACGCTTCCGGCCGACTCGCGGCCGCCGTTTTTCAGCTCTTCTGACGGCCCGTTCCGCATTCGATACGCCCTCTCTCGATATACGACATCAACGTTCGTCAATTAGGAAGGTTAATAATGCTGGATTGGTTTCCATCTGCCATGGCAAATCGTATCACTAAACGGGTTGCCCAAGCCCTGTTAACAGTGGTGGTCGTCATCACCCTCACATTTGGGATGATACGGCTGATGCCGGGGGGACCGATGGACTACCTCAAGGCACAGCTCATCCAGTCCTCGTCGGGTAGCGTGGACATGCAGCGGATCAACGCGCTCGTGCAGGCCTACACGAACATCAACCCGGAGAAACCGGTGCTCCAGCAGTACATCGACTACATGACTGCGGTGCTCTCCGGTGACTTCGGGCGCTCGGTCGTCTACAACCAGCCGGTTTCGGACATCATCGCGAACGCGCTCCCGTGGACGCTCCTCGTGATGGTCGTCTCCATCCTCATGATGTTCGCCATCGGCATCGTCCTCGGCGCCGTGATGGCGTACAACGAGGGCGAACGCATCGACCTCGGCTCCACCATCGTCGGCATCCTGCTCAACTCGATCCCCTACTACGTCGCCGGTATCCTGCTGGTCTACGTCCTCGGCTACCAGCTCCAGTGGTTCCCGACCGGCGGCCGCATGAACACCGAGACCGTCGTCGGGTTCAACTACGCGTTCATCGCGGGCGTCATCCACCACGCCGCGCTCCCGATCGCCTCCCTCGTCATCACCGGCTTCGGCGGGTGGGCGCTCACGATGCGCGGGAACTCCATTCGGGTGCTCGGGGAGGACTACCTCCGCGTCGCGCAACTGCGCGGTCTCCCCTCCAGCCGCATCTCGCTCTGGTACGTCGGTCGGAACGCCATCCTCCCGATGTACACCGGACTGCTGATCTCCATCGGGTTCATCTTCGGCGGCTCCGTCATCCTCGAACAGATCTTCCGTTACCCCGGCGTCGGCTACTACCTCTACCAGTCCATCGGCGCCCGGGACTACCCGCTGATGATGGGCGGGTTCATCGTCATCACGATCACCGTCGTCATCGGCGTGTTCGTCGCCGACGTGACGTACGGCTTCATCGACCCACGGGCTGGTGGTGATAACAATGAGTCCTACTGAGACATCCACAGACGCCGAGACGGACGCGGACGCCTCGATCTTCGACGCCGAGTCGGACACCGAGGTCACCCGCTGGGACCGCTACATGCGGTGGCTCGAGACGTGGCTGTTCGCCTCCGCGCGCATCGCGTGGTCCGACTGGCGGGTTCGTATCGGCTCGCTCATCGTCCTCCTCTACATCCTGATGGGGACGGTCGGCGTCGTGCTCGTCCCCGAGCCGACGATCGGCGCCGGCCCGCGCTACGTCGGGCCGTTCACGGACTGGCAGTTCCCGCTCGGCACCGACAACCTCGGTCGCGGCATCCTCGGGCAGATCGTCCACGCGACGCCGTTCATGCTCCAGATGATCGCCTCCGGTGCCGTCTTCGCCATCGCCGTCGCGACGGCCGTCGGGACGCTCTCCGGCTACAAGCGCGGCACCGTCGACCAAGTGCTCATGACGATCACGGACATCGCGATGACGATTCCCGGTCTCCCGCTGGTCATCGTCCTCTCCGTGCTCCTCCAGCCGAAGAGCCCCATCGTCATCGGTATCGTCCTCACCATCAACGCGTGGGCGGGACTCGCGCGCTCCATCCGCTCGCAGGTGCTCACCATCCGCGAGGAGTCCTACATCGAGGCCTCGCGCACCATCGGCGTGCCGACGAGCACCATCATCCGGGAGGACATCCTCCCGAACCTGATGCCGTACGTCGTCGTCAACTTCGTGCAGGCGGCGCGCAACGTCATCTTCTCCTCGGTCGGCCTCTACTTCCTCGGCCTCCTGCCGACGTCGAAGCCGAACTGGGGCGTCATGATGAGTCGGGCGTACTCGACCGCCGGCGCGCTCTACACGTGGGACACCGCGTACTGGCTCATCTTCCCGATGATCACGATCATTCTGCTCGTCTTCGGGCTCATCCTCTTCGCGCAGGGGACCGACCGTCTGTTCAACCCGCGCGTCCGCGCTCGCCACGCCGGCGGCGGGCCCTCGAAGTCGAGCGGCGACGCCGATGCGGACTCGGGCGAAACCAAGGGGATGTTCTGAACTATGAGTCACCAGACACAACACTTACCGATCTACACGGACGCCGAATCGGACACCATCATCGAGGCGGAGGGGCTCAGCGCCCTCTTCGACCTCGACCGCGGTGAATCGCGCGTGCTGAACGAAGTCGACATGTCCATCGAGCGCGGGGAGATCCTCGGTGTCGTCGGCGAGTCCGGGAGCGGGAAGTCGATGTTCGCGTCCGCGCTCCTCGACGCCGTCCCCGAACCCGGCATCACCACCGGCGACATCACGTTCTACCCGGAGGACGGCGAGCCGGTCGACGTCCTCGACCAGACCGAGGAGGAACTCCGACAGATGCGCTGGGAGGACATCTCGATGGTCTTCCAGGGCGCGATGGACTCGTGGAACCCCACGATGTCCATCGGGAAGCACTTCGAGGAGACGCTCAAAGCCCACGACGTTCCGAAGGGGGAGGGAATGGAGCGCGCACGCGAGCTCATCAACAACGTCTACCTCGACCCGGAGCGCATCCTCAACGCCTACCCGCACGAGCTCTCCGGGGGGATGAAGCAGCGCGCGCTCATCGCGCTCTCGCTCGTCCTCGAACCCGAGATACTCGTGATGGACGAGCCGACGGCCGCGCTCGACCTCCTGATGCAGCGCTCCATCATCGCGCTGCTCTCCGAGCTCCGCGACGAGTACAACCTCACGATGGTGTTCATCACGCACGACCTCGAGCTCGCGGCGGGGCTCGCGAACCGGATCGCCGTCCTCTACGCCTTCGAGTTCGTCGAGGTCGGCACCGCCGACGACATCATCAACGACGGCCACCACCCGTACACGCGCGCGCTCATCAACTCGACGCCGAACTTGGAGACGCCAGTCGAGCACATGGAGCCGATCAGAGGCGAGAGCCCGGACCCGGTGAACGTCCCGACCGGCTGTTCGTACCACTCTCGGTGCCCGCTCGCCGACGAGTTCTGCGAGACGAACGACCCAGACATGATGATCACGAACGAAGACGCGGAGTCGAACGAAGTCGTCCACGCCTCGGCGTGTCACTACTGGGAGCAGGTTCCAGAGGAAGTGCCGCTGCACATCGAGGGGGTGCGTGTCGATGAGTGACGTCGACGAGCCCGTCATTTCGCTCGAGGACGTCGAAGTCCACTTCGAGAACCAGGGCGGGCTCTTCTCCGACCCCGACGTCGTGCAGGCGGTCGACGGCGTCGACCTCGACATCGGCGAGAACGAGATCGTCGCGCTGATCGGCGAATCCGGCTGCGGCAAGACGACGCTCGGAAAGACGGCAATCGGTCTCCAGCGCCCCACCGGTGGTGCCGTGAAATACCGCGGGCAGGACATCTGGAAGGCCCGCGACAAGGACGGCGACATCGACATCCCGTTCGACGAGATCCGCCGCGCGCTCCAGATCATCCACCAGGACCCGGGGAGTTCGCTGAACCCGAACCGTCGCGTGGTGAGTATCCTCGAACGCCCGTTGAAGACGTGGCAGCCGGACATGACGGCCGAGGACCGCGTGGAGCGCATCCACGGGATGCTCGCGCGTGTCGGCATGAAGCCCGCCGAGGACTACGCGGGCCGCTATCCGCATCAGCTCTCGGGCGGCGAGCAACAGCGCGTCGCGCTCATCCGCGCGCTGTTGATGAACCCGGACCTCATCCTCGCGGACGAGGCCGTGAGCGCGCTCGACGTCTCGTTGCGCGTCGACATGATGGACCTGATGCTCGAACTGCAGGACCAGTTCAACACCTCCTACCTGTTCATCAGCCACAACCTCTCGAACGCCCGCTACCTGACGAAGAAGACCGGCGGTCGCATCGGCATCATGTACCTCGGTCGGCTCGTCGAAATCGGCCCGGTCGACGAGGTGCTCCAGAACCCCAAGCACCCGTACGCGAAGGTACTGAAGTGGGCGACGCCGAGTCTGGAGACGGACGCGACGCAGGTTCAGGAGCCGCCGATTCGGGACATCGACATTCCGGACCCGACGAACCCACCGGAGGGCTGTCGCTTCCACACGCGCTGTCCGGAGGCGCGTGAGGTCTGTACGCATCAGGACCCCACGCTCGAGGGGTCGAGCGGGGACGATCACCCGGCCGCCTGTTTCCGGGCGTACGGCGACGACCACGACTACTGGAACAGCCCGTCCGTGGAGGAACTCGAGGAGGAGACGACCGAGGGCGGCGAGGGCGCAACGACGGCGGACTGACTCAGTACTCTTCTCGCTTCAGCTGGCGGATCCGGTAGAGGACGTAGCAGAGCGGGACGAGCGTGACGACGACGATTGCGAGGTCGACGGTCGCGACGACGACGCTCGGGTCCGACGTGTCGAAGGGCTGTGAGAGGAGGATGTAGACGAGGCCGAGGCCGATGAGTGCGTCGGTGACCGCGAGCGCGAACCAGAGCGGCGTGAAGTTCTCTACCGTGTCCCAGAAGGCGTCCCATGACCATCGTGCCATTTCGCTAATCCTGCGCGGCGTCGATCCATAACTCCATCGCCTCGGTGGCTGTCGCGGCTCAGTCGAGGCCGACCCGGCGGCCGCCGGCGGCGGCCGTCTGGACGCCGTCGAGCGCGCGCATGTCCACGAGGCCGTGTTCGCCGTCGGCGGTGGGCGACCGGCCGGTGAGACAGCAGTACGCGAAGTAGTCGAACTGCTCGGTGAGTTCGTTCGACCCGAGGCCCTCGTGGCGGCTCCGCCGGCCGTCGCGTTCGAGGACGACGGTTCGCTCGCCACGGGGGCTGAAGGCGTTCTCGACGGTGATCGCGCCCTCGTCTCCGTCGATTCGGAGGCTGCTCTCGCCGTGCGAGCCGTAGCTCGACCGGCAGAGCGCTTGCACGCCGCCGTCGAACTCGAGGAGGAAGGCGGCGTGTTCGTCGATGACGGGGCCGTCGAAGCGTTCGTCGGGGCTGGTGAGCGAGCCCTGCACGCTCGTCGGATCGGCGTCGAGGACGAAGCGAAGCGTGTTGAGCGGATAGACGCCGATGTCGTAGAGCGAGCCGCCGCCGGCGAGGTCGGGGTCGAGTCGCCACTGGTCGGGGTCGGCGTCCTCGTCCGCGAACATGGGGAACGCGAACGTCCCGCCCGCCTGCGCGACGTCGCCGACGAAGCCGTCGGCGACGAGTTCGCGGACGCGTCGCATCACGGGGTCGGCCTGCATCCGGTAGGCGACCATGAGGGTGACGCCGGCCTCCTCGCAGGCATCGACCATGGCTTCGGCGCGCTCGACGGTGGCCTCCATGGGCTTCTCGCAGATGACGTCCTTGCCCAGTTCGGCGGCCGTCTCGACGTACTCGAGGTGGCGGGCGTTCGGCGTCGCGACGTAGACGGCGTCGTAGGCGTCGCTCCCCTCGCCGTCGTGGAATCGCTCGTAGGTGAGCGCGGTGTCGGCGCCGGCCTCCTCGGCGACGGCGCGGGCTTTCTCGGCCGACCCGCTGACGGTGGCGGTGACGTCGGCGTAGTCGCAGTCGGCAATCGCCGGGAGCGCTTCGTCGCGCGCGAACCAGCCGAGGCCGACGAGCGCGATGCGGACCGTGCCGTCGGCGCCGTCGTCCCAGTCGCGCTCCGCGTAGCCGTCCCTGAACTTGTCGAACGCTGTTGCCGTCTGCATACCCGTTCGTGGTCGCCGGCGGGCATAAAGCTGGACGATGCGGTCGGTGTCTCCGACGTCCGTATCGGCGTCCAGATGTTCTTCATAAATGAACATCTGAGTAGTAGTTTCGGACGATGAATTGGGGAGTCGCACGCCCGCTCGGTAGTCGTGGTGTGTCGTTCGTGAGGGATAGACGCAGCCACGACGCCGTTTACACGAATACTGGTGTAATGTCGAACGACCGGGGGCGCCACACTGACGCGATAGACCGACGACTTTTCGTTCATTATAGATAAACAATCGTTTGTCTGATGGCTGGATGGCGGATATCGACGGGTGGAACGCGAGTACCTAAGGCTGCGCGTTCCGTACGTCCGTGCCGATGCCCGAAGACACGACGCTCCGCGACGCGGCCGACGCGGCCGACTTCCGACTCGGCGCGGCGGTCGCCGCCGACCCCCTGCGAACCGACGCCGGCTACTGGACGTCCCTCAGACGCGGCTTCAACACCGTCACCGCCGAGAACGCCATGAAGATGGGGCCGATGCGCCCCGAACCCGGCGTCTACGACTTCACGGACGCCGACGCCGTCGCGAACTTCGCCGAGGAACACGACATGGCGCTCCGCGGGCACACGCTCGTCTGGCACAACCAACTCCCCGACTGGTTCCAGGAGTGGGACTACACCGACGACCAACTCGCCGCCTTCCTCCGCGACCACGTCCACACCGTCGCCGGCCGCTATCGCGGGACGGTCGAGGCGTGGGACGTCGTGAACGAGGCCGTCGCCGACGACGGCACGATGCGCGACTCCGTCTGGTACGACGCGCTCGGCGACCGCTACCTCGACGACGCCTTCCGCTGGGCGAACGACGTCGCACCCGACGCCGACCTCTTCTACAACGACTACGGCGCGGACGCCGTCAACGAGAAATCCGACGCCATCTACGAGCTACTCGAAGGCATGCTCGACCGTGGCGTCCCCGTCGACGGCGTCGGCCTCCAGATGCACGCTCTCGATGGCGTCCCCGACCCCGAATCGGTCGCCGAGAACGTCCGGCGCTTCAGCGACCTCGGCCTCGACGTCCACGTCACCGAGATGGACGTCGCCTACCCCGAAGCGGACGCCCCCGAGAACCACCGCGAACGACAGGCCGAGGACTACCGCGACATCCTCGACGTCTGCCTCGCCGAGGGCGTCGACACGCTCGTCGTCTGGGGCGTTCGGGACAGCGACTCGTGGATCCCGGAGTGGTTCCCCCACGTCACCGAGGACCCCCTGCTCTTCGACGCGAGCAACGACCCCAAGCCCGCCTACCACGCACTGAAGGAGCGCCTCGAAGACACCGACTAGAATTTCCCCGACACGACCACTTTAGTCGCCGGCGCCGAACACCCGTCTGCGGGGTAGTGGCTACTCGCGGCCGCGTAGCCGCTGAGACGCCCGCACGCGTCGGCGGCCGGCCGCGCGACGCCGGTGGTTTTATGTTCCGAAGGGACCCGGTAGATGGTGAGATGGAACACGCACTCGTCGTCGTCGACGGCACGGACGCACACCGCGACCTCCTCCGGGAGGCCGCCGAGAACGCCAGCGGTACGGACGCGAACCTCCTCCTGCTGATGCTGCTCGACGAATCGGAGTACGAGCACGACCTCGACACCCTCGAGTCCATCGGCGACGTCGAGAACGTCAGCTACGGCGAGGGCACGATTCTGGAGGGCGCAGAGCAGGACGCGCGCGACATCGCACACGAGGTCGTCGACGGCGACTTCGACCTCGAGTGGGACGTGCTCGTCGACGTCGTCGAAGAGGACGAGCGCGCACGCGCCGTCGTACAGGCGGGCGCGGACAACGACTGCGACCACGCGTTCATCGTCGGCCAGAACCGCTCGCCCACGGGCAAAGCCATCTTCGGCGACTTCGCCCAGCGCGTCATCCTCAACTTCGACGGCTACGTGACGGTCGCGACCGAATAACTCACTCCCCGGGGTTCCCCTTCGAGTCGAGTATCTCGCGCATCAGCGAGACGTAGAGCTCGGTCCGCTTCGGATATCCCTCCGCCGTCTCCTCGTCGACCGGCGTCGACGCGAGGTTCGAGACGAAGTCGTCCGTGTAACTCATCGTTTCGAGCGTCTCGCGGACGTCGACGGTGATGGTGTTGTCGTCGTCCGTGTCGAGCCACGCGACGGAGGCCTGCTTGTCGGTGTACTCGATGACGTACTCCTCGCCGCCGAAGAGGTCGACGATGTCCGCGACCGCACCCACCTCGAGCCACCCGTCGTCGGTTTCGACGGCGAACGTCCCGTCCTCGACCCGCGTTTGGTACCGTGTGGCGTCTGTCATGGTTCTTGTCGTACGGGGCGTACTCGATACGGAACGGTCTTTCGGTCCGTGCGACACCCGCGACGAACGAGAGAAAGGCTATAATACGGCGCCTGCACAACCAGTTTCGCATGGACCCGACTACCATGCTCCCGCCGCGGCCGGACCGTCGGTGGACGATAGCCAAGCAGCTCGGCCTCGACACGGCCGTCGTCCGGTTCTGGGGCGAGGAGGAGTGGTGGACGTACGAGTCGCTGCTCGCCGCCCGCGAGCGCTTCGCCGACCACGGCCTCTCGCTCGACGTCGTCGAGGACCGCCCGCCGATGGAGAAGACGGTGCTCGGCCTCGATGGCCGCGACGAGGAGATCGAGACGGTGAAGACGCTCATCCGGAACATGGGCAGACTCGACATCCCGGTCTACTGCTGGGTGTGGACGGAGAACCCGGTCGGCGTGGTCCGCACCTCTGACTCGCTCCCCGTGCGCGGCGACTCGCTCACGACCGCGTACGACCACGCGCTCCTGGAGAAGGCCGACGACCACCCCGCCGCCGGCATCACCGAGGACGAACTCTGGGAGAACCTCCAGTACTTCCTCGACGAGGTCGTCCCGGTCGCCGAGGACGCGGGCGTGAAGATGGCGCTCCACCCCGACGACCCGCCGGTCGACGAACTCCGTGGCGTCCCCCGTATCGTGAACTCCGTCGAGAACTACGAGCGCATCCTCGAGATGCACGAGAGCCCGAATCACGGCGTGACGTTCTGTCAGGGGAACTTCTCGGCGATGGGCGCGGACGTCCCCGAGACCATCCGGACGCTCGGCGAGAAAATCCACTTCGTCCACTTCCGCGACGTCGAGGGGCACGCCGAGGCGTTCAACGAGACGTGGCACGACGAGGGGCAGACGGACATGCGCGCGGCGATGGACGCCTACCTCGACGCCGGCTTCGACGGCCCCATCCGTCCCGACCACGTCCCCCGGATGCTCGACGAGGAGGACCGCTCGGAGGCCCAGTCGGGCTACACCGACATGGGGCGGCTCTTCGCCATCGGCTACATCCGCGGCCTCCTCGAATAGCGCGAGCCACCGCTCCCTCGCCCCCGCGTTCAGTAGATTTATCCGCCGTCTCCGAGCAAGCGACGGTATGGGCTTCATGGACGAGGACTACCTCCTCGACTCGCAAGCGGCCCGCGACCTCTACGACGCCGTCGCGGACCTGCCGATAATCGACCCGCACAACCACGTCGACCTCGAAGAGGTCGTCGAGAACGAGCCGTGGGACGACATCTGGGCGGTCGAGGGCGCGAGCGACCACTACGTCTGGCAGTTGATGCGCAAGCGCGGCGTCGAGGAAGAGAAGATCACGGGCGAGGCGTCGAACCGCGCGAAGTGGAACGCACTCGCGGAGGTGTTCCCGGACTTCGCGGGGAACCCGACCTACGACTGGGTCCACCTCGACCTGAAGCGCCGCTTCGGCATCGAGAAACCGCTGAACGCCGACACCGCCGACGAGATCTGGGACGAGACGAAGGCCCAGCTCGCCGAGGAGTCGATGCGCCCCCAGCAGGTATTGGGCGACATGGGCGTCGAGGTGCTCTGCAGCAGCGACGACCCCACCTCAGACCTCGCGTACCACGAGCGCGCCGTCGAGGAAGTCGAGGGCGTCGACGTCCGGCCGACGTGGCGCCCGGACCGCGCGATGAAGGTGGAGAACGCCGCGTGGGACGAGTTCGTCGCCGACCTCAACGACGCGACCGACGCGGACGTCTCGACGTTCGCGGGCTTCCTCGAGGGCCTCCGCGAGACGCACGACTACTTCGCCGAGCACGGCTGTCTCGCCTGCGACGTCGGTACCGGGACGACGCCGGTCTCGAAGCCCGTGAGCGAGTCGCGCGCCGCCGCAATCTACCGGAAAGCCCGCCGGGGCGACGCGCCCACCGAGTCCGAAATCCGCGACTTCAAGGCCTTCATGCTCGAGTTCGTCGGCGAGCTGAACAGCGAGAAGGGCTGGGTGACCCAGCTCCACATTGGTGCGGTCCGGGACTACCGCGAGGCGCTCTACGAGGACGTCGGCATCAACGCGGGCGGCGACGTCTCCACGCCCGACGTGAACGTCGTCGACGACCTCGACTACTTCTTCGACCGCTTCGACGGCGAGACAGAGACGGTGCTCTACGTCCTCGACCCGACGCATTACGCGAGCGCCACCGTCGTCGCGCGCGCCTACCCGACCGTCAGCATCGGCCCCGCGTGGTGGTTCAACGACAGCCCGATGGGGATGGCGAACCAGCTCGAGCGCGTCGCGAACGTCGACCTCCTCGCGAACCACGCGGGGATGGTGAGCGACTCGCGCAAACTCGTCTCCTACGGCTCGCGCTTCGAGATGTTCCGCCGCACGCTCGCCTCCACGGTCGGCGAGATGGTCGAACAGGGACGCATCCCGCGCGCGAACGCCGAACGCCTCGTTCGGCACGTCGCCTACCGCCGCCCGAAGGAACTCTACGGGCTCTGAGAGCCCGGCATAGCGTCCGTCGCCCACGGGGCGACGTGCTCACGGCTCACTTCGTTGCACGGTCGATCCACGAGTCGCCCGTGCGGCCAGCGGGACCGTCGGTCCCGCGATGCTCACCGTTCGCGTATTCGGTCGAACCGCCGGTTCGACCTACTGCGCGCTCGGGTCGTAGCCGCCGTCGACGGTGATGACTTCGCCCGTCGTGAACGAGGCGCCGTCGCTCGCGAGGTAGATGGCGGTGCCGACCATCTCGTCGGGCGTCGCGACGCGCTCCATCGGCGTTCGCTCGTCGACGGTCTCGCGGAACTCGGAGCCGTCGTCGAGTTTCGGGCCGGCCATCTCCGTCTTCACGAACCCGGGCGCGATGGCGTTCACGCGGATGTCCGGCGCGAGGTCGGCGGCGACGGCGCGCGTCAGGCCGTTCACGCCGCTCTTCGCCGCGCAGTAGGAGGGCCGGGCCTCGCGGGCTTGGTCGGCGGACATCGAGGAGATGTTGATGATGCTTCCCTCGTCCATCTCGCGGGCGAACGCGCGGCAGGCCTTGAAGACGCCCGTGAGGTCGACGGCGATGTCGCGCTCCCACTCCTCGTTCGTCATCTCCGTGACGGGCGTCGTCGCGTTCACGCCCGCCGAGTTCACCAGGACGTCGACGTCGCCGACGTCCGCGACGGTGGCCTCGACGAGCGCGTCGATGTCCGCGTCGCTCGTCACGTCACAGGTCACTTCGGTCGTGCTCGCGCCGCGCTCGCGGAGCTCCTCTGCGACGTCCGCGACGGCGTCCTCGGAGCGACTCGTCGCGACGACGTCCGCGCCGTCCTCGGCGAACCCGAGGGCGATGGCGCGACCGATGCCTCTCGTCCCCCCGATGACGACGGCTGTCTTCCCCTCGACGCTCACGGACGGCATGCTCTCTGCGGCCATGGTCTGCCCTTCTTCGGCCGGCGATTTATACGTGGTGCATGACGCCGGCGACGCCCCGTGCGTCACCGTCGCGGCGTCTCCCGGCGAATAGTCACGTGCTCCGGTACTGCTTTGGGCGTCGCCCGACAGGACACGGGCATGGAAGCCATCGGCAAAGCGACGCGTGGACAGCGACTCGACCCCGACGACGTGACGGTCGCCTACGTGGGCGGCGGGAGCCGACAGTGGGTGCCGAACCTCGTGCAGGACCTCGCGCTCTCCGCATTCGACGGCACCGTGCGGCTCTACGACCTCGACGTCGAGGCCGCCGAACGCAACGCCGAGTTCGGCAACTGGGTGCAGGAGCGCGAGGACGCCACCGCGAACTGGACGTACGAGGCGACCGGCTCGCTCGACGCCGCGCTCGAGGGCGCCGACGTCGTCCTCCTCTCCACGCAGTACGACCCCTCCGAGACGTTCGTCCACGACCTCGACGTCCCCGAGGAGCACGGCATCTACGGCGCCGTCGCCGCCACCATCGGACCCGGCGGTATCTTCCGCGCGATGCGCACCGTCCACGACTACGAGCGCATCGCCGCGCGCGTCCGCGAGCACTGCCCCGACGCGTGGGTGTTCAACTTCACGAACCCCGTCCACTTCGTCACGCGCGCGCTCTACGACGAGTACCCCGACATCAACGCCGTCGGCATGTGCCACGAGGTCCTGCACGCTCGCGCGCACCTCGCGGACCTCGCGAGCGAGCACCTCGACGTGGACGCCGAGCGCGCGGACGTCTCGGTGAACGTCAAGGGCATCAACCACTTCACGTGGATCGACGAGGCCTACTGCGACGGCGTCGACCTCTGGCCGCTGCTCGAAGACGTCGCGGAGAGCGAGGCGGGCACGCGCGAGTTCACGCCAGCCGACCTCGAGGACGCGAGCCCGTTCGTCGACAACTGGCAGGTGTCGTGGGAGCTCTTCCGGCGCTTCGGCGTCCTGCCGTTCGCGGGCGACCGCCACGTCGTCGAATACGCGAACTGGTTCCTCCACGGCGGGCAGGAGGGACTGAACCGCTGGGGCGTCAAGCGCACCGGGAGCGACTTCCGCGCGAAGCACTGGACGCCCGCCGAGTCCGAGCAGACGACCGACGTCGAGGCGTGGCTCGCCGGCGAGAAGGCGTTCGAACTCGAGGCCTCCGGCGAGGCGTTCCTCGACATCCTCGAAGCGCTCGCCGGCGGCGAGTCCGTCGTCACGAACGTCAACCTCCCCAATCGCGGGCAGGTCGAGGGCATCGAGCGCGGCGCGGTCGTCGAGACGAACGCGGTCGTGCGCGCGAGCGAGATCCGCCCGCTCGCCGCCGGCGGCTTCCCCCGCCCCGTCGAGAGCATGATTCGGGGCCACGTCGACACCATCGAGACGATAATCGAGGCCGCCCGCGACGGCGACCTCGACCAGGCCTTCCAGGGGTTCCTCATCGACCCGCAGGTCCGCACGCTCCAGACGGAGGAGGCCGCCGAGCTGTTCGCCGAACTCGTCGCCGCCGAAAAAGAGTACCTCGACGACTGGAACGTCGCGGACGCCGACGTCCTCGACGGCGTCGACGTCGAGGTCTGAGACGGCGCTAGTCGAGGTCGTCCGGGAACGCCGCGGGGAGTGGCGCCGGGCGCTCGGGCGCGCTCTCGACGGTGACGTGCTCGCCCGCCTCGGAGGACGCGCGGACGCCGTCGAGGATCTCGAGGACGTGATACGCGAGGTCGGCGTTCGTCCGGTGCGTCCACCCGTCGTCGCGGATGGCCCGCGCGAGGTCCGCGACGCCCGCCCCGCGTCCGGCCGTGTAGTCGTGTGCCATCTCGACGGTCTCGAAGCCGTCGCCGTCGGAGACGCGCACCGGCCCCTCGAAGTGGTTCGGGTCCGGGACCGCGAGCGTCCCCTCCGTGCCGTAGATTTCGAACGCGGGGGCGGGGAGCGTCGAGTCCTGCGCGTCGAAGCTCGTCGTGACGTTCGCCACCGTCCCGTCACCGAAGTCGATCACGCCGGACTCGTGCGTCGGCACCTCGACGGCTATCTCCTCGCCGGCCCGTGGCTCGCTCGTGATGGTGCGCGTGTCGTGTGCGCGCGTGACCGCCCCGGTGACGCGCTCGGCGGCGCCGAGCAGCGTGACGAGCGCCGTCACGTAGTACGGGCCCATGTCGAAGAGCGGCCCGCCGCCCGCCTTGTAGTAGAGGTCGGGGTTCGGGTGCCACGTCTCGTGGCCGGGCGACGTCCAGACGGCCGTCGCGCCCACCGGCTCACCGATGCGGCCCTCGTCGATGACGCGCCGGCACGTCTGGAGGCCCGCGCCGAGGAACGTGTCGGGCGCCGACCCGACGAGCAGGCCGGCGTCGTCTGCGGCCGCGCGGATGCCCGCCGCGTCCTCGACGGACGCCGCGAGCGGCTTCTCCACGTAGACGTGCTTGCCCGCCGCCAGCATCCGCTCGCAGGTCTCCTCGTGGACCGAGGGCGGCGTCAGGTTCACGACGAGCTCGACGTCCGACTCGACGAACGCCTCGCTCTCCAGCGCCTCGATGCCGTACTCGGCGGCCGTCGCCTCCGCGCGCTCCATATCGAGGTCGGTGCACGCGACGATGTCGTACTCCTCGAAGCGGTCGTTCGCCCCGAGGTAGGCGTCGCTGATGGTTCCGCAGCCGAGAATCCCGACTCGTACAGGCTCCATGTCCCCGTCCAGGGCAACCGTCACCATAAACCGCCCGGGAATCGGGGCGTGGGGCGACGCGCGCCGGCCCCGTCCCTCACTCGACGACGGCGTCGAGGCGCTCTGCCAGCCCGTCGCCGATGGCCGCCATCCCCGCGTCGCCCGGATGCAGGAGGTCCGCGCCGAGCCCCGTGAGGTCGAGGAGCTCCGGGCCCTCGACGACGTGGCAGTTCTCCCGGTCGGCGTCCGCGACGATTTCGCGCAGCGCCCCCCGATAGGCCGCCGCGTGCTCGGCGTCCCCCGCCGCCGTCAGGTCGTCGTGGTACGGGAAGAGCGTGATGCAGACGACGGGCGTCTCCGGGTTCGCGTCCGCGACGGTGTTCACGAAGTAGTCGGCGCGCTCGCGGAAGGTCTCGGGCTCGAACCCGCCGGTGTTCGCCATGTTCACGGAGAGCGCGAGCGTCGCGACGTCCCAGTCGTCGCGCCCGGCGATGTGGTCGGCCATCGCCGCCTCGCAGTACGCCGAGCCGGAGCACCCGAGGTTCAGCGCGTCGTAGCCGTTCTCGCGCGCGACCTGCGAGACGTAGTCCGTGTGGAGCGCGGACGCCGCCGCGCCCTCCGTGATCGAGGTCCCGTACGCGAGGTGGCGCTTTCCGGGGAGTTCGTCGTCGCGCGGTGGCCGGCAGTCGCCGCTGACGCCGTGGAGCGCGGCGGCCGTCCGGCGCTCGAAGCGAATCCGGCACACTCGCGGGTCGAACCGCCCCGTGTCCGCCGCCGTCGCGAGGTCCGCGAGTCGCTCCGGCACCGAGAGCGAGAGCGTCTCCGGCTCCGGGCCGATTGCCGTCGGCTCCCACGGCTGGAAGACGCCCCAGAACACCCGCACCTGCGTCTCCTCGGCCGCCGAGAGCGTCACCTCTATCGTCGTCTCGTCGTCCGCCGGGACGAACCGGACCTCGCTTCCCGTCGGATGCCGGACGCGGTCTCGCGCCGTCTCGTTCAGCTCCTCGCCGACCGACGCCGGGACGCGACAGAGGCGCTCGCCGCCGTCTGCCCACTCCGCCGGCACGGTCTCCGCGACGTTGTGCAGCGACACCGGATACTCCGCTGACTCCATACGCACCGACTCGGCTGACGACCGTATGAGGCTATCGGACGGCACTCGACGAGGCTACGTTTCGTCGAACTGGGCGTCGCTTCGCGCCGCGTGCTCGACGAAACATACGTTTCGCCGAACTGGGCGTCGCTTCGCGCCGCGTGCTCGACGAAACATACGTTTCGCCGAACTGGGCGTCGCTTCGCGCCGCGTGCTCGACGAAACATACGTTTCGCCGAACTCCTGAAGACGTGTCTTCCGTGCCCGACGAAACTACGTTTCGTCGAACAGCTCCTCGCCCTCCAACAGGTGCTCGGCGACGACGTCGAGGTCGAGCGTGACGCCGAGACCGGGGTCGTCCGGGAGCTCGATGCGCCCCGGTTCGAGGACGTCCTCCTCGACGACGTCGCCCCACCACGGGACGTCGCGGGCGTGGTACTCGAGCGCGAGGAAGTTCGAGGCGGCGGCGCCGACGTGCGCGGACGCCATCGTCCCGACCGGGGAGGCGACGTTGTGGAGCGCGAGCGGAATGGAGTAGGCCTTCGCCATGTCCGCGATCTTCTTCGTCTCCAGCATCCCGCCGTTCTTCGGGACGTCCGGGTGGATGACGTCGACGCCCTGCTCCTCGAGGAGGCGGCGCGCGCCCTCGACGCGGTAGACGTTCTCGCCGGCCGCGATAGTGACGTCCGTGTCGCGCGTGACGCGCATCTGGACGTCGTGGTTCTCCGGCGGGACGGCGTCCTCGAGCCACCAGACGCCGTCGTCCTCGATGGCGGCGGCGAGACGCCGAACGGTGTCGGCCGTCCAACTCCAGTGGCAGTCGAAGGCGACGTCCGCTCGGTCGCCGACGCGGTCGGTGACCGTCTCGACGATCTCCGCGCGGTAGTCGATAGCGCGCGCGTTCAGGTGCTTGTTCTTCCGGTCGATGACGTGCTTGTCCGGGCTGTCGAGGTCGAACTTCACGGCGTCCCACCCTTCGTCGACGACCGCCTCGGCGGCGTCCGCGTACGCTTCCGGGCGATACGTGCCCTCGTCATCGCTCTCGGCGGCGTCGTGGAGGTGCGCGCCCGCGTGGACGTCGCAGTAGACGCGGACGGCGTCGCGGTGCTTCCCGCCGAGCAACTGGTAGGCGGGCACCTCGAGGAGCTTTCCGGCGAGGTCGTGGAGCGCGACGTCGATGCCCGACATCGCGGTCACGCCGACGCCGTTCATCCCGCCGAGATAGGAGAGGCCGTCGTAGAGCTCCGTCATCCGTGCGTCGACGTCGAGCGGGCTCGTCCCGACGAGCAGCTCTTTCGCGTGCTCGACGTACGCGTCGGCGGCCGGCCCGAGCACGAGTTCGCCGGTGCCGGTGACGCCCGCGTCCGCGTAGACGCGGACGAGCGTCCACTCGAAGGTGGTGCCGATGCGCGTCGTCTGGACGTCCGTGATCTCCACGTCGCGAACGTCGCTCCGTGCTACCATGGCCCTCTTCGGTCGGCGTCGGGCATAAAGGAGGCAGTACCGGAAACCCGTCGGGTGTTTCTACAGGGTTCCATAGCGCTCCCAGACCTCGTAGACGCTGTCGCCGTCGCGGACGTCGCGCCGGACGTCGTTCTCGGTTTCGAGCGCCTCCTCGCCGCGCTCGATGACCTCCGCGACGTCGTCGGGGTCGATGACGGCGATGGACTCGTAGTCCGCGAAGACCACGTCGCCGGGGTCGATAGTGACGCCCTCGACCTGGACGGGGACGTCCCACTCGCGGAAGCTCACGCGGCCGAACGACTCGATGGCGCTGTGGCCGCCCGCCCACACGGGGAACTCGTGCTCCTCGATCATCCGCGAGTCGCGCGTCGGGCCGTCGATGAGCGCGCCGACCGCGCCGTTCTCCTGGACGATGGTGCTCAGCAACTCGCCCCAGAGGCCGACCTGCGTGTCCGGGGACGCCATCACGACGAAGTCCCCCTCCTCTGCGGCTTCGAGGTACTGGAAGAACTCCGAGTCGCGCGGGTCGTCCGCGCCCGCCTCCTCGTAGCCGACTTCGACGCGCTGGGCCGGATGCGCCGTCCCGATGACGGGCTCGCGGCTCCAGAGCGCCTCCAGTCGCGTGCACGGGATGACGTTGTTCGTGATGCCCATCTCGTCGGTCACGTCGTTGACGATGGCGCTGTGGAGGTTCGACAGCCGTTCGCGTTGCTCGGTGGGTATTCCCATGGGTGGTCGTCTCTACCGTCTCGGAGCCGCCGCATACCCGTGGTGTCTCCGGCAACCCGCGCGGGGTTCGCGTCGTCGGGTGCGAAGCACTAATGACCGCTCGCACGTATCCACCGGCATGACCAGCGCACGCTCGGTCCTCCTCATCGGCGGGAACCGCTTCCCCTTCCACCGCTTCGAGACGAACGGCCCGCTCCTCGCCGACGCCATTCCGGACGGTATCGACGTCACGCGCACCACCGAGAAGGCCGCGCTCGAAGACCTCTCCGGGTACGACGCCGTCGTCGACTACCTCACGGACAGCACGCTCAGCGACGCCCAGCGCGACGGCCTCCTCGACTTCGTCGCGGACGGTGGGGGCTACCTCGGCGTCCACTGCGCGGCCGACCTGACGAACACCGCCGCCGACGACCCGGACGCCGTCATCGACGCGCGCGAGGAGCCGTTCCCCGAACTGCGCGAGCTCGTCGGCGGGCACTTCCTCACGCACCCCGAACAGACGACGTACGACGTCAGCGTCGTCGACCACTATCACCCCGTCACGGCCGCGCTCGAGGACTTCGCGGTCCACGACGAGCCGTACGTCCTCGACGTCGACGACGACGTGCGCGTGCTCGCGCGCATGGACCACCCCGAGCACGCCGACATGCCGGTCGCGTGGACGAACGAGTACGGCGACGGGCGCGTCTTCTACTCCTCGCTCGGCCACGACGAGGCCTCGCTCACGAATGACGCCGTCCGCGCCCTCCTCGCGAACGCCGTCCGCTGGGTCACGCGCGATTGAACGCGCGATAGGTGCGTTTTTCTGCTCGCGCTTCGTCCGTGACCGCATGACACGCGTCACGGTCTGGAACGAGTTCGTCCACGAGCAGGAGAACGACACCGTCGCCGAACTCTACCCCGACGGCATCCACGCCGTCATCGCCGACGCGCTCGAGGAGGGCGGCTTCGACGTCGAGACCGCCACCCTCCACGACCACGAACACGGCCTCACCGAGGACGTCCTCGCCGAGACGGACGTCCTCACGTGGTGGGGGCACGCCGCCCACGACCACGTCGAGGACCACGTCGTCGAGCGCGTCAAACGCCACGTCGTCGAGGAGGGGATGGGCCTGCTCGTCCTCCACTCCGGGCACTTCTCGAAGATCTTCAAGTCCCTGATGGGCACGACGTGCGACCTGAAGTGGCGCGAGGCCGGCGAGACCGAGCGCCTCTGGGTCACCGACCCCGCCCACCCCATCGCCGAGGGCCTCCCCGAGTCCTTCGAGGTGCCCGAGGCCGAGATGTACGGCGAGCACTTCGACATCCCCCAACCCGACGCCCTCGTCTTCAACTCCTGGTTCGAGGGCGGCGAGACCTTCCGCTCGGGCTGCGTCTTCCACCGGGGGAAGGGCCGCATCTTCTACTTCCGCCCCGGCCACGAGACCTACCCGGTCTACCACCAGGACGAGGTCCGGCAGGTCCTGCGAAACGCCGCCGAGTGGGCGGCGCGCGACGACGACGCGCCCGACATCACGCGCGGGAACGTCGACCCCATCGAGGACATCGACACCAGCGACGACCGCACCGTCCACTGACGCGCCCGCCTTTTTCGCGCGCTCGACGTAGCGGTGCCGCTCCCCCTCCTCTCGGTAGATACCGCTCCCGCTCGACGGCCCGGACGCGACCCCGATTTGCTATCGCGGCATAGAGTTTATGCGTTCGATGCGGTACAGCGGCGAAAACACGTCTTGTTCGGTTGTCTGGTAGCGGACAACGGTACAAGACAACCTATTTGTGTGCTGACCGTCTCGCTCTACCCACCGAAACCGGCGGGCTTAGAACACCGCACCCCCGCCGCGAGCGCTATGAGTGACCACAGCTACGCGACGATGGACGAAGCGGACTGCGCCGCCTTCCTCCGCGAGACCGTCGTCCCCGAGATGCGCGCCGACCCCGACTGCGAGCGCCGTCCCGACGCCGACCCACCCACCTATCGGTGGCTGAACGGCCGGTATCCGGGGTTCGTCAAGCACCTCCAGCGCGAGCTCGACGCCTCCCCGGCCGACTTCTACCGCGAGCACGTCTTCGACGGCGCGGACGACGACGCCTACGACTGGGGGCTCCCGGAGGGCGAGGCCGCCGAACGCACCCGCGAGCGCCTCGACGCGCACCTCGACGAACTCCGGTATCGCGGCCACCCGGAGTCGACGATTCGCCCGTACCGCGCGCGCCTGAAGAAGTACGTCCGGCTCTACTGCGACCTCCACGGCCCCGACCTGCTCGACGGCCTCCGCGACGAATCCCGTCGCGCCGAGGAAATCGACCGCGCGTTCACCGTGTGTAAGGTCCTCGACCGCACCCTCCAGACCCCGGCCGCGCGCCGGAAGTACGTCGAGGACGTCCGGCGCTTCTACCGCGAACTCGTCGACGCGGGCTACGTCGCCTACAACCCGATGCGCCGCATGGAGACCCGCCTCGGCCTCGACGTCCCCGAGTGGGACAACCCCTCGCTCTCCGAGGACGACGTCGCGGCGCTCTGGCGGGCGACGGAGAGCCGCCGCGAACGCCTCCTCGTCGTCGGCCTCTGCGGGTGGGGGTTGCGCCCCTCCGAACTCGCCGCGCTCCACGCCCGACAGGTCGTCCTCGACCCCGACGAGGACGACTACCCGTACCTCGACTTCCGCGACGGCGACCGGAAGAACGGCCCCGGGACGGTGTCGATGCTCGCGGGCGCGGACGTCCTCGACGCGCGCCTCGACGCCGTCGCCGAGAGGGACGGCTGGACGGGCTACGTCTTCCCCTCGGCGACGGCCGACGCGGGACACGTCCACGTCGACACCCTCCGCCGGTGGTTCGCCGACCTCGTCGAGCGCGCGGGCGTGACGGTGCGCGGCGAGGCACCGACCCCGAAGTACGGGCGGCGGTTCTGGTACTCGCTCTACGGCGAGGCCGTCGTCGACGTCGCCGAGCGCTTCACGCCCGTCGCCGAAGCGCAGGGCTCCGCCGACGCCTCCGTTGTCCTCGAGAACTACCTGAGCGAGGCCGACCGCCGCATGCATCTGCGAACCGTGATGTCGGACTCGCTCTCCGGACTGTTCGCGTAGATACACTCCATGGCGCTATACTGAAACGGGCGACGCCTTCGCCGTCGCGGGCGTCGCCCACGCCGTCACACCACCCCGCCGTGTCCGCAGTTGTCTGGAACGGTGATCACCCGTCTCGGGGGCGAGTGACGGCGAACTCGCCGCCTCACGGGGCGGGATTCGGCGTCGACATCGACCCCGCGCCCTCGACCGCTACCGCGACGACGTACTCACTACTCGCGCGCACGGAGCGCGATGCGCTCACCGGTCCGGCCCCATCCTCTTTGTCGCCTGATGCCGTACGCTCCTGTATGACCGACCGACCACACGTCGTCGTCCTCGGGGCGTACGGGAGCGCGGGCGCGGCCGCCGCGAGCGAACTCGCCGAGATGGACGTCCGGCTGACGCTCGTGGACGACGGCGACCCCGGTGGCGGGCTCTGCATCCTCCGTGGCTGTATGCCCTCGAAGGCCGTCCTCTCGGCGACCGCGCATCGCTATCAGGCGCGCCACGACCCTCGCTTGGACGGCGAGGCACCCGAGGTGGACCTCGAACGCACCGTCGCGCACAAGGACGACCACGTCCTCGACTGGGCGGCGTCGCGCCGCGAGTCCATCCACGGCCTCGCGGAGCGCGAGCACGTCGAGTTCGTCCACGACACCGGCCACCTCGTCGATGCGCACACCGTTCGGGTCGGCGGACGCGACCTCGACGCGGACTACGTCGTCGTCGCCACGGGGTCGTCGCTGAACGTCCCCGACCTCTCGGGTCTCGACGCGGTCGACTGGATGGGGAGCGCGGACGTCCTCGACGCGACCGAGTTCCCGGACTCCGGGGTCGTGATGGGCTTCGGCTACGTCGGGCTCGAACTCGTTCCCTACCTGAGCGAGGCCACCGGGATGGACCTCACGGTCATCGAGCACGACGCGCGGCCGCTGGACCGGGCGGCCGACCGGCTCGGCGACGAACTCCTCGCCTGCTATCGCGAGGAGTTCGGCGTCGAGATACGGACCGAGGTCCGCGAGGAGTCCGTCGAGCGAACCGGCGACGGCGGCGTCCGCGTCCGCCTCGACGACGGGAGCGACGTCGAGGCCGACCGGCTCTTCCTCTTCACCGGTCGCAGGCCGAACGTCCACGGAATCGGCCTCGAGAACGCCGGTATCGACGTCGGGGCGGGGGACTGGGTGGACCCCGCGACGATGCAGTGCCGGGACGCCGCGACCGTCTTCGTCGCGGGTGATGCGCTCGGCGAGCGGATGCTCCTCCACCACTCGAAGGAGGAGGGGAGCACGGTCGCGGAGAACGTCCGCCGCGCGGTCGCCGGTGAGCGCCTCACCGAGTACGACCCCATCCATCACGAGGTGGCGTTCGCGGGCGCGAGCGTCTATCCGTACGCGTCGCTCGGGCTGACCGCCGAGGAAGCGAGGGGCGCGGGCCACGAGGTCGTCGTCGCGTCGCGCGACGCCACCGACGACGGCATCTTCAAGCTGAAGGAGGCGCGCTGGGGGCACGCCCGCCTCGTCGTCGACGCCGACGACGGGACGGTGCTCGGTTATCACGGTCTCCACTACGAGGCGGACGTGATGGCGAAGACGATGCAGGTCGTCCTGGAGAACGAACTCGACGTCCGCGACGTCCCGGAGCGGGCCTACCACCCGACGACGCCCGAGATACTCGACGGCCTCGTCCGGGACGCCCGCGCGGCGCTCGACTGACGCGCCCGGTCGCGGTGCGCGTCCCTCGACGACGGGAGAAGATTTCGTCCACATCGATGGACTGCTAACGCGAGACACACCCTCGTCGGTCGCGCGCCTACGGGACTGGCCGACGGTCTCGAGACGGCCGCTCGATCAGAGCTGTTCGACGGTGTTCTCGAGAGTGCCGACGTTCTCGATCTCGATGGCGATCCGGTCGCCCTCTTCGAGCGTGAAGTCGTCCGGCGGGATGATCGACGTCCCGGTGAGGAGTGCGGTGGACTCCGGGACGTGGTTGTAGCGTCGGAAGAACTCGGCGAGCTCGTCGACGGTGCGAACCATCTCGCTCGTCGACGTCGACTCCTCGAAGGCGACGTCGCCGTCGCGTTCGATCGTGAGCGTCATCTCGACGTCGTGGGGGTCACCGATGGTCTCCTCGGTGACGACGCAGGGACCGATGGCACAGCTCTTGTCGTAGATCTTGCTCTGCGGGAGGTAGAGGAGGTTTTCGCGCTCGATGTCGCGACTGCACATGTCGTTACCGACGGTGTAGCCGACGATGTCGCCGTCGTGGAGGACCGTCGTGAACTCCGGCTCGGGCACGTCCCAGTCGGAGTCACCGCGAATGCCCACGTTGTCTCCGGGGCCGACGGTCCGCGTCGGCGTCGCCTTGAAGTACACTTCGGGACGCTCGCCCTCGTACGCGCCGATGTACGCTTCCTCGAGTCCGCCCTCGCCCTCGCGGGACTCCTGGCTGATGGCGTAGGTCACGCCGGCGCCCCAGACCTCGTCGGGGTCGATGGGGCGGATGAGGTGTTCGCGGACGTCCGCGAGGTCGACCGTGGGGGCCTCGTCGGTGAGCGGGCGCGCGACGTCGTCGACGGTCGTGTCCGTCAGCGACGCGGCGGCCGCGAGGTCCATGAAGGAGTCGGGGGACTTCTCGGTCGCGGTCAGGTCGTAGGCGGTTTCGCCCTCCTGTGCGATGAGCGAGACGGTGTCATCCCGCTTCGTACGGTAATATCGCATGTCCCTACGTCCACCACCGACTGCTAAATATCTTTGTGTATCGGACCTTCACACCAGAGTCCGCCAATGCCGGACGAATTTGGCCACGGAAATGACGCAAATAACTCTGTAAAGCACGACCGGGACGGCCGATAACCGGCATAATCAACCGGGAGATTGGTCCGACGATGGCGGAAATGGTTCGTGTTACCACACTTCTGTCGGTGGGGCGCATCCGCGACGAATCAACGCGCCGACGACGTGCCGTTCACGCCGCCCGGCACGGGACCGGCGGCGCGATCCGCCGCGCCGCGCGCCGCCATGCGACGCCGATGCGCTTCGTGGACGCTGAGAGCGAGTCCCACGCGAGCGCGTGTGGACACGAACGTGCGCCGTCGGTGTTCGCCGACCGGTTACGCGGTTCACGTGCCCCGCTCCACGGGCACGCGTCTGCTCGCGCTCGCGGTCGTTGCTCGGCGGACGAGCCACGCGTACGCTGCTCGTGGTCGCTGCTCGGCGGATGCGCGCGACGCACGACAGCGAAAAGCGAGACGCACAGCGCCGCCGCTCACTGAGTCGCGAGCGGCGAGAAAACGGCAGTAGGGGCCGAACGGAACGGTCGGCCCGGCAGGGGACGAATGCCGACGGTGGTGGGGGTCGGGGGGTTAGCGCTTGTCCTGTGCGCGGTCTTCCCAGCCGGACTCCCAGAGGTCGATGGTGTGGACGCGGTCCTCCTCGTAGATGTGCTCGGAGACGACGTCGTGGTCGAGCTCGATGCCGTAGCCGGGGCCGTCGGGGATCTGCATGTAGCCGTCCTCGACGACGAGCGGCTTGTTCATGAGGTTGTTGACCCACTCGACGTCGAACGTCTGGAACATCTCCTGAATGCGGAAGTTCGGGATGGACGTGCAGAAGTGCCCGTAGATGGCGCCCGCGACCGGGCCCTGCGGGTTGTGCGGCGCGACGTCCACGTGGTCGGCCTCCGCGAGGCCGGCGATCTTCTTGCCCTCGGTGATGCCACCCGTGTTCATCAGGTCGGGCTGGAAGACGTCGACGTCCGTCCGAGTGACCAGCTCGTAGAAGTCGTGCTTGGTCATGTGCCGCTCACCGGTCGCGACCGGGATGGGCGACTTGCGCGATACCTCCGCGAGGCTGTTGATGGAGTCCGGGGGGCACGGCTCTTCGAACCACGTGGGCTCGAACTCGGCCATCTCGCGGGCGATTTCGACGGCCTGCCCGGCGGAGAAGCGGCCGTGGCACTCGATCATGAGGTCGACGTCCGGCCCGACGGCGTCGCGGACGGCGCCGACGATGTCGACGGCCTTGTTCTGCTCCTTGCGCGACATGGACTGCCACGCGGTGCCGAAGGGGTCGAACTTCATCGCGTCGTAGCCGTGGTCGACGACCTCCTCTGCGGCTTCGGCGAACCCTTCGGGGGTGCCGCCCGTGTTCTGGTACCAACCGTTCGCGTACGTGCGGAGCTCCGTCCCGTGGACGGGGCCGCCGAGGAGCTCGTAGACGGGCTTGTCGAGGAGCTTCCCCTTGATGTCCCAGCACGCCATGTCGATGGCGGAGACGACGGTGGTGTTGATGACGTTCTTGGAGAACCACTCGTTGCGGTACATCTCCAGCCACATCTGCTCGGTGTCGAACGGGTCCTTCCCGATGAAGAAGTTCGACATCTCGTCGATGGCGGCCGCGACCGTGCGCGGCTTGTCGTGCGTCGTGGCCTCCGCGAGACCCGTGACGCCAGCGTCCGTCTCGAGCTCGACGAACACCCACGGCTTCCACGGGTTCGCGACCAGATATGTTTCTACGCCGGTGATTTCTACGTCCGACATTGCACTCGGTACGACAGGGACCGGGCTATTAAATATATCTATCTGGAATTCGACTATTTATTCCGCCAGTGGCGGAAGCACTATACGTCACACTTGCCAAGGAACACAGTATGCCCACACAGGACGCGCCCATCGGGTCGGTGCAGACGACCATCGACATCGTGGAAGCGCTCCGGGATCTCGACGGTGCCGGCGTTTCCGAGCTCGCGACCCACCTCGACCTCCCCACGAGCACGGTCTTCGATCACCTGCGGACGCTCGAGCAGAACGAGTTCGTGACGAGCGACGACGACGGCTACCGCGTCGGCTCGCGCTTCCTCGAAATCGGTGGCTTCGCCCGCAAGCAGGACCCGCTCTACCAGGTCGCCGAACCCGAGATCCAGAAGATCGCCCACCAGACCGGCGAGCACGCGAACCTCGTCGTCGAGGACTTCGGGAAGGCGGTCTTCTACGCGAAGGCGGAGGGTGAGGACGCCTTCCAACTCGACACCCACGTCGGAAAGCGCGTCCACCTCTCGACGACCTCCGCAGGGAAGGCGATCCTCGCGGAGTTCGACGACGAGACGATCCACGACGTCCTCGACGAGCACGGCCTCCCGGCGGTCACCGAGCACACCGTCACGGACCGCGACGTGCTCTTCGAGGAGATCGAGGAGTGTCGCGAGCGCGGGTTCGCGGTCGACGACGAGGAGCGCATCCCGGGCGTGCGCTGCGTCGGCGCGGCGATCACTGGCGACGACGGCGTCCTCGGTGCGGTCAGCGTCTCCGGACCGAAGAGCGGGATGCAGGACGACCGCTTCCTTGAGGACATCCCGGACCTCGTCCTCCGGACGGCGAACGTCATCGAGGTCAACATGAAGTACCAGTAGGCTCGGCGTCCGGGTGACGCGTCACACCCGTTGAACCGAACTATTTATAATGTCTGACCATAGAATCTTGGAACTGTATGGCAAACGCTCGCGTTACCGTTCATCCAGAGGCGCGCATCGACCGCATCGAACCCGAAGTGCACGGGCACTTCTCCGAACACCTCGGTCGCTGCGTCTACGACGGCCTCTACACGGACGACACGGCCGGCGAGGACGGCTTCCGCACGGACGTCCTCGAACTGCTCTCCGACCTCGACATCCCCGTCCTCCGGTGGCCCGGCGGCTGCTTCGCCGACGACTACCACTGGGAGGACGGCGTCGGCCCACAGGAGGACCGCCCGCGACGGCGGAACCTCTTCTGGGCGCAGGGCCGCGACGACGTCCCCGAGGAGTCCAACGCATTCGGCACCGACGAGTTCCTCCAGTTCTGTGAGCGCGTCGGAACCGAGCCCTACCTCGCCGCGAACGTCGGCTCCGGCGACCCGCAGGAGGCCGCCGACTGGATGGAGTACTGCGGCTACGACGGCGACACCGAACTCGCCGACCGGCGTCGCGAGAACGGGCACGAGGAGCCCTACGAGGTGCCCTACTGGGGCGTCGGCAACGAGAACTGGGGCTGTGGCGGTCAGATGAGCCCCGAGCAGTACGCCCGCGAGTATCGCCGCTTCGCGACCTACATGGGGTCGATGGACAACCTCATGCTCGACTACGACGTCGACCTCATCGCCTGTGGCTTCGAGGGCCACGAGTGGAACCGCCGCTTCCTCGAGGAGGTCGCGAGCGGCCGGTGGGGCGTCGACTTCCCGCTCGACCACATCACGCTCCACCACTACTACGGGCGCGCGATGACCGTCTCCGAGTCCGACGAGGACGACTACGACGAACTCCTCGTCGAGGCCCTCGAGATGGAGGAGCACATCGAGCGCATCGCGTCCGCCGTCGACGCAGTCGCGTCGACGCGCGACATCGGCGTCATCATCGACGAGTGGGGGACGTGGCACCCCGAGGCCGTCCCGGAGAACGGTCTCGAACAGCCCGGTACCGTCCTCGACGCGCTCTCTGCCGCCGCCGTCCTCGACGTCTTCAACCACAACGCGGACGTGATGACGATGAGCAACATCGCGCAGACCGTCAACGTCCTCCAGTGTCTCGTGGAGACGGACGGCGACGACGCGTGGGCCCGCCCCACGTACCGCGTCTTCGACCTCTACGCGCCCCACAAGGCCAACGAGGCCGTCACGACCACCGTCGACGCGCCGACGCGCGAGGTCGAGCGCAAGGACGACGACCTGCCGCTCGTCGGCGCCTCCGCCTCCGTGAGCGAGGACGGCGAGACGTACGTCACCGTCACGAACCTCGACTGCCGCGAGGGCCACTCGGTCGAGGTCGAAGTCGACGGCGGCGTCACCGCCGACGACGTCGCGGACGCACAGGTCCTCTTCGAGGGCCAGGACGCCGGCCTCCACGTCGACGCCGACAACGCCGACGAGTTCGTCGCCGAGGAACTCGACGTCGACGTCGACGACGGCGTTCTCACCGTCGACCTCGACGCGTCCACCGTCGCCGCCATCACGCTCGAGTAAGCCGACACCCACTCGTCTCGTAGCTCCGGAGCGCCCCTGCTCGGGCGCTCCACGTCGGTTTCGCCGGACCCGTTCTCGCCTCATGGAAGCGCTTAACAGCGTGTGCTGTCTTGCCAAACCATGGCCACCATCGTCTTCCTCGGTGCCGGTAGCGTCACGTTCGCCAGAAACCTCCTCGGTGACGTCCTCTCCTATCCCGCGCTCGCCGACAGCGACGTCGTCCTGATGGACGTCGACGCGGACGCCCTCGAGCGAACCGCGTCGGTCGCGCGAGCGATGGTTGACGCGGGCGACTACGACGCCACCGTCGAGGCAACGACGGACCGCCGCGAGGCGCTCGACGGGGCGGACTACGTCCTCTGTACCATCGGCGTCGGCGGCACCGACCCCTTCGAGAACGAGGTCGAAATCCCGCGCGAGTATGGCGTCGAGCAGGCCGTCGGCGACACGCTCGGCCCCGGCGGGGTGTTTCGAGCGATGCGCACCCTCCCGACGCTCCTCGACGTCGCGCGCGACATGGAGGCGGTCTGCCCGGACGCCCTCCTCCTCAACTACACGAACCCGATGGCGATACTCTGCTGGGCGCTCGACGAAGCGACCGACGTCGAGGTCGTCGGTCTCTGTCACAGCGTCCAGCACACCGCCGAGGCCATCGCGCACTACGCGGACGTCGACGCCGACGACCTCGAGCACTGGGTCGCCGGCATCAATCACATGGCGTGGTTCTTCGACGCCGAGGTCGACGGCGAGAGCATCTATCCCGCGCTCCACGAGGCGGCCGCCGACGACGAGCACTACACCGCCGACCCGGTCCGCTTCGAGCTGCTCGAGCACTTCGGTTACTTCGTCACCGAGTCCAGCCACCACCTCAGCGAGTACCTCCCCTACTTCCGCACGGACGCGGCCGTCGTCGAGGAGCTCACGCCGCCGGACGCGTACGAGGAGGGTCCCGGCGGCATCACGGCCTCGTGGATGCCGACGGGCGCGTACCTCGAGTTCTATCGCGGGATGAAGGAGTGGCAGGCCGAGCGCGACGTCGAGGACGTCGACCTCTCGGTGTCGCGCTCGAACGAGTACGCCGCCCGAATCATCCACGCCATCGAGACGGACACGCCGCGTCGCGTGAACGCGAACGTCCGCAACCACGGGGGCTCCATCACGAACCTCCCCGACGACGCCTGCGTCGAGGTGCCGTGTCTCGTCGACGGGACGGGCGTCCATCCCTGCTCGGTCGGCGACCTCCCGACACAGCTCGCGTCGCTGATTCGCACGAACGTCGCGGTACAGGAGCAGGCCGTCGAAGCGGGCTTGGAGCGCGACGAGGACGCGCTTCGGCGCGCGATCAAACTCGACCCGCTCGCGGGCGCCGCCTGCACGCTCGACGAACTCGACGCGATGGTCGACGACCTCCTCGCGGCGAACGCCGACTACCTCCCCGAGTTCGCCTAGTCGGTCGGGAGCCAGACGCGCATCCGACCCTCCTCGCGGTTGTCCCAGCCGTAGTAGGGAATCGCGGTCAGCGTCGCCGCCGATTCGTCGTCCGCGAGGTCGTCGTACTCCCGATAGAGCGCCCCCTCCCAGCCCTCGGTGCTGACGGCGCGCGCGTCGCCCTCGATGGTGACGACGCCGTCGAGGAGGTCGGTCTCCTCGCGGGTCTCGACGGCCGACCCGGGGTCGACGCGGAGGTGCGAGGGCGCGACGCCGTCGAGGTCGGTCTCCTCGACGCAGTAGACGAGCGGGCCGCGCTGGAACGCCACGCGGTCGGCGTCGTCGGGGACGTCCGGATGCGCGGCGAGGCGCCGGACCGGGAGGTCGAAGTCGAGCGTCACCGAGTCGCCGTCCGTCCACGCGCGCTCGACGACGACGAAGCCGTCCTCGGCGTCGGCCTCGACGCGCTCGCCGTTCACGGACGCCGTGACGTCCGCACACCACTCGGGCACGCGGAGGTGGAGCGCCGTCTCGACGGGCGTCTCGGTCTCGATACCGACGGTGGTCGAGTCGCCCCACGGGTAGTCGGTCTCCTGCGTGAGCGTCACGTCCGCGCCGTCGACGCTGAGGTCGGCGTCGCCGCCGACGTAGAGGGTGACGTAGACGTCGTCGTCGGGGCCCTGCGCGTAGACGTACTCCCCGAGGGAGGCGAAGAGGCGCGCGACGTTCGGCGGACAGCACGCGCACTGGAACCAGCCCGCGCGGTGGTGGTGGCCGAGGCTCTCGAGGGGGTTCTCGTAGAAGAACGACGTCCCGTCGAGCGAGACGCCGGCGAGCACGCCGTTGTAGAGCGCGCGCTCGAGGACGTCGTAGAAGCGCGTCTCGCCCGTGAGCTGGAACATCCGGTGGTTCCAGAAGACGCTCCCGATGGCCGCGCAGGTCTCCGCGTACGCGGTGCGGTTGCGCAGGTCGTAGTCGACGGTGAAGCCCTCGTGAGCGGACTCGGAGCCGATGCCGCCCGTGACGTACATCCGCTTCGTCGTCATGTTCGTCCAGAGCGTCTCGAGGGTGCGATAGAGGTCGTCCTCGCCGGTCTCCGCGACGAGGTCGGCGACGCCACTATATAGGTACATCGCGCGCACGGCGTGGCCGTCGACGGTCTCCTGTTCGCGGACGGGTTCGTGGGCTTGGGCGTAGGAGCCGTCCCACTCGCCGTCGTCGAGGAAGATGTCGGGCGGGACGTCGCCGCCGGTCTCCTCGGGGTGTGCGGTCTCCCACTCGAGGCGGGAGTCCTCGCGGCCGCGTCGGTCGACGAAGTACTGCGCGAGGTCGAGGTAGCGCTCCTCGTCGGTGACGCGGTAGAGCTTCACGAGCGCGAGCTCGATGCCCTCGTGGCCGGGGACGCCGTCGAGGTCGTCCGGGCCGGTGCCGAAGACGCCGTCGATGTGGTCGGCGAAGTCGGTCGCGACGGCGAGGAGCGACTCCTCGCCGGTCGCCCGATAGTGCGCGACGGCCGCCTCGAAGAGGTGGCCCGCGCAGTAGAGCTCGTGCATCATGTGGAGATTCGTCCACCGCTTCTCCGGTTCCTCGAGCGTGAAGTACGTGTTGAGGTAGCCGTCTTCCTCCTGGGCCGCCGCCACCAGCTCGATGACCTCCTCGACTCGCTCCGCCAGCTCGGGGTCGTCGCGGGTGGCCAGCACGTAGCTCGCCGCCTCCAGCCACTTGTACGTGTCCGAGTCCTCGAACCACATCCCCTGGAAGCCGCCGGTCTTCCCGTCGCGGACGCGGCGGAAGTTCTCGAGGCTGCGCTCCCCGAGGCGGTCGTACTGGTGTTCGAGCGTCACCTCGCGGTTCGTCTCGAGGCGGTCGTTCCAGAACCCGTCGTCGATCGAGACGTCGGTGAGCGGTACCGGGTCGAGTCGCTCGTTAGTGGGTCGTCGAGTCACAGTACTGTCTCCGCACAGACGGTATTAATTGTGATGGATCGACCGCCGATTGATCGGATATCCGGTTCGGTGGTCGGATTTGCAGACTCGGTGTTTCACAGAACGGAACAGGACGTCGTGAGTGGCTGATTCTCCGCTACGCTTCCTCGAACTCCCGGAGCGGGTCCCAGTCGAAGTAGAGCGCGGCGGCGAGCGCGAGGATGAACACCACTTGGATGGCGAGCGTGACTATCGTGATGACGTATCCACCGGTCCCCGGCCGCTGGAACGGGAGGAGAAACAGGGTGAGGAGCGCGAGGAACGAGACGATGACGAGGAGAAACCGGAAGACCGTCTTGCTCAGTTGCATTGTGCATCGGTAGCACGGACGCGGTGAAATACGTACCGATACGTGGAATCCGACCCGCCATCGAGGCGCCTCGACCGCCGCGTCGTCCCGCCTCCTCGCGGACGTCGAAATACGATATACTCGGCGGTATAGGCCGTATCGACCCGGAGAACGTGCGTTCGGTCCCCGGGCCGGAATACTTTGCTAACATTTATTATGGATGAATCGACATGACCGTGTGTGACATCGAGCAACCACTCGAGTGACGATAGCAGTCGGGCTAGTAGCGGTATCGACCGTCGCGAGCTCATGCGTCGCGCCGGGATGGCCGGCGCCGGTGCGGGGATGGTGTCGATTGCGGGGTGCGGTGGACAGAACGACGACGGGACCACGACGCAGGGGACCACGGGGTCGAGCGACGGGTCCGGTGGCTCCGGCGTCGCGGACGACTCCTTCGCGAACTACGTCACTGCCAACCCGACGAACTGGCAGTTCAACCACTTCAACTTCACCCAGCCGTTCAGCCACCCGATGCAGACGGACATGCTGCAGCGGTGGGTCATCTCGACGAACGAGTTCTCCGATTACGCCGTCTCCATCGACGAGTTCGACAGCCAGAACGAGCGCGCCGTCCTCTCCGTCCGCGACGGACTCACGTGGCACAACGGCGATCCCGGCGACCCGGTCACCGGCGAGGACCTGATGGCGTGGTTCGTCTGTCACGCCGCCGTCAACTCGACGGTCGCCGGGCTGTACAACGCGAGCGACATCGAGGTCACCGGCGAACGGCAGATCGAACTCCCGCTCGACGGCTCGGTCAACGAGAGCATCTTCCGCCAGTCGCTGAACAACTTCTGGCTCAACGTCCCCTATCACCGCTACGGCGAGTACGTCGAACGGTTCATGGACGCGACGAGCGACGAGGAGCGCAACAGCGTCCGTACCGACCTCCGAAGCGCCTCGTTCGAGGAGCCGTTCGGGAACGGCCCCTTCAAGTTCGTCTCCCGCTCCTCGAACCGGCTCCGGATGGAGCTCTACGAGCACCACCCGGACGCGGACCAGATCAACTTCGACTACTGGGACGTCATCCGCGCCTCGACGGACACCGCGAGCGTCGTCCTCGGGATGGCTCCCGAGGGGGACATCGACATGGTGCGTAACTTCACGCCGCCACAGTCCGTCCTCAATCAGGCCAAACAGAACGACGGCCTCCTGACGAACCAGCTCCCCGCGCTCTGGGGGCAGGCCCTCCCGTTCAACTGCGGGCACGAGGACTTCGGGAACATCCGCGTCCGCCAGGCCATCGCCGAGCTCATCGACCGCGACCTCGTCTCGCGCAACTACGGCGAGTTCGGCGTCCCCGTGCAGGCGCCGAGCGGCCTCGTCGGCAACATCAACGGGCAGAACGAGCAGACCGACCGCTGGACGCGCTGGGTCACGGACGAGGGCGAGGAACAGCTCCACCGGTACCAGAACCCCGAGCGCGGCCGACGCCTCCTCCGCGAGGAGGGCTACACGAAGCAGGGCGGCAAGTGGATGCGCCCCGACGGGACGCAGCTCTCGATGCCGATCAAGGTCCCGGCGGGCTACACCGACTGGCATCCGATCTACCAGACGATCTCCAGCCTGCTCACTGACGAGGGCATCGACTCCGAGGTGAAGATGATCGACGCGACGTCCTACTACCCCAACCACTACCTCGAGGGGAACTACGTCGCCGCGTCGACCGGGTGGACGCTCGGTCGCGACAACCCGTGGTACACCTTCGGCCAGTGGTTCCGCCCGCTCGCGGACAAGGTGTACAAGATGAACTTCAAGCCGACGGAGGTGAAGGTCCCGCCCATCGGCGAACCGGACGGCGAACTGCAGAGCGTCGACGTCCTCCAGCTCTTCCAGAACGTTCGCAACGCCTCCGAGGAGAACCTCCAAGAGGCGATCACGGAGTTCGCGTGGGTCGCCAACCAGTTCATCCCGATGCTCCCCATCCTCGAAATCAACGACACCGCGTGGATGACCAGCGACGACTGGAACTGGGAGCCCGCCAAGGACGACGCCGCGTGGCAGTCGAAGTGGCCGCAGTGGTGGTTCCCGCGCATGGGCCTCATGAACGCGAAGTCGAACTGAACGCGGAGCCGAGCTGAACGCCGACACGCCGACCGCGACGTCTCTCCCTTCTTACCGTTTCACGTGCGCCGTCGGGGCGTCGTCGGCCCCCCATCGCCGCGCCGTCTTGCATTAAAAACCACAATCTATATGACACTACAATAATGATGTTAGACAGTAATCCATGCGATACATAGTCAGGCGAGTCGGCCAATCGATTCTCACGGTGTTATCCGTGGTCGTACTCACCTTCCTCCTCGTTCGGGCGATGCCCGGTGGCCCGGTCGATTACCTCCGCGCGCAACTCATGCAGTCCCGCACGGGGAACCAGATCAGCATGAGTGAGCTCCAGTCGCTCGCGGCGGAGTACATGAACATTCACCCGGGCGAGCCGATCTGGATGCAGTTGTGGTACTACATCTCGAGTCTCGCACAGGGCGACCTCGGGCGGTCGATCTGGTACGGTGAACCGGTCGTGGACATCATCATCAAGTCCGCACCGTGGACGCTCTTCTTGCTCACGACCTCCATCATCCTCACGTTCGCCATCGGCATCGTCCTCGGCGCCGTGATGGCGTACAAGGAGGGGTCGTGGTTCGACAACGGCTCGACGGTGGTCTCGATGTTCCTCAACTCGGTGCCGTACTTCATCGCCGCGCTCCTGTTCGTCTACGTCGTCTCGATTCAGCTCTCCCTCCTCCCGGCCTCGGGCAACGTCGCGTCCGGCCTGGACGCTTCGTTCTCGGTGGCGTACGTCGGGAGCATCATCGAGCACTCGATCCTCCCCATCCTCTCGCTCGTCATCACCGGGTTCGGAGGCATCTCGCTCGGGATGCGCGGCAACGCCATCAAGGAGATCGGTGAGGAGTACATTCGCGTCGCCCACCTTCGCGGCGTCTCCGGGCGTCGGATCGCGACCCGCTACGTCGGCCGCAACGCCGTGCTCCCGCTGTACACGCAGTTCATGATCTCCATCGGGTTCATGTTCGGCGGCTCCGTCATCCTCGAACAGATCTTCGCGTACCCGGGACTCGGCTACTACCTGCTGACGGCGATCAACGCGCGGGACTACCCGCTCATGATGGGTATCTTCATCACCATCACGGTCGCCGTCGTCATCTGTATCCTGTTCGCCGACCTGACCTACAGCAAAGTCGACCCCCGCGTCTCCTCGGGGTCGGGTGAGTCGTACTAACGAGCGCATCCATGTCAGAAGCCAACGATACGTTCACGGGCGGTTCGAGTACCGAGCTAGAGAGCGCACGGTCCCAATCGGACCTCTATCGGGAGCGACTGGACCGCTACGTCCTGACGCCGTTCCGCGTCGTCTGGAGCGACTGGCGGACGCGACTCGGGACGCTCATCATCCTGTTCTACGTCTTCGTCGGCACCGTCGGCGTCCGACTCGTCGACCCGCCCGAGGTCGGCGGCCCGCGACTCGCGGGCATCTTCGAGGCGCCGGGCTACCCGCTGGGAACGAACAACCTCGGCGAGGGCCTGATGGCCAGTCTCGTTCACGCGACGCCGCCGATGCTGAAGATGATCCTCGCGGGTGCGGTCTTCGCGACCGTCATCGCCGTCGTCCTCGGCACCGTCTCCGGATACAAGGGCGGGACGGTCGACGCCGTCATCTCGACCATCGTCGACATCGCGATGACGATTCCCGGCCTCCCGCTCATCATCCTCATCGTCGTCACGTTCGAGCCGAGCAGCCCGTACCTGATCGGTATCGTCCTCTCGATCAACGGCTGGGCGGGTCTCGCGCGGAACATCCGCTCGCAGGTGCTCGAACTCCGCGACAACTCCTACGTCGAGGCGTCGCGGATCATGGGGCGTTCGCTCAGCGGCATCATCTTCGACGACATCCTGCCGAACATCATGCCGTTCGTCCTGATTAGCTTCGTGAACACCGCACGCGCCGTCATCTTCGGCTCCGTCGGCCTCTACTACCTCGGTATCCTCCCGGTCTCGTTCAACAACTGGGGGATCATGCTGAACCGAGCGTACTCGACGGGCGGTGCGATTTACTCGTGGGACTCGGTCTACTGGGTCGTCCTCCCGATGGCGACCATCGTCATGCTGTCGTTCGGCCTCGTGCTGTTCTCGCAGGGGACCGAGCGGCTCTTCAACCCACGCATCAGAGCGCGTCACGCCGAGACTATCGACGACACCACACCGATGGAGAAGTAACTCATGCACGCTGAAGCCACACACAAGTTCGACGTCACCGATCCGATCTTCGAAGTCCGGAACGCCTCGGTCACGTTCGACATGGAGCGCGGGGAGTCCAAGGTGATGGACTCGGTCGACATGGACATCGACCGGAGCGAGATACTCGGCGTCGTCGGCGAGTCCGGGAGCGGGAAGTCGATGTTCGCGTCCGCGCTCCTCGACGCCGTCCCCGAACCCGGCGTTCTCTCCGGGGAGATCATGTTCCACCCCGAGGAGGGCGAGCCCATCGACCTCCTCGACCAGTCGGAGTCCGAGATCAAGGAGATCCGCTGGGAGCAGATCGCGATGGTCTTCCAGGGCGCGATGAGCTCGTTCAACCCGACGATGACCATCGGCGACCACTTCGAGGAGACGCTGAAGACGCACGGCCGCGACGTCGATGCGGGCATGGAGCACGCGGACGACCTCCTCTCACAGCTCTACCTCGAGCCCGAGCAGGTCTTCGAGTCCTACCCGCACGAACTCTCCGGCGGGATGAAGCAGCGCGCCCTCCTCGCGTTGAGCCTGCTCCTCGAACCCGAGGTGCTCGTGATGGACGAGCCGACGGCTGCGCTCGACCTCCTGATGCAGCGCTCCATCATCGAGCTCATCCGGAAGATCGGCCGCGAGCGCGACCTCACCATCGTCTTCATCACGCACGACCTCCCGCTCGTCGCCAACCTCGCCGACCGGATCGGCGTCCTCTACGCCTTCGAGTTCATCGAGGTCGGCCCCGCCTACGACGTCCTCACGGACTCGAAGCACCCGTACACGCGCGCGCTCCTCAACTCGACGCCGAATCTGGACACGCCGCGCGAGGAGATGCGGCCGATCGAGGGCAAGAGCCCGGACCCGGTGAACGTGCCCGTGGGCTGCACGTATCACCCGCGCTGTCCGATCTCCGACGAGAACTGCGTGCAAAACGACCCGCCGTTCCAGTCCGCCGGCGGCGACGCCGACCACCAATCCAAATGCCACTACATCGACCGGACTCACGAGGAGATTCCGCTGAACCTGCAGGAGGTAGAGTACAATGACTGAGGGCGAGCACGTCGTCTCGCTCGACGACGTCCACGTCCACTTCGAGTCCGAGTCCGGCATCTTCTCGCGCGACACGGACGTCGTGAAGGCGGTCGACGGCGTCAGCCTCGACATCGAGGAGAACGACGTCGTCGCGCTCGTCGGCGAATCCGGCTGCGGGAAGACGACGCTCGGGAAGACGGCAATCGGGACCCAACGCCCGACCGAGGGCTCGATAGCGTATCGCGGACAGGACGTCTGGGAGGCCCGCGACAAGGACGGCGACGTCGAGATCCCCTTCGAGCGCATCCGCCGCGCGCTCCAGATCATCCATCAGGACCCCGGCGCGTCGCTCAACCCGAACAAGACGGTGTTGCACTCGCTCATGGTGCCGCTGAAGCTCACGAAGCCCGACATGGACGCCTTCGACCGGCGCGAGCGCGTCCACGAGATGCTCTCACGCGTCGGGATGGAGCCCCCGGAGGACTACGCGAACCGCTATCCGCACCAGCTCTCGGGCGGCGAGCGCCAGCGCGTCGCGCTCATCCGCGCGCTGTTGATGAACCCGGACCTCATCCTCGCGGACGAGGCCGTGAGCGCGCTCGACGTGAGCCTCCGCATCGACATGATGGACCTGATGCTCGAACTGCAGGACCAGTTCGACACCTCCTACCTCTTCGTCAGCCACAACCTCTCGAACGCGAGCTACGTGACGGGGAAGGCGGACGGCCGCATCGGCGTGATGTACCTCGGCGAACTCGTCGAGATCGGCCCGATAGACGAGGTCATCGAGAACCCCCAGCACCCGTACACGAAGGTGTTGATGTGGGCGGCGCCGAACCTGAACCCGGACGCCGAGGAGGAGCCGGAGTCGCCGCTCCGCAAGATCGACATCCCGGACCCGCGCAACCCGCCGGAGGGCTGTCGCTTCCACACGCGCTGTCCGGAGGCGCGTGAGGTCTGCAAGGAAGAGCCACCGGGGACGGACGTCGACGACGCCGGGAAGCACCGCGTCGCCTGCTACCGGGCGCTCGACGACCACGAGTACTGGGAGAGTCCCGAACTGGTCGACTGAGAACTACTCTTCTCGCTTTAGTCCGCGCCGTGTTTCGGGGCGTAGCCGCAGTTCTGGCAGACGAGGAGTCCGTTCCGTCGCGTCACGTCGGTCGCACATCGCGTACACGTGTACTGCACACACGCCAGCTAGTTCGACGACCACATAATTGTTTATACGACGGTTGTCGAACCACTAGGGGTCGAGCGGGTCGTGGAAGGCGACGCGCGCGTCGTAGCCGACCGCCTCGTAGGTCGTCGTCGGCCACTCGCCCGTCGCCGTCGCCACCTCCACCCCCGCGTCGGTGACGAGCGCGGTGTCCTCGCACTTCGCGCCCTGTACCGTCGGGTTCCACGCGTACGGCATCGGGCGCTCGACCGGCGTCTCGCTGCCCGGGGTGGCGGTCCACTCGCGAGTCGCGCTCGCGATGGCGCCGCCCTGATGGTGCGCGCGCCACTCCCCCTCGTACCCGAGCGCGTCGTAGGCGTCGGCGATAGCGTCGAAGACGTCGCCGGCCGTTGCGGCCTCGCGGGTCGCGGCGAGCGCGGTCGCCGCGACGCGACAGGCGGCGTCGTGGCGCTCGCGGAGCCACGCGGGCGCGTCGAACGCCACCGTCCGCGTCACCGCGACGTCGTGGCCGGCGCGCTCCGAGACGACAGTCAGATGGCCGAAATCACCGAGCTCGGCGTCCGTCGGCGTGAAGTGGCGGTGGCGCTGTGAGCGCTCGTCGCCGCCGACGAGGACGACGGGCGCGCGGAAGCCGCGCCGGCGGAGCGCCCGCGCGAGGTCGGCGGCCGCCTCGCGCTCCGTCGTCCCCGGCGTCACGTCGCGCGCGACGGCTTCGACGGCCGCCGCGGTCTCCTCGCACGCCGCCCGGTAGCGCTCGCGCTCCGCCGCCGGCATCGGCGCGCGAAGCGGCGTCGCGTCCACGACGTCGAGGCCCGCGACGGGGACGTCGGCGGCGGCGTCGCCACGGTGGTGGGCGGCGACCGCCTCGCGAAGCGAATGCGACTCCCAGCCGTACTCGGTGGTCTCGGGTGCGATACCGTGTTCGTCGAGCCCGGGGAGCTCCTCCTCGCGGATGCGCGCGCGCTCGTTGTTCGGCGCGAGGACGCGCACGCCGTCATCGCCGACGCCGAGCGCGGCGACGCCGACGTCGCTCGTCGCGTCCACGATGGGATTCCCGCCGCTCAGCCACCCGTAGTTCGTCGGTGTGAGGAACCACAGTTCGTCGAGGCCGCGCCGCTCGCGGAGCGCGTCGATTCTGTCGAGCTTCGTCGCCGTGGCGTACGCCATACTCGAAGGGGTGCGTGCGGCGAGTAAAAAGCCTCGCGTCCGGCCGCGTCAGTCGGCGGTGACGCGGACGACGCCGTAGCGCGGGAGCGTGAGGGAGACGATGCCGTCCGCGACGGTGTGCGTCTCGGTCGTGGGCGTGACGCGCTCGGGGTCCTCGTAGGTGTTCTCGGCGGTCATCTCCTCGGCGGCGAGCGTCGTCACCGCCACCTCGTCGTGGCCGTCGAGGAGCGCGTCGCCGTCGAGTTCGATGTCGACGTCGCCGCGGCCGGCGTCGCGGTGGACGAGGAGGACGGCGGCGTCGTGCCCGTCGGGGTCGTCGACGGCGACGGCGTCGACGGCGGGTGCGTCCTCGACGGGGTCGAGCGTGCCGAACCACTCCGAGGTGTCGGCGCCGAACGTCGCCGCCGTGGAGAACGTCCCGCAGGTGAGGTCGACGCCGACGGGCGTGCCGCCGGCGAGCGAGAGCCCGAGGCGCTGGCCGTAGTAGCAGGGTTCGGCGTGCGTGCGCTCACGAGTCTTCCGGATGCCCGCGCCGTGGTTGCCGACGCCGGAGTGGGTCACCATGCGGACGAAGCCGTCGCGGATGCAGGCGGTGACGATGGACGCGTCGAAGACGGCTTCGGTGATGGAGGAGTTTCGCGGCAGGTCGTCCTCGGTCATCGCGTCGCCCTCGGCGCCCTCGTCGAAGCGGGTGAACAACTGGAGTTCGGTGATGGCGAGGTCGGTTTCCCCGAGGCCGGCGTCCTCGCAGTCCGCGCGGACGGCGGCGTACTCCTCGCTGAGTTGCTCGGCGACGCCCGTGTGGGCGTTGTAGAGCTCGACGGGGTCGGTGCTCGCGTCCGCGTGCGCTTCGAGGAGCACGTGGTCGGTGAGCCAGTCGAGGTCGTCGCTCGCCGCGAGGAAGGGGTCGTTCCAGTCGGTGAGTCGGTTCCCGCAGGCGAACACTTCGATGTCGTCGTCGACGGCCGCCATCGCCTCGCGGAAGCGCGCGAGGCGGTCCGCGTAGCCGTCGGGCGTCGTCCACGTCACCTGCCATGGGCCGTAGACCTCGTTGCCGACCTCCCAGTAGGTGACGTCGTAGGGCTCGGGGTGGCCGTTGGCGGCGCGGAGCGCGCCCATCTCGGTCTCCTCGGGGTCGCCGTTGCAGTACTCGACCCAGCGCGCGGCCTCGCCGGGCGTGCCGTTGCCGGCGTTCAAGCACACCATCGGCTCACAGCCCACGGCCTCGCAGAACCGGAGGAACTCGTCCGTCCCGAAGAGGTTCGGTTCGATGCCGTCCCATGCGGGGTTCGGCTTCGTCGGGCGCTCCTCGACGGGGCCGACGCCGTCGCGCCAGTGGTACCCCGAGACGAAGCTCCCGCCCGGCCACCGGAGGACGGGGAGGTCGGCGTCGCGGAGCAACTCGACGACTTCGGGGTCGGCGGTGTCGACGTGGTCGTCCGGGTAGCAGCGAACGTGGTCGAGGACGAGGTTCGCGTCCGCGTCGGTGGTGACGCTGAAGCCGAAGACGGCGTCGTCGGCGCAGTCGTAGTCGGCGACGTCGAGGTCGAACTCGCGGGTCGCCATCGCCGTGTCGGCGCGGACCGTCGTCTCGGCGACGGGGTCGCCGAGCGCGCCGTCGGCGTCCGTCTCGTGGACCGCGAGGCGGACCGTCGTCTCGTCGGTGGCGCGGAGGGCGACGTCGCCCTCGAACCGCTCGGTCCGGTGGAGCGGGAGGTAACACCACTGCGCGATGCCCGCGTGCCCGCGCGCGCCCTCGGTCTCGATGCGCTGGGCGCGGTCGCCGGCGGTGCCGACGTCGGGGCTGGTGCGGACGCCGTCGCCGTGGTGGAACCACCAGAACGCACAGCCGTCCCGATAGGCGGCTTCGAGGCGGTCGGCCGCCGGGAGGTCGTGCGTCTCGACGTACGTCCGGATGCGCTCGTCGATCTCGTCGTAGTCGTGGACGGCGCCGCGCCCGCCGTCGGCGTCGTAGGTCTCGTGCTGGAACTTCCACGAGCCGACGGTCGGGTTGAACAGCGTCTGGGCTTCGAGGGCGTTCTTCACGCGCCACGGCGAGTAGAGGTGCTCGACGAACTTCCCGAAGAGCTCGTCCGAGACGTCGTGGTCGGCGCGCCGGTCGGGGTCGAGGCTGACGGTCGCGGTTCCGTCGCCGCCGCTCGTGTGGCGGAGGAGGTCGGCCATGCTTTCGTGTGTCACGGAGGGCCCGTAAATAGCTATGCCGACCGGCCGACTCTACCGGCTCCCGTCGCGTGGCCGTTTCCCCGTTCTGAACGACCGTCCGACGATTCGATGCAGTCGTCCCGGAAACGACATCAATCATTAACGTTAATTATTTATATTGACGAGAGGTGGCTGTGAACACATGTCGTCCGACCCACCGCACGAGGAGAGCACGGAGTCCGAGCGCACCGGCCTTTCCCGACGCCAGTACCTCGCCACGCAGTCCCTCCTGGCCGCCGGCGCCGTCGCCGGCGCGGGGAGCGGCGTCGCGTCCGCCGACGACGCCGACTCGCGCACGCCCGTTCGGAACACCGTCTCCGTCGACACCGACGAGCGCTCCGAGGAGACCGTCCCCGACACGCTCTTCGGTCGGCTGAACGAGCACTACGGCGACGCCACCATCTACCCCGGCGTCTACTCGCTGCACGCGATGAACCCCACGTTCTGGCGGGTGCCGGACTACTGGTTCGGCGACGGCATCGACACCTTCTACGACGTCGACCGGGACGACGTACTGCCCTATCCGTGGGAGCGTGTCGCCGGCGACGGCGTCGACGTCGCCCACCGGACCGACGGCGAGCACGTCGCCGGCGGGGAGACGCCGCACGGCGCCGTCGGCTACCCCCGCATCACGCTCGACGACGCGAGCGGCGGCCTGAAACAGCGCATCGTCCTCCCGGACCAGCGCACGCTCGGCTACGACCTCGGCGTCTCCGTGCGCGGGAGCGTCGACGCCGTCACCGTCGCCATCGAAACGCTCGACGGCGACGTCCTCGCGGCGGAACGCCTCGGCGTCGAGGCGGAGTGGACGCGCCACGAACCGACGCTCGAACTCGACGAGCGCAGCGGCGACCAGTACGTCGGCGGCGCCGTCGCGAACGTCCAGACCCCCTACGGTCAGTACGCCGTGACGTTCACCGCCGAGGGGACCGGCCACTTCGACGTCGACTTCGTCGAACTCGCCGCCGACGACGCCGTCAACGGCAAGTTCAACCCGTACACGGTCGAGCTGCTCGCGGAGCAGAACGGGACGTGGCTGAAGTGGCCGGGCGGGAACGTCACGAGCCAGTACAACTGGCGCGACGGCGTCGGCCCGCTCGCGGAGCGGACGCCGCGCTTCAACCACGCGTGGCAGGGGATGCAGCCGAACTTCTTCGGCACCGCCGAGTACCTCGAACTCTGCGAGGTCGCCGACCTCACGCCCGAAATCACCGTCGGCTGGTGGGACAACCCGCCCGAGTGGGCGGCCGAGCGCCAGATACTCCCCGAGGACGCCGCCGACTGGGTGGCGTACGTCAACGCCGACGCCGACACGGAGATGGGGTCGCTGCGCGCCGACCACGGCCACCCCGAGCCGTGGGGCGTCGAGCACTGGGGCGTCGGCAACGAGGTCTGGGGCGACTGGCAGTGGGGCCACACCAGCGACGCGGGCGAGTACGCCACCGGCTCCGAGGAGCGCATCGGCTTCGACGCCTACTCGGAGGCGATGCGCGACGTCGACGACTCCATCACCGTCATCGCGAGCGGGTGGGACCCGGCGGAGGCCGCGCACGCGGACAACCCGTGGAACGAGACGCTGCTCGAGGAACTCGACCCCGACCTCCTCGACGGCCTGAACATCCACCGCTACCAGTGGGGACTCGACGACGCGGACGCCGTCGAGTCGTGGAAGGCCGAACACGACGCGGACGACTGGGACTACAACGAGGTGATGGTGATGGCGGCGACCCAACTCGGCGACCAGCTCGCCGGCCTCGGCGACCTCGCGGACGAGAAGGGGTACGACGACTTCTACCTCAACCTCAGCGAGCTCGGCATCTTCCCGACGGTTGCGTCGGGCGCGCCCTACCCCGGCCCGGAGACGATGCCGGGCGCGTCGTACGTCGCGGGCGCGCTGAACGCCGCGATTCGCCAGCCGGACACCGTGGAGTGGGTCTCCCAGACGTGGGTGCCGACGAAGTCGTGGGTGCCGGTGAAGACGACCGACTACCCGCCGGACCCGAACCCGCTCCGGCCCGACGGGTCGGTCACGGGGCTCTACTCGGCGGTCTTCGAGGAGGATACCGAGTGGAACTCGGTCGGCGTCGCGACGACCGGCGCGAGTCGCGACCTTCCGGACACGGGCCCGCGAATCGAGCCGATGTCGGACGTTCCGTACGTGGACGCCGCCGCGATGCAGGCGCGCCGCGGCCGCGAACTCGCGGTCTTCCTCACGAACCGCAACCTCCGGACGGACAGCGAGGTGTCGGTCGAGCTCGGCGAGCGCTACGCGGACTGCGCGGTCGAGCTCGTCCAGCTCGCGCCGTCGGCGTCGGAGCGCCCGCTCCCGCACGCCCTCCCGACGTCGTGGGACGAGCCGACGAACTACACGGTCGAGCACGTCGTGCGTGAGGTCGGCTCGGACGGCACGTTCGCGCTCTCGCTCGAGCCGGCCTCGGTCGCGCGCCTCTACGTCGACGGTGACCGGGGGCGCGCCGACGTCATCGGCGACAACGGCGTCTGGCCCGGCCTCGACGGCGTCGAGGACGTCCCGATAGAGAACGAGCGGAAACCCGGCCGCCGGAAGGGGCAGGACGACTCCCCACCCGGCAAGTCGGAGCGGGGCGGTCGGGGGAAGGGACAGAAGTAGTCGGCCCTCCTTCGACTCCGTGGCCGCCGCGAAATCAGGAACAGCAGTATAGGTGTAAAGACGGTGGGTTCATCGAAACGAAACACACCGTATGCAATGATGGAAAATTACATTCCCGGTCGTGCGACCCGTTACCTGCATCACAAGTCTTTGGGGAACATTTATTATGGATAGGGGGCCTACTCCGAGTGTGATGTCTGATAACACAGTGGGGAGTGCGGATGCCCGTACCGACCAGCGACAGGCGTCGAGCGAACGGACCGGCCGACGACGGTTCCTCCAGGCGGCGGGCGTCGCGGGGGCCGTCGGCCTCGCCGGCTGTTCGGGAATAACCGGCGGCGGTGGCGGCGGTGGTGGCGGTGGCGGTAGCGGGATGGAGCTGAGCTACTGGACCCTGTTCGGTGGTGGTGACGGCGAGGTCATGAAGTCCATCATCGACAAGTTCAACGAGGAACGCCCGCTCGGCGAGGACGTCACCATCAACCGCCAACGGACGCCGTGGGAAGAGCACTACAACCGTCTGTACACCGCGATGACCGGCGGGTCGCCGCCGGACCTCGCCATCTCGCACGCGTCCTACCTCCGCCGGTTCAAGCCGACGCTGAACGACATCAGCGGGATGCTCTCCTCGAATAACTACGTCGACCAGATCCTCAGCGCCTGCCAGATCGACGGCGGCACGTACGCGGTGCCGATGGACTCCCACCCGGTCGGCCTCTACTACAACGTCGACATCCTCAACGAAGCCGGCGTCGAACCGCCGATAGAGAACTTCCAGCAGTTCGAGGAGGCCTGTAACGCCATCCTCGAGAACACGGACGCGAAGCCGTTCAGTCCCGACCCGTACTGGGGCGGTGGCGGTGGGTTCCGTCAGTGGTTCATGGGTCTCAACCAGTACGGCGGACAGATGTTCAACGACGACATGACGGAGGCGGTCTTCGGCGACGAAGCCGGGACCAACTCCCTCGACTTCCTCGCGAGCGTCTCCGGCGAGCGCAACTGGGACACCCCCGACATCTCGGCCGACCGCGTCGCGCAGAGCTTCCGGAACGGCTCCGTCGCGATGACGGTCAACGGGACGTGGTACGTGAACGTCATGCGCGAGCAGGACTTCGAGTGGGGCTTCGACAAGCCGCGCGTCTTCCCCAACGCCGACCAACTGCGCACCACCGCGGACAGCCACACCATCATCGTCCCGCAGCAGTCCGACGCCAGCCAAGAGCGGATCGAGACCTCCGTCGCCGCGGCGGAGTGGATCACGCAGGAGAACCCCTCGTGGGGCTCGGAAGCGGGCCACCTCCCGGCCTACAGCCCCATCCTGAACGGGGACGCACTCCCGGAATCCGACATCTGGAACAAGACGCTGAAGCCGTTCAAGGAGATGGCGGAGGACGGCCAACTCGCCTACTGGCCCCAGCCCGAGAGCGCGAACCTCTACGACACCACCAACTGGACGTGGATCACCGACGCGTACTCGCAGAACATCTCGGTGGATCAAGCCATCCAGAACGGCGTCGAGAACTGGACGTCCACCATCCAGTAACCCATCTCTCACTAGCTCATTATGTCAGCTATCGACCGTTTCAAAGGAGGTGGGGGGTTCCTCTCGAACGTCAGCCGCTCGCGCAAGGAACTCATCGAGGGAATCCTCTTCTCGCTCCCGTACCTCGTCATCTTCGGGACGTTCCTGCTCTACCCGCTCCTGATGGGCGGCTACATGAGCCTCTTCGAGTGGAACGCGTTCTTCCCCTCGCGCTCCGAGTTCATCGGGCTCGGGAACTACACCCACCTGCTCAACGACCCGCAGTTCTGGAACGCGCTCGGGAACACGCTGTACTTCTCGTTGCTCACCGTTCCGTCCATCGTCATCGTCGGCCTCGGTCTCGCCCTCGGCGTCAACAGGGACATCCGGGGACGGGGCGTGCTCCGCGCGATATTCTTCAGCCCGTACATCCTGACGGTGTCCGTCGCGGCCGTCGTCTGGACGAACCTCTACTCGACGCAGTACGGCGTCATCAACTACTACCTCGGACTCGTCATGTCCAACCCGCCGCAGTGGCTTCAGTCGTACTTCTTCGCGATGCCGTCCATCGCGATCACGACGGTCTGGTGGCTCGTCGGGTTCAGTTTCGTCATCCTGCTCGCCGCCCGCCAGAGCGTGCCGGAGTACCTCTACGAGGCCGCGAAGCTCGACGGCGCGGGGACGTGGCGCATGTTCCGGGACGTCACCGTCCCGCAGATGCGTCACGCGATTTTCTTCGTCGTCGTCATCAACCTCATCTGGGCGTTCCAGGTGTACGGCCAGCCGTACGTCATGACGTCCGGCGGCCCGGGGCAGTCGACGGTGACGCTGGTGATGTACCTCTACGAGGCTGCGTTCAACCAGCAGAACTTCGGCTACGCCGCGACTATCGGATACGTCCTGACGGCGATCCTCGTCGTCGTGTCCATCCTGAACTACTACCTCATCGGAGGCGACAATGAGTAACGCAACCACCACCCGTCTCGAATCGGTCCTCCCCGGAGAGATCTCCGTGCGGAGTGTGCTCGTACACGCCGTCATGTACGGCGCGGCGCTGCTGTTCCTCGTGCCGTACATGTACATGATCTCGACGTCGCTCAAGACGCCGCAGGGCGCCGTCGCGGCGGGGATGAACTGGATCCCGGACCCGGTCTCGCTGCACGCGTACGCGGGCCTACTCGCCGACTCGCTCATCATCGGCTGGGCGTTCAACACGCTGCTCATCGCGTCGATCACGACGCTCCTCGTGTTGATCGTCGACTCGATGATCGCGTTCGCGCTGACGCGCCTCGACTGGCCGGGCCAGCGCTACGTCCTCGGGCTGATCATCGCGAGCTTCATGGTTCCGGGCTTCGTGAACATCATCCCGCTGTACATCCTCATCTCCGACCTCGGGTTGCTCAACAGCTACCTCGCGGTCATCCTGCCGTTCGCGGCCGGGCCGCTCGGCGTCTTCCTCCTCGCGCAGTTCTTCCGCGAGATCCCCTACGAGATTCAGGAGGCCGCGCAGCTCGATGGCTTCTCGAACTGGCGCATCTACACGCGGATGATCCTCCCGCTCTCGCGGTCGATCCTCTCCGCGCTCGCGCTGTTCATGTTCGTCTGGAGCTGGAACCAGTTCCTCTGGCCGCTCATCGTGCTTCAGGAGCAGGCGATGTACACGCTCCCCATCGGGATCGTCGTCCTCCGGGACAACTTCACCTACCAGCCGTCCGTCACGATGGCGTCCGCCGTCATCGCGTCGGGACCGCTGTTCATCCTGTTCCTCCTCCTGCAGGAGCAGTTGATGTCCGCCGTGGAGATGCAGGGCGTGACGTAACGCCCTCGTCACCCCGGCGCGACGCCACCGGTCGGCGTCGCACGCGAGGGTAACCTACTTACTGGCGCACCCGTACGTTTAGCGTAATGAGATCAGTCGACACGAAGACGGTCTATCGGTCCTTCTTCGACGCGGTCGGGTTCTTCTACGAGAACGGCCCGCGACTCATCCTCGTGAGTCTGCTCTGGTTCCTCTGCTCCCTCCCGGTCGTCACGCTCGGGCCGGCGACGCTCGCCGCGTACGCCGCGATCCAGTCGCTCAGGGAGGGGTACAGTATCGACCGCTCGCACGTTCGCGCGACGCTCCGGCGCCACGGCCTCTCGGCCGTCCTGCTGACCGGGGTTCCCGCCGTCTTCCTCGGCATCTCGGTCCTCTACGCCCGGCAGTACGTGGTGTCGCGCTCGGCGCTGACGCTCGCACTCGCCGTCGTCACGACCTACGTCGCCGCGTACACGTGGCTCCTCCTCGTCCCGACGTTCGTGGGGCTCGCGACCGGCGGCGACCTCGAACCCGAGCTCAGGTCGGCCGTCCGCTGGACGGGGCAGAACGCCGTCTCGGCGGTGATGGTGGCGATGGGGACGCTCCTCGTCGCTATCGTCACGGGTCTGCTGACGGTCGCGTTCGCCCTCGTCTTCGCCGGCATCGCCTTTTCGTTCCACCTCGAGGTGCTACTGGGGCCGGTGACCGAGCAGCCAGAGGACGCGTCCTCGCCGTACGAGGAATCGCGGCGAGACTGATACGGGGCGGGAGAAAGAGCGAGGCCGTCGCGCCACGTTACGTCTGCTGTGTCACTTGCTCGCTGGACCTCGTGGAGATGGGCGTTCCGGTGTCCGTCATGATGTTCTCGCCGCTCGCCTTATCGAAGACGTGCATCTTCTCCTCGTCGAAGGAGACGGTGAGTTCGTCGCCCTCGTCGTGTGCGTGGTCGCCCATGATGCGCATGGTGAACTCGGTGTCCCCCGCTCGGAGGTAGAAGTAGTTGTCGTCGCCGACGGGTTCGTGGACGTCGAGCATCGCGCGAATGGCGTTGACGGAGTCGGGGTCGGCGAAGTGGATGTGCTCGGGGCGGATGCCGAGGACGAGTTCGTCGTCGGTGCGCCGCTCCTCGATGCGCTCGGCGACCCCCGAGGACACCTCGTAGGAGAACGCCTCACCTTCGAGGCGGTTCCCGACGAGTTCGACGTCGAAGAAGTTCATCGACGGCGAGCCGATGAAGTCGGCGACGAAGAGGTTCGCGGGCTCGTCGAACACCTCTGCGGGCGTGCCGACCTGCTGGAGCTCGCCCTGGTCGAGGATGACGACGCGGTCGCTCATGGTGAGCGCTTCCTCCTGGTCGTGCGTGACGTAGACGGTCGTCGTCTCGAGGTCGTCCTGAATGCGCTGGAGCTCGATGCGCATGTGCGCGCGGAGCTTCGCGTCGAGGTTGCTGAGCGGCTCGTCCATGAGGAAGACGTCGGGGTCACGGACGATGGCGCGGCCGGTCGCGACGCGCTGCTGTTGGCCGCCGGAGAGGGAGGCCGGCTTCTTCTCGAGCTGGTCCTCGATCCCCATCATCTCGGCGGCGTCCTCGACGCGCTTGGTGATCTCCTCGTCGTCGAGGTCGGACGTGAGCTTCAACCCGTACGACATGTTCTTCCGCACGGTCATGTGCGGATAGAGCGCGTAGTTCTGGAACACCATCGCGACGTTCCGGTCCTGTGCGGCGATGTCGTTTACGACGCGGTCGCCGATGGTGATTTCGCCGTCGGTGATGTCCTCGAGTCCCGCGAGCATTCGGAGGAGCGTGGACTTCCCGGACCCGGACGGGCCGACGATTGTGACGAACTCGCCGTCCTCGATATCGAGGCTGAAGTCCTCGACGGCGACGATGTCGCCGTCGTACATCTTCTTGACGTGGTTAAATCCGACTTCGCTCATGGTTTCCACTATACCCTTCGTCGGATAGTACATAATTGTTCTCCATTGTTACAGTGACACATCCCGGGAATCCCTCCCACTGGCGGGGCGACGGAGACGTTAAGTTCCTCTACTCCTATGAATAATCATGGAGTTATCGCGTCGCGACGCCATCGCCGCCCTCGCGGCCGCCGGAATCGGTGTCGGGGGCGCCGCCGTCTACACCGTGTCCGACGACCGCCCCGCTGACGGGGGCGGGGGACTGACGGCCGACGAACCGATCGGCACGCTCGTCTCGCTCGCCGACGTCCTCTACCCCTCCTCGGTCGAGGGCACCGCCGAGTTCGTCGAGACGTACGCAACTGGTCGCTTCGAGGACGACGACGCGCACCGCTCGCAGGTGATGGACGCCGTCGCCGTCCTCGACTCGCGTGCGAAAGCGGAGGCCGGCGCCGCGTTCCGCCGCCTCTCCGTCGAGGAGCGTGACGACGTCCTGCGCGCGCTCGGCCAGCGACACGCCGACCCCGACCCCGACGGGAACGACCGCCAGCGCGTCCGGTACTACCTCGTCAACGACCTCCTCTACGCGCTGTTCTCCTCGCCGAAGGGCGGCGCGCTCGCGGGAACGGAGAACCCGGCCGGCTACCCGGGCGGCCTCGGCGCCTACCAGCAGGAGCCGAGCCTATGAGCGCGAACGACACGCCCACCATCGACCGCTCGCCCTCCGAGCGCGCCGACGTCTGCGTCGTCGGTGCCGGACCGGCCGGCGGCCTCCTCTCGCACTCGCTCGCGAAGCGCGGCCACGACGTCGTCGTGCTTGAGGCCGGCCCCCGATTCGACCTCCAGAGTCGCCTCCGCCGGATGGAGCGCTCGCTTCGTCCCGCCCACGACCGCAGCGACGTCTGGGACATGGGCGGCGCGCGCGACGCGTTCACGTCCTCGGGGAGCGTCTCCTACCCGCTCAACACCACGCGCGTCAAGGGCGTCGGCGGCACGACGCTGCACTGGATCGGCTACACGCCGCGCCTCCACCCGAAGGACTTCGAGATGGACTCCCGCTACGGGCTGGGCGTCGACTGGCCGCTCGACTACGAGGACGTCCGCCCCTACTACGCGGACGTGGAGGCCGAGATGGGCGTCTCCGGCGGCACGGACAACCCCTTCGCGCCGCCGCGCGAGGAGTCGTTCCCGATGGACGCCTTCCCGCCGAGCTACTCGGACACGCTGTTCGAGGAGGCCTGCGACGAGCTCGACATCACGCTCCACTCCGTGCCACAGGCCCGCAACCACGAGTCCTACGACGGCCGGAGCGGCTGTGTCGGCTACGGGACGTGCATGCCGGTCTGTCCGTCGGGCGCGAAGTACAGCGGCGACGTCCACATCCGGAAGGCCGAGTCCGAGGGGGCGCGCGTCCTCGACCGAGTGCCCGTGCAGCGCCTCGAGCACGACGACGCGGGCGAGACGGTCGAGGCCGCCGTCTACGCGACGCCGGACGGGACGGAGCACCGACAGGAGGCCCGCCAGTTCGTCATCGCCTGCGGCGCCGTCGAGACGCCGCGTCTCCTCCTCCTCTCCGAGTCCGAGCAGTATCCGAACGGGCTCGCGAACACCTCCGACGCGGTCGGGCGCTACTTCATGGAGCACGCGCTCGTCGGCATGGGCGGCCGCCTCGACCAGCCGACGAAGCAACACCGCGTCGGCTTCACCACGTCGGTCACCCACCAGTTCTACGACCACGAGGAGCCGACGCCGGGGAGCTTCTTCGTCGGCCTGCTGAACTACGCGGGGCCGACGACGGTCGGTGCCGCGCTCTCCGACGGGTCGTGGGGCGACGAGTTGGCGTCGACGCTCGCGACGCGCGTCGGCGGCTACGTCGGCACCGAGGCGCTCGTCGAGCAGCTCCCGCGCGAGGACAGCAGGGTGACGCTCGACACCTCGAAGACGGACGACCACGGGAACCCGGTCCCGGACGTCTCGTGGAAGATCGGCGACCATGCCGTGGAGACCGCGCGCAAGGCCCTCGACGTCCAGCGCGACATCATGGACGAACTCGGCGCGACGGTGACGTACGCCGCGAACCCCACGCAGCCGTGGGCGGGGAGCCACCCGATGGGGACGACGCGGATGGGCACCGACCCGAGCGAGAGCGTGGTGGACGAGCGCTTGCGCACGCACGACCTCTCGAACCTCTCCATCGCCTCCAGCAGCGTCTTCCCGACGGGCGGCGCGATGAACCCCACGGTCACCATCGGGGCGCTCTCGCTCAAGGCCGCCGACCACATCCACGCGGACCTCTGAGCCCTACCCACCCCTCCGCCGTCGTGCCCTCCGAAAGATAGAATAGGATCGCCGGTAGTTACACCATTGATAATGAACGAGGCGCTACACGCTCGCGACGCGACGCGCACGCTCTCGGGTCGCTGGGCGTTCATCACGGACCCCGACGACGCGGGACTCGACGAGGCGTTCTACGAACCCGACGCCGCGTGGCCGGACGCCCGCGACGTCTCCGTCCCCCACTCGTGGCAGGAGGAACCGGACCTCCGCGAGTACACCGGCGTCGGCTGGTACCGCCGGACGTTCGACGCCGACGCGCTTGCGGCGGGCGACGAGCGCGTCTTCGCCCGCTTCGGCGCCGTGGACTACGAGGCGACCGTGTGGGTGAACGGCGAGCGCGTCGGCGACCACACCGGCGGGTATCTCCCCTTCGCCCTCGACGTGACCGACGCGCTGACCGCCGGCGAGAACACCGTCGTCCTCCGCGTCCGCGACCCCGAGGACATCTCGGAGATCCCGCACGGCAAGCAGGGCGACCCGTGGTACACGCGCGTCAGCGGCCCGTGGCAGGCCGTCGACCTCGTCACCGTCCCCGAGACGCGCGTCGCGGCCGTCCGCGTCACCCCCGACCTCGAGGACGACACCGCCCGCGTGGCCGTCACCGCGTCCGACGACAGCCCGACCGACGTTCACGTCACCGTCGCCGACGACGCCGGCGACCCCGTCGCGAGCGAGTCGGCCGCGCTCGACGGCGAGACGGCGTCGCTCGAGCTCGCGATTCCGGACGCCGACTACTGGACGCCCGACGACCCGGCGCTCTACGACGTCGAAGTCCGCCTCGCGGCGGGCGGCGAGACGCTGGACGAGCACACGGACACCTTCGGGATGCGTAGCGTCTCCCGCGAGGACGGCGACCTCTACCTCAACGGCGAGCCGTTCACGATGCGCGGCGCGCTCGACCAGGCGTTCTACCCGGACACCTACTACCGGCCTGCCGACCTCGAGACGTTCGAGCGCGAGATACGGACGGCGAAGGAGCTCGGGTTCAACCTCCTGCGCAAGCACATCAAGCCCGCCCATCCGGCGTTCCTCGACCTCGCCGACCGCCTCGGCATCCTCGTCTGGGAGGAGCCCGCGAACCCCGCCGTCTACTCCGAGCGCTCGAAGCGCGAGGTCCGCGAGCAGTTCGAGGCGATGGTCGCCCGCGACTACAACCGCCCCAGCGTCATCGCGTGGAGCCTCTACAACGAGGAGTGGGGCATCGGCCACCACGACGACGAGGAGCCGCTCTGGACGGACACGGAGAAACAGGACTACCTCGAGGCGTTCTACGCGGACGCGCGCGAACTCGACGCGACGCGCCTCGTCTGCGACAACTCGGGGTGGGCGCACGTCGCGACCGACCTCAACGACTACCACGAGTACTTCGTCGCGCCCGACCGCGTGGACGCGTGGCGCGAGAAACTCGACCACATCGTCGAGCACCCCGAGGAGAACTACGGCGACGTCCGCGCCGACCCCGACGTCCCCCTCCTCGTCTCCGAGTTCGGGACGTGGGGGCTCTGCGACGTCTCGCGTCTCGAAGACCGCGACGGTGGCGACCCCCACTGGTTCGACCACGACTTCCTCTCGGGGATGAAGCGCCCCGCCGGCGTCCGCGAGCGCTTCGCCGAGAGCCCGGCGGCGGACGTCTTCGACTCGCTCGACGCGTTCGCCGAGGCGTGGCAGCGCCGCGAGTTCCAGTCCGTCGAGCCGATCATCGCGGACATGCGCGAGCACGAGGGCGTCGCCGGCTACGTCATCACCGAGCTCACGGACATCGAGTGGGAGTTCAACGGCATCCTCGACTACGGGCGCGAGGAGAAGGTCTTCCACGACGAGTTCGCGCGACTCAACGACCCCGTCATGCTCCACCTCGCGCCGTCGCGCCACGCCTTCGAGGCGGGCGAGCGCGTCAGCGCGGACGTCGTCGTCGCGAACGACACCGCCGAGCCCTACGAGACGACGCTGGAGTGGTCGGCGTTCGGCGAGACCGGCACCGTCGACGTCGCCGTTCCGGCCCACGAGCAGACCCGTCTCACGGACGCCGTCACGGTTGAGGCGCCCGCCGTCTCGGGGCTCACGGCGGCCACGCTCTCGGTGACGGACGGCGAGCGCACCGCGAGCCGCGACGTCGCGGTCGACGCCGCCCACGACGCGCCGCCCGTCTCCGTCTTCGTCGAGGACGACGGGCTCGGGGACGTGCTCGCCGAGCGCGGCTACGCGACGGCCGACGTCCCCGGCGACGCCGACGTCTCGGTCGTCACTGCCGTCGACGCGACGCTCCGCGAGTTCGTCGAGCGCGGCGGACACGTCGTCGTGCTCCCGGACGCCGAGGGCGAGATGGCACCCGTCGAGGACGTGACGTACACCGCGCTCCCCGAGGAGGAGAGCTGGAACCTCTGTGCGGGCGTCCTCTTTCAGGACCTCCTCCCGGAACTCGACGCGGTGCCGGGGTGGGCGTTCTCGGACCTCTACCCGTACGCGTACGTCAGCGACCTCGAACCGGCCGACGACGTGTCGGTGGGCTACGTCGAGGGCTGGATCGAGAACCCCGGCGGTGCCGTCGTCTCGCGCTCGCTCGGGGACGGGCGCCTCGACGTCTGCACGCTCCGCGTGACGGACGCCTACGACGAGAACCCGGTCGCGCGCGCCGTCCTCGACCGCCTCCTCGCCGAGTGAGGCGGGGCGTTCCACACATATTTATTGCGCACTCCGCGCACTAGCCGCTATGGAGTTCGACGACGTCTTCGATTCGTTCGCGGAGCGCGACTGGCAGACGACGACGGAGGGGACGGTCCGGTTCGCCCTCGTCGGCCTCGGGTGGTGGACGGTCGACGAGGCCATTCCGGCCATCCGGGAGACGGACCTCTGTGAGGTGTCGGTGCTCATCAGTCGCTCCGTGGAGAAGGCCGAGCGCTACGCCGAGGAGGCGGACGTCCCGCACGCGATGTCGGGGGACGACTTCCACGACGGCGCGCTCGCCGAGGAGTACGACGCCGTCTATATCGCGACGCCGAACGCCTACCACCGCGCGTACGTCGAGACGGCCGCCGACCTCGACAAGGCGGTGCTCTGTGAGAAGCCGATGGCGGAGAGCGTCGAGACGGCCGAGGCGATGGTCGAGGCCGCCGAGGGCGGCGACGTCCCGCTGATGGTCGCCTACCGGATGCACACCGAACCGGCGGTCCGGCGCGCGCGCGAGCTCGTGGAGGCGGGCGCCATCGGCGAGCCCGTGCAGGTGTACGGGAACAACTCACAGCCCATCCTCTCGCTGATCGACGACCCGAACCAGTGGCGCCTCGACCCGGACGCGAGCGGCTACGGGACGTCGATGATGGACCTCGGCATCTACCCGATCAACACGGCGCGCTTCGTCCTCGGCGCGGACCCGGTGCGCGTGCAGGCGCAGATGGCGTCCTACGACGAGGCGTTCGCGGACGTGCCGGACGAGCGCTCGACGGCGACGGCGGTCTACGAGGGCGGCGTGCACGCGGCGTTCACGGCGACGCAGAACGCCTACGACGACACGGAGTTGACGATCACCGGCACCGAGGGGCAACTGACGCTCTCGCCGGCGTTCCACATGGAGTGTCGCCTCGAACTCGAGCGCGAGGGGTATTCGGTGTCGGCGGAAGCCGAGGACGTGAACGAGATGACCGAGGAGTTCGACTACTTCGCGGACCGCGTCCTCTCCGACGAGCCGGTCTACGCGGACGGCGAGCACGGCCTCTACGACATGCGCGTCCTCGCGGCGCTCCACGAGTCCGCCGAGTCGGGCGAGACGGTCGCGCTCGACTGAGCGCGCCCCCCGAACTAGCAGCCGCTTCTGCCGGTATCGTCGGACGACCGCACGGCCTGTGACGCCGTCTTACGGGAATACTGACGTAAAGTACCCCGAATCGGCGTCCGATGAAGCCGGAACTCATTTCTCCATCGCTCCGACTCGAACGGTACGCACTAGTCATCTATGCGTCGCTGTAATCCGGTAACTGGCGCCGAGAAACGAGACGCGGGTGTAGAACCCGCTCACACGTACTATCCGGAAGCGGCGGAACGAAGAAGAGGCGTCGCGCGTGCGACGCCGACCGACGGGTCGAACGGCGGGGGTCGCGATTGTCTCGTCGTCGCTCAGGCGAGCGGGAGGAGCGTCGAGTAGACGATGACGATGATGAGCGCCGCGACCGAGAGGATGGACGTGACCGCCGTCCACGTCTTGAGCGTCTCCATCTGCGTGAGGCCACCGATCTCCTTGACGATCCAGAAGCCGGAGTCGTTGTACCAGGAGGTCGTGATACCGCCCGCGCCGATGGCCATGACGAGGTAGGCCGGGTGGACGGTGAGCTCGGGGACGAGCGGCGCCATGATCCCACCGGTGGTGATCATCGCGACGGTCGCGGACCCCTGCGCGATGCGGACGATGGCGGCGATGAGCCACGCCGTGACGAGCAGGCCGATGCCGACGCCGCTGAGGGCGTCAGCGATGACCATGCCGATGCCGGAGGCGGCGAGCATCGCACCGAACGCGCCACCAGCGGCGGTGATCGCGGCGATGTTACCACCGTTCTGGAGGGCTTCGGTGAGTTCGTCCTGCCAGACCTGACGCGGGAAGTCGTCCATGCGCAGGTAGGTGAGCGCGGCGACCATCGCGGCGACGGTCAGCGCGAAGTTCGCGTCACCGATGAAGTTCGTGAACGGCTGGACGGCCGCGAGCGACGGGTAGATGTCCTTGAACGTCGTGACGAACGTGCCGGCGGCGATGAACGCGACGGCGACGAGGATCGGGAGCAGGGACTCGAAGAAGCCGGGGAGGCTCTCCGTGGACTTCTTCGCCTGCTCTTCGAGGTCTTCGGCGGTGGTGCCCATCGACTCCCGGAGCGGGATGTCGATGCGCGTGTTGATGAAGCGGCCGTAGGCGACGCCGGCGATGAGCGCGGACGGGATCGCGACGGCGAGGCCGATGACGATGGTCGTACCGAGGATCGAGGTGCCCTGTCCGAGTTCCTGGGCGACGGCGAGCGGGCCGGGCGTCGGCGGGACGAACGCGTGCGCGGCCGTACCACCGCCACCGACGACGGCGATGTAGAGCGCGTAGTTGTCGCCGATGCGGGCCCGCATGGAGCGCGCGAGCGGCGCCATGAGGTAGAAGACGTTGTCGAAGAACACCGGAATCGCGAGGATGGTGCTACTCCCCCAGAGCGCGAAGTCGGCGTTCTTGTCCGAGACGACGGACTGGAACGACCGGACGACGCGGTTGGCGGCGCCCGATTCGGTCATCGACTTCCCGATGATGGCGGCCATCAGGATGGGGATACCGATACCTGCCATGTTGTTCCCGAACGCCGTCGCGACGTCTCCGGGTATCGAGCCGAACGCGATATCCGGGAGGAGCGCTGCGTTCACGACTCCGACGACGAACGCCGAGATGACGAGGCCGACGAACGCCGGGAGGTCCCACACCACGAGGAGCAGGACGACGACGGCGACGCCGATCAGTAACGCTGCGAGTGCTGAGAGTGTTGGTGACATCGCTCTATCTCACGAACGATAATCCCACCACATAAAAATTATGCAATACGGGACATGGTGTTACTATGGGAAAATGATTATTTTCAATTATTGACGGTGGGTTTTATCAGTGGGGAGTCGTTACCCCCGTTCATGCATCGAGGACTCGTCGTCGTCGAAGAGTCGGAGGCTCACGCGAACCTCCTCCGCGAAGCAGCAGAACACGCACGCGGCGCGGACGCGCCGCTCACCATCCTGACGTTCGCCACCGAACGCCACCTCAGCTCGGACGCCGAGAAGTTCGAGGCGCTCGGCGGCATCGAGGGCGTCACCTACGACAACGAGGCGGAGTTCATCGACGCCGCCGAGGACGCCCTCGGCGACTACGTCGCGGACGCTCTCGACGGCCTGGACGTCGAGTACGAGGTCGCCGTCCGCGTCATCGACGGCGGCTACGGGACCGCGACGCTCTCCGCCGCCGACGACTACGACTGCGACCATATCTTCGTCACCGGCCGGCGCCGCTCGCCCGCCGGGAAGGCCATCTTCGGCGACTGGATCCAGCGCGTCCTCCTCGACTTCGACGGCTACGTCACCGTGCACACGGAGTCCGAGGAGTAGCGCACTCCGCGCCGTTCACTCGTCGCGTCGCTCACTCCCCATGCTGGTGAGCGAACGACGCGCGGGCCCGACTAGAATCGCCAAGCAAGCGGCTATCCGTCCGTTTCTCGTCCACCAGACATAACTCCGTCGAAACGGCGCGAGCGCGCCGCCTCAGAGGTCGTCGCGCTCGAAGCGCAGGTAGCCGAGCGCGAGCGGCACGACCGTCCACGCGGCGAGCACCGCGAGCGCGAATCCGGGCGACGCGTACACCTCGCCCGATGCCGGCGGCGCGCGGTTCACGACCGTCGTGGAGAGCACCGCGTACGCGCGCTCCGGGTTACAGTACGCGAACACCGTCGCCCACGTCGGCGTCGGGCCCGTCGGGAAGCGGAACCCACCGATGACGTAGCGGACGAGGCCCGGGATCCAGTTCCACGCGACGACGAAGAGGACGTACGCGCTCGCGACGCCCGCGACGGCGCGTCCGGCCGTCCGCGCGGCCGCCGAGATGCCGACGCCGACGCCGACGACGCTGGCGGCGAAGAGGACGGCGAGCGCCCACGTCAGGAGGACGGCGGCCGCGTCGATGCCGCCCCCGCCCGCCGCGAGGAAGACGAGGACGGCGGTGACGAACCCGACGGTGACGGCGAGCGCGAGGACGGCGAGGCGGCCGAGCGCGCTCCCGAGGACGACGTCGCGCCGGGAGTGCGGGAGCGAGAGGACGACGCGCAGCGAGCCGCTGTCGCGCTTCCCGGAGATGACGCCGTAGCAGATCCCGTAGCCGGCGAGCGGGACGATGCCGTTCGCGACGGAGCCGAGGATGCCGGCGACGCCCGTGCTCCCCGACGCGAGATAGCCGACGGCGGCGAACAGCAGGCCGAAGAGGCCGAAGAGCACGAGCGCGCTCATCGAGCGGAACGGGTCGCGCGCGTCCCGCTCGGCGACGACGCGCCAGCTCATCGCTCCACCTCCCCTTCGGCGCTGTCGGTGTACGTCGCGAAGAGGTCCTCCAGCGAGGTCTGACGGGACTCGATGTCGAGGAGCACCGCACCCTCCTCGCGTATCGCGTCGACGACCGCGGCCTTCCGCTCGTCCGGGCACGCCACCGTGACGGCGTTCTCGTTGGCGTCGACGCCGGAGACGCCTTCGACGTTGCGGACGGCGTCGAGGTCGGACTCCGTGGGCGCGCGGTCGAGCGTGAGGACGAGCGTGCCGCCGGCGTCGCCGACGGCGTCGCGGAGGTCGTCGATGTGGTCCTCGGCGACGATCTCGCCGTCCGCGAGGATGCCCACGCGGTCGGCGACGGCCTCGACCTGCCCGAGGATGTGACTCGAGAAGAAGACGGTGGCGCCGCGCTCGGCTTCCTCGCGGACGATTTCGCGCATCCGGCGCGCACCGTTCGGGTCGAGGCCGGTCGAGGGCTCGTCGAGGATGAGGAGGTCGGGCGACCCGGCGAGCGCGCACGCGAGGAGGAGGCGCTGTTTCATCCCCTTCGAGAAGCCTTCGACGTTCCGGTCGGCGGCCTCCGCGATTCCCACCCTGTCGAGGAGTTCGAGCGGGTGGTCGTCGGCGTCCTTCGAGTCGATTGCGAACCGGACGTGCTGGCGCGCGGTGAGGTGGCCGGTGAGGCCGTAGGCGTCCGGGAGAACGCCGAGGCGCTCGTGCACGCGTTTCGTCTCCGTCTGGGCGTCGTGCCCGAAGACGGACACCGACCCGTCGGTGGGGCGGAGGTAGTCGAGGACGACGTCGATGGTGGTGGATTTCCCGGCGCCGTTCGGGCCTAGAAAGCCGAACACCTCGCCTTCCTCGACGGTGAGGTCGATACCGCGGAGGGCGGTGACGTCGCCGAATCGCTTCCGGAGGGACCGTATTTCGATGGCGGCCATACGGGTAGGTGTTCAGACAGGCGGCGTATAGCCCTTTGGTGGGGCCGTGGCACTGTTTCGCACGAACGCGCGCCGTCGTCGGGGACGGGTTTTTGTGCCCGTTTCCCGTCACCTCGTCCAGAGATGGCCCTCCACACACGCAGACGGTTCCTCGCGAGCGCGGCCGCCGCTGGCCTCGGCGCGCTCGCCGGCTGTAACGGTAGCTCGTCGTCCTCGGAGAGCGCGCCCGACCGGTCGCTGTCCGGCACGACGCTCGCCGACCCCGACACCGTCACCCTCCGCGCGAGCGGCAACGGCCTGCTGGCGTGGGTCCGCCCGCGCGACGCGACGACGACCACCGAGTCGCCGCCGCGCTACGCCGGCCGCCCGCTCATCGCCACCGACGAGACGGCCGAGCGCGTCCGCTTCGCCGACGGCGTCGAGGCGAGCGCCGCACGCGACTTCCTCGACGCCACCGACTACGGCTCCGAGACCGTCTACCTCGAACACCGGTCCGTCGGCGCGTGCCACCGCCTCGAGCTCTGCTACGTGAACTGGACGGCGACGAGCATCGACATCGACTACGGGAGCTACTACCGCGACGCGTCCGACGCCTGCGAGGCGGACGCCGACGACGTGACCGCGTGGTTCATTCGCATTCCGGACGCCCTCGAACCCGACGCCGTCACGAGTCACGGCTCCTCGTGGAGCAGTCGCGGCTGCAGTCCGCGACCCGCCGAAATCGAGAACCGGACGGAGCGCCCGCCGCTCGACGCCGGCCCGCTCCCCGAAAACGCGAGCGACACCACGAGCGGGGGCGAGCGATGAGCGACGCCGACTCGGGCCGCGACCGACGCGGCTTCCTCGCGGGCGTCGGCGCCGTCGGTCTCGGCGCGCTCGCCGGCTGTAGCGCCCTCGACCCCGTCGACGGGGACGACACCGAGCCGACGGTCGAGACGGCGCCCTTCGACGACTTCGGCGGCGACCTGCCGACCATCCCCACGCCGCTCCCGGTCGCCGTCGCGTCGGACTACCTCGACCGCGCGGCGGCGAGCGCGCGCGCCGACCTCGACGCCGTCCCGCATCCGCTCACGGCCGACGACGTGCCGAACGGCGCGGTTCGCGACGCGCTCGCCGAGCGCTACACGGACGCGGTGGACGCCCTCGAGCGGGCGAGCTCGGCCCCAACCGACACTGGGACGCTCGACGCGCTCCGCGACGCGCGCCGGGCGGCCGCCGCGGCGCGAGCGGGGTGGCGCGCGGTCGACGGGTCGCTGACTCGCGCGGACATCCGCGAGCGCGCTTCGCCGGTGGCGGGGGACGTGCGGGCGTTCCGGGAACGCTGGCGTTACGTCGGGAGCCCCGACGACGCCGTGCGCGCGCTCCTCGTGCACGCCGAACTCGAGGACCTCGTTGCGAACGCCCGGACGAGCATCCGGTCGCTCCGCTCGCCCCGGTCGTTCGTGGACCCCGCCCCGGACGGGCCGCCCGCCGTCGCCGACGAGGCGGCGGCGCTCGAATCGGCGCGCGTCGCGGTCGCGGACGCCGCCCACCTCTACGACCGCTTCGTCGCCTCGCTCGACGCGACGCGGTCGTACGCGGGGACGTTCGACGTGGCGGAGGCGACGCTCGCGGACGCCGTCGCGGAGCGCGCGAGCGACGTCTCGGACGCCGACCACGGCAGCGACCTCGTGGACACGGACATCGACGCCACCGCGGTCAGGAGCACGCTCGACGACCTCCTCTTCGCCGTCCGGTCCGACGCGAGCTACTACCGCGAGATGGACCGCGTCGCGGGCGCGATCCGCGATCACCACGACCGACTCGTCGGCTTGCGCGCGCTCGACGCGCTCGTCGCCGCCGTCGAGAGCGGCGACTACACGACCGTCGAGGATGCCGAGGACGTCGTCGCGCTCCGCTCCGACGCCGTCACCGCGCTCGCGGACGCCCGAGGTGGCCGGTACCCACGGCTCGACGCGCTCGGCCTCCGGTGGCTCCCGGGGGCGGTCCGGCGGAGCGACGACGAGCTCGCGAGCTACGACGACCCCGTGCCCGCCGGCTACCTCGTCCCTCACGTCGGGCGCTACGTCCGGGTCGCGTACTCGGCGGCGGCCGTCGCCGGGGCGAGCGAGCGGGTCGTCGGCGCGCTCTCAGCGTAGCGTCGCGAGGACGTACCCGAGGACGAGCAGGGTGAGCGCGACGGAGCCCCAGACGAGCGCGGCGAACCCCAGCGCCGAGATCACCGCTCGCTCACCTCCGTGAGGCGCGCGCCGACGCCGCCGAGCGCGCGGAAGTCGTACTCGCCCTCGGAGACGGCGGCGGCGAGCAGCGTCGCGGCGACGGAGACGGCGGTGGAGCCGACGAAGACCCAGAAGAAGTCGGGGGAGACGGGGAGGCCGAGTTCCCTGAGGACGCCGGCGACGCCGGGGAAGAAGGCGAGGCCGACGGCGAGTCCACCGATGGAGGCGGCGAGCGCGCCGCGCTCGCCGAGCGAGGGGAGGTAGAGGCCGAGGACGAACGGCGCGAACGTCGCGGCGCCGAGGAGGTCGGCGAGGAAGAACAGCGTGAGGACGTCGTAGCCCTGCGCGCCGACGACGACGGCGGCGAGCGCGACGAGGCCGGTGACGGCGCGCGCGACGCGCGTGAGCGTGCCGACGCCGGCGTCGCTGAACTCGGCGAGGTCGACGGTGACGACGCTCGCGATGGCGTTTAACACCGTATCGGCGGTGCTGGCGACGAGGAGGACGGCGAGGACGACGACGCCGAGCGCGAGCCACGGCGGGAAGACGTCGTTGACGACGAGGAAGAAGGAGATGCCGGCGTTGCCGTCGACGAGGCCGCGCGCGGCGGCGACGACGCCGAAGAGCCCCGCGAGGAGTATCAGCGGGACGACGGCGACGGCGCTCACGCCGAAGGCGCGCCGGACGGACGTCGTACTCTCGGCGGCCCAGACGCGCTGCCAGACCCCCTGGTGGAGGACGTTCGCGCCGAGGACGGCGAAGACGACGTAGAAGCCGAACGCGACGGCCGCCGGGTTGGTGAGCGTGAGGAGCTGTGGGGTCTCGCGCGCGACGGTGGCGTGGACGGCGCCCGTCCCGCCGACCTGCCAGAGCGCGCCGACGGCGGCGGCGACGAGGAGCGGGAGCGCGACGGCGGTCTGGACGGTGTCGGTGACGAGGCTGGCGACGAGGCCGCCGTAGGCGGTGTAGGCGAGGACGAAACCACCGATGACGGCGGCGGTCGCCCACGGCGGAACGCTGGCGACGAGCGCGAGCGCGGCGGTCACGCCCGTCATCTCGGCGGCGAGGAAGACGAACATGTAGAAGACGGAGACGGCGAGGACGAAGCAGTAGAACGCGGTGCCGAAGCGCGCGCGGACGTACTCGGTGAGCGAGTGGCCGTCCGGCATGACGGCGCGCACGCGTCGGGCGACGGGGACGAAGAGCAGGAGCGGGACGGCGCTCCCGAGCGCGTATCCGAGGACGGCGGTGAGGCCGCCGTAGGCGGCGCCGGCTTCGGCGGGGCTGAGGAGTATCCACGCGCCCATGACGGAGCCGACGATGGAGGCGGCGGTGGTGCCCTCGCTCGCGCTCCCGCGTGCGGTGAGGAGCGCGTCGAGGGAGCGCTCGCCACGGCGGGCGTACCAGACGCCGACGGCGCTCGTCGCGGCGAGCGCGACGACGGCGACGGCGAGCGTGAGCGTCGCGTCGAGCATCAGCGCGCCCCCGCTCCAGCACTCACCGCCCGATGCGTCTCCGGCGTCGATTCCTGTCTCGGCGTGTCGTGGTCGCTCACGTCCCGCAGTGGCCGCTCACCGGTATATAATGTTGTGGTATAACTAGGTTATGAGTCCGCGAGCGCGGCGTCGAAGAACGCGACTTCGAGGTCGACCGCGCGCACGAAGAGGCGCTCCACGCGGGCCGCGCGACGCGCGGACACCCGCTCGAGCTCGCGCTCCAGTTCCGCGCGGAGCCACGTCACGAACTCGCGGAACGCCGCGTTCGCGTGCATCTCCACCCACCGGCGGTAGTGGAACGGCTCCGGTGGGTCCTCGACCGCGCTCGCCCACTCGAGGTAGACCCACTCGACGGGACAGAGGACGGCGAGCGTCTCCGCGTAGCCGCCGGTCGCTGCGGCGTGCGCGAAGCAGTCGGCGAACGCCGCGCCGACGTCGCCCGCGTCCGGGTCCGCGTCGGCGAGCGCGGGCCCGGGGAGCGCGTCGAACGCCCGCTCGAAGTAGTCGTCTTCAGGGCCGACGACGGTCGCGAGGAACTCGGAGAAGCGGCGTTTCGCCGCCATCGTCGGCGCGTCCGCGACCGCGTGGCCGACGTGGCTCGCGAGCGTCTCCACGAACGCGTAGTCCCGCTCGAGGTAGTCCCGAAAGACCGCCGCGTCGAGCGTGCCGTCCGCGAGTCCGCCGACGAACTCGTGGCGGACGGCGGCGTCCCACGCGCTCGCGTCGCGCAACGCCTCGACGCCGTCGCTCACGCGTCCACCTCCCAGCCCTCGCGCGTGTACGCCATCTCCCAGAACCGGTACTCGAGTCGCGCGCTCGTCAGGAACGCCTCGCGCATCGCGTCGTGCTCGCCCGGGAAGCGCTCGCCACAGCGGTCGACGAAGTCGCGAATCCGCTCGACGACCGCCCGGAACTCGTCGCTCGTGTACGCCTCGAGCCACGGCGTGTATCGGTGCTCGCCCGTCGCGCGCTCGGCGGCGTGCGCGGCGACGTCGAGGTAGCCCTGCGCGCACGGGTAGAGTGCGGCCGCGATCTCAGCGAGTGACCCCTCGTAGGCCGTGCGCACCAGGAAGCCCGTGTAGGCCTCGCACGTCGGCGCCTTCGTCACCGACTCGAGCTCCTCGCGCGCGATACCGTAGTCGGCGGCGAACTCGCGGTGGAGGTCCATCTCCTCGGCGAGCGTGTCGTGCGAGATCCCCACGAGCGTCGTCATCGTGGCTTCGTCGCGCGCTCGCGCGCCCGCGACGGCGAACAGCCGCGCGTAGTCGAGGAGGTAGCGGTAGTCCTGTTCGACCCAGTGGCGAAACGCCGCCTCGTCGAGCGTGCCGTCCGCCAGCTCGGTGACGAACGGGTGGGTCTTCTGTGCGCGCCAGAGCGCCTCTCCCGCGTCGAGCAGGTCGTCGCTGATGGGCATGCGCTAACGGGGGTGGCGACACGGGTAATAGCTTGTTGTATAACTAGATTATAACCGCGACGCCGCGCCACCGACAGAGGTATGTTCGGGTGGTATGATGCAGTAGTCACCGATGGAGCAGCGAGACGGACTCCGCCTCCCGGCCGAGATCGTCGCCGAGTCGTTCGTCCCCGCCGTTCGCGTCGCGCTCGCGCACGAACTCGCCGAACGCGGCTGCGCTCAGCGCGAAATCGGCGCGTTCCTCGGCATCACGCAGGCCGCGGTGAGCAAGTACCTCGCGGGGCAGGCGAACGTCGAGGAGCGTCTCGCCGACGACGAGCGCCTCCGGCGGACCGCGGCGCGCGTCGCCGACGGCTGGGTCGACGGCGACCTCGACGCCTACGACGCGCTCGTCGAAATCGAGACCCTCCTCCAGTCGTTCGTCGACCGGGGTCCCGTCTGCGCGCTCCACGAGGAGGCGATGCCCGCGCTCGACGGCCTCGAATGCGACCTCTGCGTGCGCGGACCCGACGCGGCCGCCGCGCGCGAACGCGAGCGCCTCCGCGACGTCCGCGTCGCCGTCCGCACGCTCGCCGCCGACGCCGACGCCGCCGCACACGTCCCGAACGTCGGGACGAACGTCGCGAGCGCCCTCCCCGACCCCACGGGGGAGGCGGACGTCGCCGCCGTCCCCGGGCGCGTCCACACCGTTCGCGGGCGCATCGACGTCCCCTCGGACCCCGCCTTCGGCGCGTCCCAGCACGTCGCCGGCGCGCTCCTCGTCGCGAACGAGCGCGACGCGACGATACGGGGCGCGCTCAACCTCGCGACGAGCGACGCCCTCATCGACGCCGCCCGCGAGCGAGGCGACGACCCCGTCGAGTTCGACGCCGCCTACGACGGCCGCGACGCGGAACTCCGGCGCGCGTTCGCGGACGGCGTCCCCGCCGTCGCCTACCACCGTGGCGCGTACGGCGTCGAACCCGTCTGCTACGTCTTCGGCACGGACGCTCGCGACGCCGTCTCGCGCGCGCTCGCGCTCGTCGCGGCGGCCGAGTGAGTCGCGGCGGCACACACCGCGGCGACACGAGTTATACGGCTGGGAACACGAGTTGAACGCATGTTCGACGAGTCAGCCGAGTGGACGCCGACCGAGATGCCCGCACAGGCCGGCCGGACCGTCGTCGTCACCGGCGCGAACAGCGGTATCGGCTACGAGGCGACGGAGGCGTTCGCCGCGAGCGGCGCGCACGTCGTCATGGCGTGTCGGAGCACCGAGCGCGGCCGCGACGCGAAGGCCGACGTCGAGGCCGACTACCCGGGCGCGTCGCTCACCGTCCGCGAACTCGACCTCGCGGACCTCGACTCCGTGCGCGCGTTCGTCGACTGGTACGGGAGCGAGTTCGACGCGCTCGACGTCCTCTGCAACAACGCGGGCGTGATGGCGATTCCGCGCTCCGAGACCGCGCAGGGCTTCGAGACGCAGTTCGGCGTCAACCACCTCGGGCACTTCGCGCTCACCGCCGGCCTCCTCCCCGTCCTCCGGCGGACCACGGGCGAGTCCCGCGTCGTCACGCAGTCGAGCGGCGTCCACGAGAACGGCCGCATCGACTTCGAGGACCTCCAGGGCGAGGCCGACTACGAGAAGTGGGGCGCGTACGCGCAGTCGAAACTCGCGAACGTCCTCTTCGCGTACGAGCTCGACCGGCGACTGCGCGCCGCGAACGCCAGCGTCACGAGCGTCGCCTGCCACCCCGGCTACGCCGCGACGAACCTCCAGCGGCGCGGCCCCGAGGCCGAGGGCTCGCGCCTCCGCCTCCTCCTCATGGAGGCCGCGAACGCCCTCCTCGCGCAGTCCGCCGAGCGGGGCGCGTGGCCGCTCCTCTACGCCGCCACCCACCCGAGTATCGACGGCGGCGAGTACGTCGGCCCCGGCGGCTTCCGGAACATGCGCGGACACCCGACCACGCAGGAATCGAGCGAGCGCTCCTACGACCGCGCGACCGCCCGGCGCCTCTGGTCGGTCTCCGAGGAACTGACCGGCGTCACCTACGACCTCCCCGCCCCTGCGTAGGTAACTCTGACCCCGGTGGCTCCGCTTCCTCCTCCTCCTCCTCGTCGCCCCAGATGGGCTTCGTCGACACCACCGCGACGTACTGGCCGATGGAGGTGACGAGGAACGACGCGAGGCCGGCGTACACCGCCTCGACGAACGGCGCGGCGAGCAGGAAGCCGACGACGAACAACGCGACCGTGAGGGCGCCGCCGGCGAGCACCCACGCGACCGTGAACCCGCGCGTTCGCTCCTCGGGCGCGTGCAACTCGAAGAGGTTCAACAGCGTTCCGACGACCGCGAGCGCGAGCAGTAGTCGTATCTCGATGGGCCCGACCGGGATCGCGAAGAACGCGACGAGTGCGATTACGACCCCCGTCGCCGTCGCCGTCGCGTCCTCCGCGTAGATGCCGACGAGGCGTCGGTACGTGCTCTGTTCAGCCATGGCACGACCCAGCGACCACAGGCCCATAGCTCTGTCTCCCCGACACCGCCGTCGGCGCCCGACCCTATTCAGTTAGGCTCTCGGCGAACGCGGGTAAGTGAATAGACAGCGGCCTTTCCGGCCCGAGTCCACTCTGTTCAGTCTGTATGCGTCTCAAAATCGCTGCACTCGCACTCGGAATCGTCGTCGTCGCGTCCGCCGTCGGCGCGAGCGCGTTCACGACCGCGTCCGTCGACCGGACGTCCACGATGGACGTCGTCGCTGACGACGCCGGTCTGATCGCGCTCAGTCCCGGGAACGCCTCGACCGACCTCGTCCGGACCGGGAGCGACGGCCAGCTCACCATCGACTTCGCGAACAGCGACGCCTCCGGCGTCAACGGCGACAGCACGTTCAGCATCGGCGACGGCACGACGTCCCCGCCGACGTACGCGTTCAACGTCACGAACAACGGCGCGTCCAGCCACGACTTCACGCTCGGCTACGCGATGGCGACCGACCCCGACAGCAACGCTGACAACCTCACGTTCACCGTCTACGACAGCACGGGCACGCAGGTCGCCACCGCGACCGAGAGCAGCGACACGTCCCCGTTCACCGTTAGCGCCGGCGAGACCCACTACGTCACCGTGAGCGTCGACACCACCGGCGTCGACAACAGCTCCGACCTCTCCGGCACGGTCACGGTCAACGCCTAAGCACCCCTCTCCGTTCTTGTTCCGCATCGCCGTCCTCGCCGTCCTCGTGCTCTCGACGCTGCTCGTCGCCGCGCCCGCCGGTGCGCCCGTGCAGGTGTCGTACGTCTACTCGGACAGCATGGAGCCCACCATCGGCGTCGGCGACGGCTACGTCGTCGTCCCCGCCGGGGACGTCGAATCCGGCGACATCGTGACCTTCTGGAGCGCCGCGCGCGGCGACTACACGACGCACCGCGTCGTCGGCGAGACGTCCGAGGGCTACCTCACGCGCGGCGACAACAACCCGGTGAGCGACCAGCGCGCCGGCTACCCGCCCGTGGCGCGCGACGCCATCGTCGGCGAGGTGCTGACGTGGAACGGCGACCCCGTTCTCCTCCCGGGCCTCGGGCGCGCCGTCGGGGCCGCCCGCGAGAACGCCGCCGTCCTCCTCGGTGCGCTCGCCGCCGCCGGCCTCCTCGGCGCGCGCCGCGACGCCCCCGTGAGCGAGCGACCCGAGCGCGCGCGAAGCGTCGTCTACCCCCTGCTCGTCGCCGCCCTCCTCGGGACTGCGGCGGTCGTCGCGTTCGGCGGCGCGTCGCACTCCGAGACGTTCCTCGCCGTCGAGGACGCGACGGCGACCGGCTCCGCCTCGACGCTCGCCGTCGGCACCGCACAGACCGTCTCCTACGCGGTCGGCGTCGCCGACCAGCCGTGGGCGACCCGCGTCGTCCACACCACCGGCCTGCACGCCGTCGAGACGACGCGGAACGCCACCGCCGTCACCGTCACCGGCACCGTTCGCGCACCCGCGACGCCCGGTCCCGTCCCCGCGGAAGTCGCGGTACGGAGCTATCCCGCCGTCCTCCCGCACGGAACCGTCGCGCGACTGGACGCCACCCACCCGCTGCTCGCCGCGTTCGCCTGCACCGCACTCGCGTTCGCCCCGCTGTTCGCGCTCGTCGCCCTCGCCGTCGACGGCGGCGAGCGCCTGCGGGCGTCCCGGTCGCGGCTCCGCCGCCTCCTCGTGGAGGGGTTCGAGTGAATCGCGGCCGCCGGCGACGGAGCCGGTCGGGCGGGTGGTCGCGCACGACGCTCGTCGCCCTTCTCGCGCTCGCGCTCGTCGGCGCGCTCGCCTACGGCGTCGCCGGGAGCGGCGCGTACACGACGGGCGCGCTCGACCGCGGGTCGTCCGTCCCCGTCGCTTCCGACGCGAACGGCCTCCTCGCGCTCGACGTCGCCGACGCCGTCACCGCGAACGAGACGAGCCGACTCGTCACCGCCACGAACCACCTCGGTCAGTCCGTCACCGTCACCGTCGCGCTCCGACCCGCCGCCGCGGACGACGCCGACCTCGTCGTCGACGGGGCGACCGTCGGCGACAGCGCGTCGGTCACCCTCGCGGCGGGCGCGAACCAAACCGTCGACGTCGCCGTCGAGGGGACCGCGAGTGACGGTAGCTCGCTCGCCTTCGACGTCGACGCCGACGGGACCGGCGTCACCGTCTCCGCACCGAACCGCTCGACCACCGTCACGACCTGAATACGCATGCTCCGACTCACCTACCTCCTCGCGAAACGCGGCCCGCAGGTCGCGCTCGTCCTCGGCGTCCTCGCGCTCGCGGCGTTCGGCGCTGCCGGCTGGACGGCGACGCATCCGCCCACGACCGACGTCACCGACAGCGAGAACGCCCAGCGCGCCACGCTCGCGTTCGACGCGAACGCCACCGTCACCGAGAACACGTCGCTCTACGCGACCGGGACCGTCCTCCGCGACCCCGCCGTCGTCCCGCGCGAGGCGCCGACGCTCCGCGTGACGCCGACGGTAGCCAGCTCGAACGCCACCTTCGACTCGGTCACGCAGACCGTCACGCTCGTCTACTCCGCGACGCGCGACGGCGAGACGTTCTGGACGCACCGCGCCCCGCTCGCCACGCGGACCGCGTCCGATACGCGCGCGCTCGCCACCCCGGTCGCAATCGACACCGAGCGCGTGCGCGAGCGCCTCGCCACCTACCGCGCGGACGTCGGCGGCGCCGGCACGGTGAGCGTCGCCGTCCGCGCGAACGCGACCTACGCGCTCGCCGGCTACGACGGGACGGTCACCGAGCGCGCGCCGCTCACGTTCCACGGCGACTGGTACGACGTCGCGACGCCGTCGAGCGCGCGCGACCACGACACGCCGCGAACGCGGACCGTGCCCGTGCCGTCCGCACGGCTCGTCCCGCCCTCCGCGCTCGGCGGCCTCGGCGTGGCGCTCGCGCTCACCGCCGCCGGCGTCCTCGCGTGGTATCGCGCCTACCGCCCGTCGCTCGCGGCCGTCGCCGAGGACCTGCACCGACACCGCTACGACGCGTGGATTTCGCCCGGGCGCGTGCCGCCCGACGCGTCGGGTACCGTTGTCGACGTCGCGACGCTCGAGGACCTCGTCGACGTCGCCATCGACGTCGACGGGCGCGTCGTCCACGACGCCGAGTCGGGCCACTACGTCGTCCTCACGCCGGCCGCGCGCTACCGGTACACGCCGCGTGCGGACTCGACAGAGGACTGAGAGATCCGCCGCTCACGGCTCGAAAACCACGCAACGCATACCCGTCCGCTCGCTCTAGTCGGGCACCCGAATGCTCGTCTCCGACCCGTACCGTCTCCTTCTCGTCGACGACGACCCGGCGTTCCTCGACCTCCTGCAGACGCATCTCGAGCGCGCGGCCGACGACGGCGTCGACGTCTCGACGACTACCGACCCCACGGACGCCCTCGCCGCCGTCGAGGACGACGCAATCGACTGCATCGTGAGCGACTACTCGATGCCCGAGCGGACCGGCCTCGAACTCCTTGCCGCCGTCCGCGCACGCGACGAGCGCCTCCCGTTCGTCCTCCTCACGGCCGAGGGGAGCGAGCGCGTCGCGAGCGACGCCATCGACGCGTCCGTCACGAGCTACCTCCGCAAGGACGGCGCTGACAGCATGGGTGCGCTCGCCGAGCACCTCCTCGACACCGCGAGCGACGCCATCCGCCGCTACCACCGCGACGCCGTGCTCGACGAGTACCTCTCCTTCGTCGACACCGTCCTCGGCGCGCTCGACGACGTCATCTACGTCTCCTCGCCCGACGGCACGCCGCTCTACTGGAGCGACGAACTCCGCGACGTCACCGGCTACGACGACGCCAACCTCTCCGAACTCACCGCCGCCGACGTCGTCCCACCGACGCATCACGACGCGCTCGAAGCCACGATTGCCGCCGTCCTCGACGGCGAGTCCGTGACGGTCAGACTCCCGCTCTACGGCGACGACGGCGGGACGACGCCCTTCGAGTTCAGCGCCGCCCCGCTCTACGGCGACGACGGCTCCGTCGTCGGCATCGCCGGCATCGGCCGTGACCTCACCGAGCGCGAGCGCTACGAGCGGGCGTTCGAGGGCCTCCAGCGCACCGCCGCGCGACTCCTCGAGGCCGACGACCGGACCGCCGTCGTGGACGCCGTCACCGACGCCGTCGAGTACGTCGTCCCCGTCTCGCACAGCGTCGTCTACCTCGTCGAGGAGGCGACCGAGCGCCTCGTTCCCGCCGCCGCGACGGCCGACATCGCCGACAGCGCGCCGTTCCACTACGACCTCACGGAGGACACCCCTGCCGTCCGCGTCTACCACTCGGGGACGCCCGAACAGCACGCCGTCGCCGACATCGACGACGGCCGCGAGCGCGGACTCGCCGACGCCGCCCTCTACGTCCCGCTCGGGTCGCACGGCGTCCTCGTCTTCGGCCTCGAGGAACGCAGCGCGCCCGCTCGCGTGTGGACGCTCGCCGACATCCTCGCGACGAACGCCACGGCCGCCCTCGACCGCCTCGAGCGCACCGCCGCGCTCCGCGACCGCGAACGCGCGCTCGCCATCCTCCACGCCCGCTCGGACGACTTCTCGCGCGCCTCCGACCCCGACGAAGTCGCGGACATCACCGTCGAGGCGGCCCACGACGTCCTCGACGCGCCCCGTGTCGCCGTCTATCGCTGGGACGACGCCGACGGCCGCCTCCGCCCCATCGCCGGCGACGGCGACGTCCCGCCGGTCGACGCGTCGGGCGGCGGCCGCCTCGTCTGGGAGGCCTTCGTCGACCAGCACACCGTCGTCGAACACGACCTCGACGCCGAGCGCGCGCCGTGGCCGGACGCCCGAAGCGCGATGGCGTCCCCGCTCGGCGACGACGGGGTCTTCGTCGCCGCCGCACCCGACCGCTCCTCGTTCGGCGAGCGCGACGCCGCCGTCGCCGACCTCCTCGTGACGAACGCGACGAGCGCGCTCGAACGCGCCGCCCGCGAGGCCGACCTGCGCGAGACGGAGGTCCAGCTCCGCGAACGGAACCGCGACCTCCAGCGCCTCAACCGACTGAACCGCGTCATCCGCGACATCATGGGCGCGCTCGTGCAGGCGGACTCGCGCGGAAGCGTCCTCCGCGCCGTCTGCGAGAACCTCGCCGCCGACGACCGCTACGCGCTCGCGTGGATCGGGACGCTCGACCCCGACGTCGACGTCGCCGCGTGGGCGGGCGAGGGCGAGTCCTTCCTCGACTACGTCATCGAACGCGACGCCGAGCACAGCCGCGCTCGCCGCGCCGTCGAATCTGGCGAGCCCGTCGTCGTCGAGGACGTCCTCCGTGACCCCACCGTCGCGGACCTCCGGCGCGAGGCGATGGCTCGCGGGTTCAGGAGCGCGATAACGCTCCCGCTTCGGTACAACGACACCGACTACGGCGTCCTCGAACTCTACGCGGGCGTCCCCGACGCGTTCGTCGGCGAGGAGCGCGACGTCCTCGTCGAACTCGCCGCGCACATCGCGAACGCCCTCGACACCGTCGAACGGAGCGAGACGCTCCTCTCCGGTGGCTCGCTCGAACTCGAGTTCGCGCTCGACGACGTCGACGACCCGCTGTTCGCGCTCGCGCGCCGCGCCGACCGGACGCTCGACGTCGACGCGGTCGCCCCCCACGACGACGCGTGGCTGGTGTACGCGACCGTCGATGGCGGCGCCGACGACGTCCTCGCCGCCGCCGAGCAGAGCGTCACCGTCACGGACGCCGACGTCGTTCGCTCGGCGGCCGACACGACGCTGCTCGCGTTCGTCGTCTCGAACACGCCGGTCATCGAGGCGTTCGCCGACCGCGCCGCGACCATCCGACACATCCACGCGACGCCCGACGGCGGGAGCGTGACGACCGTCGTGCGGCCGTCCACGGACGTCCGCGCGTTCGCGGACGCCGTTCGGGAATACCTCCCGTCGGCCGACCTCTCGCGGCGGGCGACGCCCGACACCGCCGCGACTCCCGTCCGCCACGACCTCGGTGAGGTGTTGACGGACCGCCAGCTCGAGACGCTCCGCGCCGCCCACGCCAACGGCTACTTCGAGTGGCCGCGCCAGCGGACCGGCGAGGAGGTCGCGTCCGACCTCGGCGTCTCCGGCCCGACCTTCCACCAGCACCTCCGGAAGGCGCTCGCCGCCGTCCTCGACGACGTCCTCGGCGACCCCGCCTGAACCGCCGGCCACCGACCGGGTCCTTCTCAGTCGCCGTCGCGGACGGCGAAATCCTCGGCGGCGACAAACAGTATTACTGAAGAGTAGTACTGAACAGAAATACTGCCTGGTATGTTTATGTGGTCGTGTCGAGCAGGCCTTCCGCGAAGCCGACGCCGTACGCGGCGTACTGGAGCAGGAGGAGGAGCGGCACGAGGAGCGCGAGCGGCGTCCGGCGCTCCCGATAGACGGCGCGCGTCGCGGACGCGGCGACCGGGAGGTAGGCGAGACAGAGGAGCGGGACGTACTTCGGGCCCTTCAGGGCGTCGCGGGCGGCGGCCGCGCCCCCGACGAGGAGCGCGAGCGTCGGGAGCGGCGCGTACCACCGGACGAGCGCGCCGTGGCGGCGCTGGAGGCGCGCCATCGCCCTCCCGTAGGAGCGGCTCTTCCGAGCGAACGCGCGCGGTGTCGGCGTGAGGTGATGGCGGACGACGATATCGGGCGCGTAACAGAAGCGATGGCCGTCGCGCGCGAGGCGATAGTGGAGGTCGGCGTCCTCGCCGACGTTCACGTCGTCGTCGTAGCGGTACGTCTCGAACACCTCCCGGCGATAGAGGACGTTGCAGGCGGCGACGGACTCCACGAGACGCTCGCCGTCGATGGATTTGGACTGCGGGCTCCCGCCGGAGCCGAAGACCGTGCGCTGCAGGCTCCCCACCACCTTCGCGAACGTCGGGTCGTCCTCGAAGGCGACGTTCGGGCCGCCGACGCCGACGACCGACTCCTCCTCGGCGTACTCCTCCATGCGCGCGACGAGCGACGCGAGCCACGTCGGAGGCACCCGGCAGTCCGAGTCCGTGAACGCGACGTAGTCGCCGTCTGCGAGGTCGACGCCGCGATTGCGACACGCGCCGATGCCCGCGCCGTCGGCCGCGACCAGCGTCGCGTCGAACCCCGCGACGACGTCGCGGGTCCCGTCCGTCGACCCCCCGTCGACCACCACGACCTCGTAGCGTTCCGCCGGATAGGTCTGTTCGGCGAGCGACGCCAGCGTCTCCGCAACCGTCCCCGCCGAGTTGTACGTGACGACGACGACGGTGACGTCCACGCCGTCTCGCGCGCTGTCGGGAGCCATCTCTCTCCGTACGTACGCCGTTCCGGCGAATAACTGTGGGGGAGCGCACCGCGTCCTCCCGAGAGGCGAACGCCGCCCTAGCGCTTATTGTAATTGATAGTGAACCAACTAATGGGAGTTAACCAATGTCAATCAAAGGAGTCGTATACAAGGGCGCACACGAAGTCGCCGTCGAGGACGTACCGGAACCGGAGCTACAGAACCCGACGGACGTCGTCATCGACGTCACGTCGACGTGCATCTGCGGGTCCGACCTGCACATGTACGAGGGCCGAACCGCCGCCGACGAAGGCATCGTCTTCGGCCACGAGGCGATGGGGGTCGTCGAAGAAGTCGGCGAGGGCGTCGACTCGCTCGACGTCGGCGACCGCGTCTCCATCCCGTTCAACGTCGCCTGCGGGCACTGTAAGAACTGCGAGCAGGGGAAGACCGGCTTCTGTCTGAACGTCAACCCGGACGGCGGCGTCCCCGCCGGCGGCGCCTACGGCTACGTCGGCATGGGGCCCTATCAGGGCGGACAGGCCGAGAAGATGCGCGTTCCCTACGCGGACTTCAACGCCCTCAAACTGCCGGACGAGGGCCACGAGGACGACTTCGCGATGCTCGCGGATATCTTCCCGACCGGGTGGCACGGCACCGAACTCGCCGACCTCCAGCCCGGCGAGTCCGTCGCCATCTTCGGCGCCGGCCCCGTCGGCCTGATGGCCGCCTACAGCGCGAAGATCAAGGGCGCCTCCGAGATCTACGTCGTCGACCGCGTCCCGAGCCGCCTCGACCTCGCCGAGGAGCACTGCGACGCCACCCCCATCAACTTCGAGGAGGGCAACCCCGTCGAGCAGATCATCGACGCGAACGGCGGCGAGGTCAACAAGGGCGTCGACGCCGTCGGCTACCAGTCCGTCGAACCGGACGAGGCCCGCGACGACGACGAGCCCTACGACCCGACGAAGGAGAACCCGGGCGTCCTCATCAACCAGCTCATCCGCGTCGTCGAGCCGAAGGGGAAGCTCGGCATCATCGGCCTCTACGTCCCCGAGGACCCCGGCGCGCCCGAGACCATCAGCGAGATGGAGGCCGCCGGCCGCCTCGGCATCGACTTCGGGAAGCTCTTCGAGAAGGGCCAAGCGCTCGCCACCGGCCAGTGTGACGTGAAGTCCTACAACCGCTACCTGCGCGACCTCATCGTCGCCGGCCGCGCCGAACCGAGCTTCGTCGTCTCGCACCGCGAATCCCTCGCGGACGCCCCCGAGATGTACCAGAAGTTCGACGACCGCGAGGAAGGTGTCACGAAGGTCATCCTCGAACCCTAGCCCCCGACCGTCCCGTTTTTTGCCGCGACGCGCCCGCTCCGCCGTCCCGTCCGCGCGCTACTCCTCCCGATAGTCGAGCAGCGGCGTCTCCGGGTTCGAACACGACTCGTCGCCGCAGACGCCGGCGTCGGCCCCGGCGCGCTCGACGCCGGCCGCGACGTGCCGGATCTCCCAGTCCGCCTCGTGGCCGGTCGCCGTCTCGTGGTCGTCGAGCGCGACGCGCGCACGCCCCAGGTTCCGGACCGCCTCGCGGAACGCGCAGTCGCGACACTCGACCACGACGTTCTCGTCGCTCGCCGCGTTCGCCGTCATGCTCGGCTCTCGGCGTCGCTCGGAGAAGAGCGCTCCGGTCGCGGGCGAACAGATAAGTCGTCACGTCGCGTATCCAGCGCGCATGTGCATCTACTGTAGCGCCGTCTACGACGGGGGCTGGGGCCAGCTCCTCGAGTACGACGACCTCTATCAGGAGGCGATGGGCGGCGAGTCGACGTCGACGCACGGCTTCCAGGAGTCCTGGGACGACCTGCGCGAGGAACTCGGCGTCTAGAGCGGGAACGGGTACGTCTCGGCGTCCTCGTCGTCCCCACACAGGAGCGCGTCGAGCTCCTCGCGCAGACGCGCTTCGTCGAGCTCCTGTCCGATGAAGACGAGGCGCGTCTCCCGGTCGTCGCCGTCCTCCCACGCGCCGATGGGGCCGGCTTGGACGGCCGCCCCCGCTTGGCTGACGCCGAGGACGTCCTCGGAGCCGGCGACGTGGCAGAACCCCTTCGCGCGGACGATGCCGGGGTCGGGGTCGTCGAGCCACGCGGCGAGTCGCGCCGGGTGGAACGGGCGCTCGCTCCGGTAGACGAACGAGGTGACGCCGTGGCGCTCGGCCGCGCTCTCGCCGTCGCCGTGCGCGTGCCCGTGCCCGCCGTCGTCCGCGTCGGCTGCGTGGCGCTTCCACCCCTGCGAGCGCGACACCGCCGCGAAGTCGAAGCGCCCCGTGTCGAGGATGCGTCCGGGGTCGATGTCGGCGTGCGTGGTGCGGACGACGTCGGCGCGCGGCTGGAGTTCGCGCACGACCGCCTCGACGTCGTCGAGGACGTCGTCGGGCACCATGTCGCACTTGTTGAGCAGGAGGACGTCGCAGAACTCGACGGACTCGACGAGCACCTCGCTGAGCGGCCGCTCGTCCGCGCTCGCGGCCTCGGCGTCCCCGGGGAGGGTCGCGCCGGCGTCGAACTCCTTCCAGAACCCGTAGCTGTCGAGGACCGTCGCCATCGTGTCGAGGCGGAAGAACTCGGTCGGGTCGACGTCGCTGTCCTCGGAGCCGTCGAGGAAGACGCGCGCGACGGGGACGGGTTCGCTGATGCCAGAGGACTCGACGAGGAGGTAGTCGAAGTCGCGCTCCTCGGCGAGTCGCTTCGCCTCCGTGAGCAGGTCGTCCTGGAGGCGACAGCAGATACAGCCGTTCGAGAGGTCGACGACGCCCGTCTCCTCGTTCCGGTCGGCGACGAGTTCGGCGTCGACGTTCACGTCGCCCATGTCGTTGACGATAACCGCCACCTCGTAGCCCCGCTGGTTCGCGAGGACGTGATTGACCAGCGTCGTCTTCCCCGCACCGAGGGTACCGCTCACGACCGTCACCGGGATGGGCTCCGTCATCACGCCCCGTGCTTCGCACGCCCGCGCTAAAAGGTTCGCCCGCCGACACTCCCAGCGAGGGTTCGACGATAGTCGAACTATCTGGGGCGAGAACATCCCGCCGTCGGCGGCGGATCTCGGGGGGTTCCGAGCGCGATCTCTATCGACCTATATCCCTCTATGTCCACTCAAACGGTTTTCTAGAGCTTCTGACACGCTTCTGCGTTCCTGACGACTGCGTCGAATGAGTGAGGCTGAGTGTTCGACTGCCTGTCGTAGAGACAGGTATATCTCGACGGATGTCTATAGTACGACTGATGGGTGAACGAAGACCAGCCGACGACGGCGACGGCGGTGACGGCCTCCCGCTCTCGCGTCGCGACCTCGTGAAACTCGCCGGCGCGTCCACGCTCGCACCGCTCGCCGGCTGTGCGTCCGTCCTCGGCGGCGAGGGCGGCGACACCGGTGGCATCGCGTACGGCTACGGCGGTACCCCCGTCGAACTGGCGCACGTCACCGGTGACGCGTCGGTCGCGGTGTCGCTCCCCGCGCCCGTCGCGCGCTGGACGCTCGACGAGGAGGGCGGCCGCACCGTTCGCGACGTCGCCGGCGGCCACCACGGGACGACCGAGGGCCGACCGCGACTCGGCCAGCCCGGCGTTCGCGGCGCGGGGAGCATGGACTGCCGGCGCCGCGACGGCCACTACGCACGAGTCCCCTCGGACCCCGCGCTCGTCCCGACCGACGAACTCTCGTTCGGCGGGTGGTTCCGCACGCGCTCCTCGGACGTCGAGCAGACGGTCGTCCAGAAGGCCACCGACCACATGTGGGGGTCGGGCTACGTCCTCGACGTGCAGACCGAGCGGAGCTTCCGCGCGCGCGTCGGCGTCGATTCCGGCCGTGCGTTCGTCAACCCGTGGGCCGACTTCGACCCCCACGACGGCGAGTGGCACCACCTCTTCGCGACGTGGGACGGCGACGCCCTCGTTTGCTACTACGACGGCGTCGAGGTGGGGCGCGACGAGAGTCAGTCCGGCGCGGTGCGTCCCGACGACAGCCCGCTCTACCTCGGGCGCGGCCACAACAAGTGGAACGACGTCTACGACATGGGCGGGTCCATCGACGACGTCCGGGTCTACGACGTCGCGCTCCCCGCCGCGTCCGTGAAAGCGCTCTACGACGGCACCTCGACGACGAGTCCCGAGACGCCGACGACGACCACGACGTCCGACCCCACCACGACCACGACGTCCGTGCCGACCACCACGACGACGGCGACCACGACGGCACCGACGACCACGTCGACTACGACGACGACCACAGCGACCACGACGACGAGTGGCTCCGGTGGCGGCGGGTCCGGCGGTTCGACCACGACGACGACGTCCGAGCCGACGACGACAACGACGACATCTGAACCGGCCACCACGACGACGTCCGAACCGACCACGACGACGACGACGTCCGAACCGACCACCACGACGAGTTCGTCGGAGGACGACTACGGCGAGCAGGGCTACGGGGCCTACGGCTACGGCGGCACCATCTAACCATGACCGAGAACCACAGCTACAACACGCCCGCCGAGGGCACGACCGACTGGCACGTCCCGCTGAACGCGAACTTCGAGGCGCTCGACGCCGACGTCGAGATCCGGGACGCGGACGCGAACCGGACGAACTACGCGCCCAAGGAGAACTCCAAGTTCCTCGCGACCGACACGGGTCGTGTCTACGTCGGGGACGGCGCGAGCTGGAACGCGCTCGGGTCGCTGACGAGCGACCTCGCGGGCGGCGTGACCGAGGCGCTCGTGAAGGGGAACCTCGTCGTGCTCGCGCGCCAGCTCGCCGCGCCACAGACCGTCGACCCCGCCGACACGGACACGCCCGTCCAGGACGCCGTCGACCTCCTCGACGCGAACGGCGGCGGCACCGTCCGCCTCCCGCCGAACCCCATCAGCGAAGCCGGGAGCATCACCGTCCCGAGCAACACCGAGATCCGGGGTTTCGGGCCCGATATCTCGAAGGTGAACATCACCCCCGCCGGCGTCGACGGTATCGTCTTCGACGAGGCGGGCGGCGTCGACCACGCGCACCTCGACGGCTTCGCGCTGAACGGCCCCGGCACCGGGACGGACTCCGGCGTCGCCATCCACCACGTGAACGGCGACACGCAGAACCTCCGTATCGGCCGCCTCATCCTCTGGGGGTGGACGAACTCCGTCTACCGCGTCGACGAGGGCGTCGGCCCCTTCCAGTGCCGCCACGAGGAGATCACGGTCTACGACTGCGACGCCGGCGACGAGGACGGCCTCTTCGAGTTCCGCTCGTGGTACGGGCCCGCGAACTGGTTCGGCACCATCGCCGCCTACCCCGTCGCGGGGTCGAGCGGGCAGAACACGACGGTGTTCTTCACGCGCGGCGGCACGCAGACCGTCGACTACCTCACGATGGGCGGGAGCGCCGGCACCGTCCTCCATCAGACGTGGGACGCGCAGGTGCGCTTCGAGAGCATCCACTGGGAGCCGACCTCGAACCCCACGACGCCGAGCGCGCTCGTGCGCCTCCTCGGCAACGGCACCGCAACTATCGGCGACGTGAAGCACATCACGGGCACCACCGACTACGTCTACGAACTCGGCTACGACGCCTACAACGGCAACGGCCCCGCGCGCAAGCGGCTCGGGCCGTACTACGGGCTCGGCGGGAGCCTCGCGACGAACGTCGTGAACCTCAGCGCGCCCAACGACGCCGGGAAGCCGTCGTTCTACGAGGGCGCCGCGAGCGACGTCGACGTCACGCACTCCTCGGCGAACACCGGGGGGTTGCGCGCGCTCGGCGAAGCCGGGACGCCGCTCGGGTGAGGCGGGCGCCCCCTCGAGACTGGTGCGGTTTCGCGCGGGGAGTCACACCCGCGCAGTGGCTGCATCGACGACGGAGGTGGCTCTGCGGACGGAACCGGTGGCGAACACGGAGCGGTCCCCGAACGGGGTCGACATCGTCTCGACGCCCACGATTCACGGCCTGACTCCAGCGGCCGCCTCCGATAATCGGAATCCCCGTGGTTTGATAGTGGGATTCGCGTAGTGTACCATCACACGTCGATACCTGATGTCTAACTTGTCAGACCGAGCGATGGCGGTCGTTGAGAGGAGCCGGCTCTCGGCTCTGGGACTTGGAGCCGCCGGTGTACGTCGAGCCGCGCTTTTCGCGGTTTACTTCTACGCGTCGACGTTCCTCGGGGCATTCGCGTGGAACGCGTACGACGTCCCGACGTACTTGGCCGAAGCGCGAGCGGTGTTCCTCGGACAGGAGCCGGGAGGCGTCTACCCACCACTGTTCTATGCGATGCTTTCGGCGCCGATTTCGTTCCTCTCTCGCGTGCTTCCTCACCTCGCCGACGCGACCCTGCTTGAGATGAGCCCGTTCTCGGCGGCGACTGTGACCGCCTACCTCGTCGGTGCGCTCGTCCTCTCGGCAGCACTCGGTGCCCGACTCTTCACCGAGGAATCGGCGCAGACACCCTGGATCGCGGCGATCCTGTTTAACCCGCTCGTGTGGTTCGTCGCAGTCGTCTACGGCCAGCCGGAGTCATTGCTCGCGATGGGCGTCATCGGACTGTTCTACGGGGTCGAAACCGGGAGGTATCGTGTCGCCGGGCTGTTCGTGTCGTTCGCAGCGGCGATCAAGATCTATCCGGTCTTACTGCTGGTCCCGCTCCTCGTCCGTGAGCGAGAGCACGCCGCGGAGATCATCGAGGGAACGGTCCCCGTATTCGCGTTTCTCGCGGGGACGGCGACCGCGTACGGGCTGTCGTCTATCTACTGGCTCTCCGGGACGCCGATGGCGACCGCGACGGCGAACATCCTCGGCTGGATAACCTACGTCTCCGGTGTCGGGTGGTTCAGCGGCATCGCGCCGACGGTCTTCGATGCCTCCCTCCTGCTCGTGGTCGTGCTCGCCCTCGTCGTGGACTGGGAGCACTGGGAAATCGCGTATCTCCTCCCGCTTCTCCCGGCGGCGTACACGTACCCCCTCTGGCTGGCGTATCGGCCGATTCCGCTGATCGTCGGCGCGACGTACGTCGGTCTCCGATACGAATCCCCGTCGGCACGAGCGCTCCGGTGGTACGCGGCCGGGCTGACGGTTCTCTGCAGCGCTATCATGGCGGGAAACGCCCTCCATGCGACGGCGGCTCCGGATGGGTCGCCGTGGTTCGCCGGGCCGCTCGCCGCCTTACTCGGAGTCCATATCTCCCAGGCGGTCGGCGAGGTCGCGTGGGCCGTGTTCCTCGTCGCGGTTCCGCTTCACGGCGTGCTCGGTGTCGCTACGTGGCTGACGCTCGGTCGGCGGTCTACGCTCTTCTGAGACGCCGATATTCCTCTCGGCTTCCGCTTCGAGCGTCGCCGTCGCGCGCGCCCGGCGGTCGCGTGGTTCTTTATATCCCGTCGCCGATGGTCGAGGCATGCAGACAGTCGTTCTCGCTGCTGGTCGCGGGACGCGGATGCGGCCGCTGACGGACCGCCAGCTGAAGCCGATGCTCCCGGTGGCGGGACGGCCGCTCGTCGCGCACACCGTTGAGGCGGCCGCGGCGGCGGGCGCGTCGCGCGTCGTCCTCGTCGTCCAGTCGGACGACGACTCGGTGCGCGAGCAGTTCGGCGAGACGCACGCGGGCCTCGACCTCGAGTACGCGACGCAGACCGAGCAGCGCGGGACGGCGGACGCGGTGCGCGCCGCGTCTCCGAAACTCGACGACGCGCCGTTCGTCGTGCTGAACGGCGACGCCCTCTACGATGAGGACTCGCTCTCGGCGCTCTACGAGAGCGCGCCCGCCGTCGGCGCCTATCGGGTACCTGACCCGACGCAGTATGGCGTCCTCATCACGGACGACGCCGGGGAGCGGGTGACGGGCGTCGTCGAGAAGCCCGCGGAGCCACCGAGCGACCTCGTGAACACGGGCGCGTACGCCCTGCCGGCCGAGGCGAAGGCGTGGCTCGACGTCGGGGAGTCCGAGCGCGGCGAACTCGAGTTCACGGACGTGCTCGCGCGGGCCTGCGAGGAGTACAGCGTCGCGCCCGTCGCGTTCGAGCGCTGGCTGGACGTCGGGCGGCCGTGGGAGCTCTTGGAGGCGAACGAGTGGAAGCTCGGCGAGCTCGAGGGGCGAATCGACGGCGACGTCCACGACGACGCCGACCTCTCGGGGCCGGTGGTGGTCGAGGCGGGCGCGACGGTTCGCTCCGGCGTCGTCGTCGAGGGGCCCGCCTACTTCGATGCGGGCGCGACGGTCGGGCCGAACGCCTACGTCCGGGGTGCGACCTACCTCGGGCCGGGCGGGAAGATCGGCCACGGCGTCGAGGTGAAGAACAGCGTCCTGATGGCGGACGCGCACGCCCCCCACCTCAACTACGTCGGGGACAGCGTCCTGGGTCGTCACACGAACCTCGGCGCGGGGACGAAGGTCGCGAACCTCCGCCACGACGACGGGCCGGTGAAGATGCTCGTGAAGGGCGAGGCGGTCTCGACGGGCCGCCGAAAGCTCGGCGTGATACTGGGCGACGGCGCGAAGACGGGCATCAACACGAGCCTGAACGCGGGCGTGAAGCTCCCGACGGACGGCGCGACGCGCCCCGGCGAGACGGTCACGTTCGACCCCGACAGCGAGCGGGGCCGCCGCGAGCGCGGGGACGAGTAGATGGCGGGCGACGGCCGGCGCGGCGACGGGACGCCAGCGACCCACCCGCGCGGGCGGACGGGCGAGTCGGGCGAGCGCGGCGCGAGCGCCGCCGTCCGCGCGCTCCGCTCGCGTCTCGGCGCCTCGCCGACGGTGGGAAATCTCGCGTGGCGCGTCGGCGAACTCCTCCACCACACGCGGACGGAGCGCCGGCCCGGGCGCGTGGACGCCGGCCGCCTCGACGGCCTCCACGGCGGCCCGGACGTCCCGACGTACCCGGTCGAGGAACCCGAGTCGGACCCGCTCTCGCCCGCGCCCGCGCCGGGCGTCGTCCAACCGGTGTTGACCGTCGAGGACGTGACGGACGTGACGGGCGCGCACTGCGTCGCCGACCCCTTCCTCTTCTGCGGGGACGGCGAGTGGCACTGCTTCTTCGAGGTGTACGCCCACTACCGGGAGCCGACGGCCGTCGTCGCGCACGCGACGAGCGAGGACGGCGCGGACTGGTCGTACGACCGGGTGGTGCTCGCGACGGACGACCACCTCTCCTACCCGTACGTCTTCCGGTGGCGCGGCGAGCAGTACATGGTGCCGGACGCGTGGTCGAAGGACCCCGCGAACCCCGCGCCCGTGACGCTCTACCGCGCCCGCGAGTTCCCCTACGGCTGGGAGCGCGTCGCCGAGATACTCGCGCCGCCCGCCGACCTCCACGACGCCACGCTCTTCCGCTGGGAGGGCCGGTGGTGGGCGCTCCTCGGGGACGGCCGCGACGTCCACGCCTATCACGCGACGACGCTCGACGGCGCGTGGACGGCACACGACGCGAACCCCGTCGTCTCCGGGCGGCCTGCGGGCGGGCGGCCGGGCGGGCGGCCGGTCGTTCGCGACGACCGCGTGCTCGCGTTCTACCAGGACGGCAACGACCACTACGGCGGCGCGGTGCGCGCCTACGAGATCACGGCGCTGACGCCCGACACCTACCGCGACCGGCCGGCGAGCGAGACGCCGGTGCTGTCCGCGAGCGACGAGACGCTCGGCTGGCGCTCCGGGTTCGCCCACCAGTTCGACCCGTGGTACGACGGCGAGGGGTGGTGGTGCGCGGTGGACGGGAACCCCGGGCTGGGCTGGCAGGCCACGGGCGACCATCACTGGGCCATCGGGATGTTCCGGGCTTAGGCGACGCCGTCGCCCGCGTCGCCGAGGACGCGCAGACGGCCCCGGTTCGCGACGCCGCCGTCGACGCGGACGTCCGCGAGCGGGCCGAAGTACCACGAGCGACTTTCCGCCGCCGCGCCGCCCGTGACGTGCACGACGGCGTCGGTGACGCGCCCGCGCACGGCGCCCGGCGCGAGCAGGAACTTGTTCGCGAAGCCGCTCCCGAGTTCGTAGACGTGGGGGACGCGGCCGGCGTCGACGACGACGTCGCCGACGCGGGTGGCTCCCTCTCCGGCGAGCGAGACGAGCGCGTCGGGCGTCGTGGGCTGGCGTTCGGGCTCCCAGTGGGCGCGCTCGAGGTGGAGGCGGCCGTCGCGCTGGGCGACGAGCGCGCCGGCGGTCCCGCCGACCGTGAGGTCGCCGAACGCGAGTTCGCCCCCGTCCTGCGCGAGTATGGTCGACGAGCGCCCGCTCGCGCTCGCCGTCGGATAGGCGACGACGGTGCCGAAGCGGTTCGCGGGCCCGTACGCGGAGCGCCAGTCGAGGAGGGCGCGCTCGGCGCCGGCGTCGCAGTCGTCCGCGCGGAGGAAGTCGTAGCGACACTGGAAGGGGCCGACGCCCTCCTCGACGCGGAGGACGCTGTTCGCCCACCGCCGGCAGTAGAGGCGGCCGACGTGGACGTCGGCGGGGTCGTCGGCGGGGTCGCCGGTTCCGCCGACGTAGTGGCAGGCGACGCCGGTGTCCCGCTTGACTCCGGGTCCCCTGAGTTCGAAGCCGTCGAGGACGACGCGCTGGACGGACGCCGGGCGGTCGAAGCGCACGCCGTCGGTTCCCGTCCCGGTGATTTCGACGACGGAGACGTTCATGCCGAAGCCGACGACGCCCGTGTTCGCGTGCGGGCGGATGGGGCCGGTCTCGGTGACGCGCGTCGGCGGGAGGTAGACGCGGCCGCCGCCGCGGGCGTCGACGGCGTCGAGCGCGTCCTGCACGGGCGTCTCGGTGGCTTCGGGGTCGAAGACCGCGCCGTCGAGCGCGTCCGCCATCGCGACGACGTAGCCGTCGCGGAGCGCGGCGAAGACCCCCTCGGTGAGCGGCGCGCCGTCAGGCACGACGCCACCCCCGTCGTCCCCGTCCCCGTCGTCGCCGCCGTCGAAGAGGGACGCGCACCCGGCGGTGGCGCTGAGGGCGGCGGCGAGCGACGCGCCGAGGACGGAGCGTCGCGGCGGGCCGCGGCGGTCTCGGGTCATGGCATCGAGTACACACTACTCTATCCGTGTCCCCGTATCGGCATAACCTTCGCCCTGCGGGGTGCCCCCGACGCGCCGCCGGAGGCTCTCGGCGGCGCCCGTGAGCTCCCAGCGCACCACCGTGGGCGGCTGGGAGGCGTCGACGCGCGGGATTCGGTGCGGGTCGGTCGCGGGCGCGACGTGCCCGTAGTCGGCCGTCGCGTAGTCGTGGCTCTCGCGGACGACGTCGACCACGCGGGGCGTGTAGTCGCCGTAGGGGTAGCAGAAGCGCTCGACGTCGCAGTCGAAGCGCGCTTCGAGCGCGTCCTTCGCGCCGACGACCTCCTCGCGGAGGGCGGCCTCGTCGAGCGCGCTCAACCGCGCGTGGGTGCGCGTGTGATTGCCGACCGTGACGAGGTCGTCGGCGACGAGGTCCCGGACCTGCGCCTCGGTGAGGTAGGGGACGCCGCGCTCCGTCGCTCCGCCGACGCGGTCGGCGATGACGTAGACGGTGGCGGGCGCGTCGAACTCGCAGAGGACGGGGAGCGCGTGACGGTGGACGCTCCGATAGGCGTCGTCGAACGTGATGGCGACGCGCGGGCCGCCGCCGGCCTCGAGCACCCTCGGGAGGTCGACGAACTCGTAGCGGCCGTCGAGCCACGCGAGCAGCTCGCGGAACGCCTCGACGGTGACGACGCGGCCGTCGGTGTTCCCGGCGCTCCCGCCGACGGAGTGGTACATCAACACCACGTTCCGCGAAGTCGGCGCCGCGACGCCGAGGCGGGCGTCCACCTCCGCAATCGTCCGCCAGACGACCTCCTTCCCCACCGAGACGGCCTCCGGAATGTCCATGCGCCACACTCGTTTCCGCGCGAGTAAACGTCTACCCCCGTGCGCCCTCGCGCGCTCGGCGAGGTCCCCGGAAGCGTTATCCGCCGCGTCGGCGATTGCGTGGATATGTCCGAGGCCGACGCGGACGCCGCCGATTACCGTGCGCTCGCGGTCGCCGTCGAGCACCCGAGCCACGTCTTCCAAGTCCGCACGCCGTTCAACCACCGCTCGCTGGACGCGCTCTGCGAGGCGGGCGTCGGCCTCGACGTCGTCTCCCCCTCCCCCATCGCGCCCCCGGTCGGTCCCTACTCGGAGTACAGACACGTCCCGCGAACCGAGCGCTGGGGTCGGTACAGGGTGCACTATCCGCGCTTCCTCTACGCGCTCCCGAAGTCGCGTTTCTACCACGTCTCCGGGAACTCGATGCGCCGTCGGCTCTCGAGTTTCGTCCCGGAGACGTTCGAGACGCCGCACGACGTCGTCCACACCTGCGGCGTCTACCTCGACGGCTACGGCGCGCTCGACTACTGCCGCGAGAACGACGTCCCGCTCGTCGCGATGACGCACGCGGGCGACCTGCGGAACTACGACGAGTTCACCGACGACGTGCAGGCGCGGATCCGCGAGACCATCGACTACGCGAGCCGGGTGCTCACCGTCTCGGACGAGCTCGCGGCGGTCGCGCGGCGCTTCGCGCCCGCCTCGAAGGTGGAGACGGTGCCCATCGGCGAGGACCCGTCGAAGTTCCCGACCGACCGGCGCGAGGCCATCCGGCGCGAACTCGGCCTCGACCCCGAGACGAAGGTCCTCCTCTACGTCGGGCGCTTCGAGGCCGCGAAGGGCGTGCGCGAACTCGTCGCGGCGCTGAACCAACTCGAGCGCGAGGACGTCTACCTCGCGGCCATCGGGCACGACGGCGACCTGCGGTGGTGGTTCGTGAACGAACTCGGCGAGATGCGCCACGGGACGCACGCCTTCTGGCGGATGGACCCCGTGGCGGTGCGGCGCTGGCACGTCGCCGCCGACCTCCTCGTCCACCCGAGTCACACCGAGGCGCGCCCGACGGTGATGTACGAGGCGATGGCGGCGGAGACGCCCATCCTCGGGACGGCCGTCGGCGGCGTCCCGGAGATGGTCGCGGACGGCGAGACCGGCCTCCTCGTCCCGCCGCGCGACGCGGACGCGCTCGCGGACGCCATCGACGCTCTCCTCGACTCGCCCGACGGCCTGCGCGCGATGGGCGAGCGCGGCCACCGCCGCCTCCTCGCCAACGACTGGACGTGGGCGCGCCACGCCGAGCGCGTCCGCGAGATTCACCGGGACGTGATGGCCGAATGAGCGAGACCGACGATACACGCGACGCGGACGCCCCGCGCGTGAGCGTCGTGATCCCCGCGTACCGGCGGGCGGACGTCCTCCCGCGCGCGGTCGACAGCGCCCTCGCGCAGACGATGGCGGACCTCGAAGTCGTCGTCGTCGACGACGGCTCGCCCGACGACACGGCCGCCGTCGTCCGGGCCTACGACGACCCGCGCGTCCGCTACGTCGCCCACGAGACGAACCGCGGCGTGAGCGCCGCGCGCAACACCGGCATCGAGGCGGCTCGCGGCGACTACGTGGCCTTCCTCGACTCGGACGACGAGTGGCTCCCCCGGAAGCTCGAGCGCCAACTCGCCGCCCTCGAGACGAAGGGGGAGGGCTGGGTGGGCGCGTACTGCGACTACGCGAGCGCCGACCTCCCGGCGGGCGCGCGAATCGCCGCCGCCGTCTCCGAGCGCGTCTTCCGCGCGAACGCGATTCGGGAGGGCGGGCGCGAACTCGCGGAGGCCCTGCTCTCGATGCGGGTGTTCATGGGTCCGGGGTCGACCCTGCTCGTCGAGCGCGAGTTGCTCGCCGACGTGCGCTTCGACGAGGGTCTCAGCATCTACGAGGACTGGGACCTCGTCCTCCGCGTGCTCGCGCGCGGCAAGCTCGCGCACGTCCCCGAGCAACTCGCGCTCGTCCACTACTCGGGGGACGCGCCCGCCGACGCCTACGCGCGCAACGACCGGCGCTACCTCGAGCGCAACGCCGACCTCGTCGCCGCCCTCCGCGAGCGCGGCGTCGACGTCGAGCGGATACACAGAATGGGCCTCGTCGGCCACTACCTCCACGAGGGGCGCTTCCGCGCGGCCGCGCGCCACCTCGACGCGCGCGCGCTCGCCGACCCGGGGAACCTCGCGCGCCTCGCGTGGTGGACGCTCGGCGGGATTCGCGTGGCGCTCCGCGCGTAGGCCGGGGCGGCGCTCGTCGGCGTTCGGGTGCGAGCGACTAAGTGGCGTCCCGCCCTCCCCTCACGCGAACGCCCGTGCCCGACCACCCGCCCGTCTCGGTCGTCGTCCCGTACAGCGAGGAGTACACGCCGGCGTGGATGTTCGAGGAGGCGACGGCGTCCGTCGACTCCCAGTCCGTCGAGACGGAGCTCGTCGTCGTCGGGGGCGAGGACGGGCCGGCGGCCGCGCGCAACGAGGGCCTCGAGCGCGCCACACACCGCCACGTCGCCTTCCTCGACGCGGACGACACGTGGCACGCGGAGAAACTCGGGCGCCAACTCGACGCGATGGCGGACGCGGGCGTCGGTCTCTGCGTCGAGGGCGACCCGCGGACGATGGACGACTTCGTCCACGACGTCTTCGTCGGCGACCTCACCACGCTCATGTCCTCCGTGCTCGTCGACACCGCGCGCGTCACGGCGACGTTCGACCGCGACCTCTCGCGCGGCGAGGACCTCCTCTACGTCCTCGAGGCCGCGACGGAGGCCGGCGTCTGCCTCCGACCGGACCTCACGACGCACCGCGACCACGCGGGGAGCGTCACGGGCCGGGGCATCGACGCCGAGGCGTACCTCACGCAGTCAAAGCGCTTCGGCTACCGCGTGAGCGAGCGCGTCCCCGACGCCCAGCCCTACCTCCCCACCTACTACACGCAGGTGTACGCGGACGTCGGGCGGGCGTACGCGGCCGCCGGCGAGTCGGCGCGCGCCCGCGAGTACTTCCTGCGCGCGCTCCGCATCACGCCCCACCCCTACGCCCTCCTCGGCTTCCTGCGGACGTACCTCCCGCTCTGAGCGGCGCGGTTCCGGTCCTCGCGCGTCCCCGAGCTAGCCGCCCGGCCCGCCCGTCACGGGGACGGTGCCGTTCCCGAACAGCCGATAGTCCCCTCGCCCTCGGAGGACGCTCGTGCCGGCGGCGCTGAACACCCGGTCGTGGGTCGCGACGCTCGCGCGATAGCGCGCGTCGGAGACGGTGTACCACTGGAGTTTCGCGGAGACGGCGACGTCGCTCTCCGCCGTCGGGACGAAGGAGTCCGTCCACGCCTCGCGCGTGACGACGTAACCGGGGGGTGCGGTGACGCCGCGCGCGCTCGCGTTCACGCCCGCGACCCCGCCGCCGTAGCCGGGGACGGACGCGAACGCGCGGCGCGTGACGACGTCCGAACTCGCGGTGGCGTTCGGTGGTGCGTAGCGTGCGAGGAAGCGCGCGGCGTCGCCGACGGCGGCGTACTCGGCGTCGCTCATCGCCACTTGGACGCTCCGCTGCTCGACGTAGACGCCGGCGTCGTGGCCGAGGTCGTCGGCGGTCGCGCGCGTGAACGCCCCGCTCGCGCCGAAGGCGGCGACGACGACGAGTGCGACGGCGAGGACGACGGGGGCGTGGCGGCGCGGCGCGCGGAGGAGGCGCGCGATGCCGAGGCCGAACGGGAGGACGGCGAGGAGGACGACGACGAACTGGAGGCGCTCGCCCTGCGGGAGGCTGACCGGGAGCGGGAGGAGGAGCACCGCGAGGCCGGTGGCGCCGACGAGGACGGTCGCGGCGCGCGCGTAGGACTCCGCGCGGTCGAGGAACTCGTAGGCGCCGAGGAGGAGGACGCCGCAGCCGAGCGTGTAGTAGACTCCGACGGGCGTCGCGAGCCAGCCGACCGCGCGCGCCACGGAGTCCTCGGGGAGCGCCACGCCGTAGGTGAAGACGACGGAGACGGCGGCGGTGACGGTGTCCGTGAATATCTGGGCGGTGAGGCCGACGATGGCGTAGAGGATGAGGCTCGGCGAGTAGACGAGGTAGGCGAGGACGCCGAGGACGCCGAGGTAGACCGGGAAGCGGTATCGGAGGCGACGCCACGCGCCGCGCTCGCTCGCGAGGGCGTCCCAGCCGACGAGTCGGGGGAGGCGTGCGCGGAGGGCGGCGACGACGGCGAGGCCGAGGAGGACGCCGCCGAGGAGGACGTACGTGAGGTGGTGGGTGAGGACGAGCGTCGCGACGAGGACGACGGCGTACGTGGCGTGCTCGCGGACGCGACTCGTGTGTCGACTCGCCCGGAGCGCGAGGACGGCGTAGAAGCCGACGAGGAGGAGGCCGAGCGTGAACGACTGCGGGAAGAAGTAGACCGCGTAGTAGGCGGGGAGGTCGAGGACGGTGAACGCGGCGGCGACGCAGAGCGCGGTCCGCGAGTCGCCGAGGAGGCGGACGCCGACGAGGTAGACGACGGGCACGAGCGCGGTGTAGGCGACGATTCCCGTGAGGACGATGGCGTCGTAGAAACCGAGGCCGGAGAAGAGCGCGACCGTCCCCGTGTAGACGTGGAAGACGGGGAAGAGGTCGTAGCCGTAGGGGATGGCCGAGCTCGCGCCGGTCGCGAGGAGGCGGCGGAGCGCGTCGACGTGCGCGAACGTGTCGGTGCCGCCGAAGTAGAACCCCGTGGTTCGGTATTTCGCGTAGGCGGGGACGAAGAAGCACGTCGCGAGCGCGAGGAGCACCGACGCCGGTTCGGGGTCGCCGGCGAGCTGGTCGGCGACGAGGGCGTACGCGACGAGGAGGAAGGCGGCGACCGGGAGGACGCGCGCGTCGAGTTCGACGACGGCGAACGCGCAGGCGGCGCCGAGCGCGACGACGAGCTTCGAGGCGACCGAGGCGGGGAGGAGCGCGTCCCGGCCGGAGTGGCGCCGTCGGGTCGCGGCGTACGCCACGCACGCGAGGAGCGCGCCGCCGAGCGCGTACCCCGAGCGGATCGCCGTCGGGAGCGCGAACACCTCGAGGGCGGCGAGCGCGCCGAGGAGGCCGGCGACGGCGACGACGGCGACGACGGCGAGGACGAGGAGGGCGCGGCGCCGCGAGAGCATGCCCGAGACGTCCCACGGGGGCGGCAAAACCCTGCCGGTGACGGCGCTACGTCGCGACGGGGAGGCGGACCGTGAACGCCGCGCCGCCGAGGTCGGCGTCGCCGACGTCGAGTTCGCCGCCGTAGGACGCGACGACGCGCTCGCAGATGTTGAGGCCGACGCCCGTCCCACCGCTCTCCTCGCCCTTCTCGCCGAGCTCGAAGATCTCGTCCCGGCGCTCCGGGGGGACGCCCGAGCCGTTGTCGGCGACGGTGACGACGACGTCGTCGCCCTCCCGCTCCGCCGACACGCGGACGTGCGGGGCGTCCGCGTCGTTGTGCTCGACGGCGTTCGCGAGCAGGTTCTCGAAGACGTCGCCGAGCAGTTCGTCCGCGCGCACAGTCAGCGACGGGAGCGGCGTCTCCACCTCGAAAGCCGCGCTCGGGTGCGCGTCGCGCGCCTGGTCGACCTCGCCCTTCACGGTCTCCGCGAGCGGGACGGGCGCGAGGTCGTGGTCGTCGCCCTCGACGGCCTGCATCAGCGAGCGCATCGTCTGAATGCGTTCGTCCATGTCGTCGGCGCGCTCGCCTATCGTCTCGAGGTAGCGCTCGCCGCCCGAGTCGACGAACTCCTCGAGGAGCGTCGCGCGCGCCGAGATGACGTTCACGTCGTTGAGGAGGTCGTGGCGGAACGTCCGATTGAGGAGTTCGAGGCGCTCGCGCTGGTCGCGCAGGCGGTCCTCGCGGGCGAGCCGGCGCCGCGTCTCCCGCAGGTGCGTCCCGAGGAGTTCGGCGGCCGTCACCTGCGACTCGCGGAACGAGCCGTGGTCGAGCGCGGCCTGCAGGACGGCGTCGTCCCCGATGGGGACGGTGAGTGTGCGCCGGCCGTCCTCGGTCGTCCGCGTGAGCGCGCCGCCGTCGGTCGGGACCGCGCCCGGTTGGACGCGCTCGATGCCGTCGCGGTCCACGACCGCCGTCGCCCCGCGACTCGCCACCACCTCGCCGTCGACGACGATACACGCCGCGTCGAAGTCGACCGTCGCGCGCAGCGCGTTCAGCGTCCGGTCGAACGCGTCGCGCTCGTCGTCGGCGGACGCGAGGTCGGAGGCGACTCGGTGGAGGTGTTCGAGGCGCTCGCGGGCCTCCTGCTCGCGGGCGAGCGCCTTCTGCTCGGTGATGTCGGCGACGCGGACGTGCGCGCGCCGCGACCGGCCGTCCTCCTCGTGGATCGGCGTGACGCTGACGAGGTAGTCGTGCTCGCCGTCGCGGCCGCCCCACTCGTACTCGACCGTCTCGTCGCTCACCGCACGGACGGCGGTGCCGCCGTCCGGAATCGGGCGCGGCGCGGCGTCGAGTATCGGCGCGGCGTCGTCGCCGAAGCGCGCGCGGAACGCCTCGTTGGCCGTCTCGACGGTGCCGTCGCTCAAGCGGACCGTCGCGATGGGGTCGTCCGAGTTCTCGAAGAGCGCGGCGAGCCGGTCGCGCTCCCGTTCGAGCGTGTCGCGGGTGCGCTTGCTCCGGGCGTTGTAGATGCCGACGGCGAGCGCGACGTCCGCGCTCAGGACGATGCTGTCCATCGCGATGATGTACGGCTTGATGTCGTTCTGGAGGACGACCTGCACGTAGAGTATCCACCCCATGACGAGGGCGTGACCGACGACGACGACGAGCACCCAGATGGCGGCGCTCGAGACGTACTCGTCCTCCCAGTCCTGCCGGTAGAGCCAGAGGCTCCCGGCGAGAAGCGTCCCCGCGAGCACGACGCCGATCCCGTTCTCGATCAGCGTCGTCCACAGCGGCTTGAACGGCGGGCGGAGCCAGTCGTCGAGGATGTCGAAGACCGGCGGCCCGAGAAGCACCAGTCCGAGGCACGCAACGACGAGTACCGCGACGCGCCGTCGCAGGGAAGACGTCACTACCGAATCATTCGTGTCGGCGGCGAAAAGCCTGATGGGCAAACGCATAGGTGCCCGCGCCCCCTCGGTGGCCGCATGGAACGCCGTGAGTACTTCGGGACGAGCGGGATCCGCGAGCGCGTCGGCGACGGCCTCACGGCCGACCTCGCGTTGAACGTCGGGCGCGCGCTCGCCGCCGACGCCGAGACGGTGGTGGTGGGGCGCGACCCGCGACCGAGCGGGACCTTCCTGCTGGACGCGCTCGCCGCCGGCCTCGCCGAGTGCGGCTGTGATGTCGTCGACCTCGGGCCGGCCTCGACGCCGACGGTCGCGCGGAGCGTCGCGTGGGAGGGCGCGGACGCGGGCGTCGCCGTCACCGCCTCGCACAATCCCCCGGAGTACAACGGCCTGAAGCTCTGGCAGCCCTCCGGGCAGGCGTTCGACTCGCCGATGCAGGACGCGCTCACGGACCGCCTCGTCGCCGAGGCGTTCGAGTACGCCGACTGGGACGCCACGGGCGCGCGCCGCGACCGCCCCGGTGCGCGCGAGCGCCACGTCGACGCCATCGTCGACGCGGTCGACGTCGACCCCGACGACGCGCCCACGGTCGTCGTCGACCTCGGGAACGGCGCGGGCGCGGCGTCCGTCGACGCGCTCATCGAACTCGGCTGTGCGGTGGAGACGCTGAACGCGAACCCCGACGGGCGCTTCCCGGGCCGACCGAGCGAGCCGACGGCGGCGAACTGCGAGTCGCTCTGCGACCTCGTCGCGGCCTCGGACGCCGACCTCGGCATTGCGCACGACGGCGACGCCGACCGCATGATGGCGGTCACGGGCGACGGCGCGTTCGTCGCCGGGGACGCGCTCCTCGCGGTGTTCGCGCGGTCGTTCGCGGGCGACGGCGACCGCGTCGCCGCGCCCGTCGACACCAGCCTCCTCGTCGACGACGCGCTCGCAGAGGTGGGCGCGGAGCTCGTGCACACCCGCGTCGGCGACGTCTACGTCGCCGAGCGCGCCGTCGCGGACGACGTCGTCTTCGGCGGCGAACCCAGCGGGGCGTGGATATTCCCGGAGGAGACGCTCTGCCCGGACGGCCCGCTCGCCGCCGCGAAGCTCGTCGAACTCGTCGCGAACGGCCCCGGCCTCGACGACCGGCTCGCCGCGCTCGAATCGTACCCGATCCGCCGCGACACCCGCGCGGTCGCCGACAAGACCGCCGTGATGGAGCGCGTACGCCGGGCGGTCTCGGAGACGTACGACGACGTCGACGCCCTCGACGGCGTCCGCGTCGACCTCGGCGACGCGTGGTTCCTCCTCCGGCCGAGCGGCACGGAGCCCATGGTCCGCGTCACCGCCGAAGCGCGGAGCGACGAGCGCGCCGACGCGGTGTTCGCGGAGGCGAACGCGATGCTCGACGACGCGGCCTGATCAGGGCGCCCGCACGCCGCTCGCGCCCGCGTTCGACGCGTCCTCGTCCGGCATCGCGTCCGCGAACCAGCCGTAGAGGACGGCGTCCGAGGCGGCGGTGACGGGGCCGGAGACGAACGTTCCGAGCGCGGCGCCGAGCGGGAGGGCGTTCTGGAGCGCGACGAGACCGGCGCGCGTGCCGAGGTCGGGGACGTCGCCGAGCAGGAGGAGGATGGCGGCGCTCGCGGCGACCGCGTTGAGGAGGGTGGTGGCGAGCCAGACGCCGAGGACCGTCCAGCCCTCTCCCGCCGTCAACTCGAGGCTCCGGCCGAGCGCTTCGAGCGGCCCGCAGTCCTCGAGGACGACGGCGGCGACGACGAGGCGGAGCCGCACGGCGAGGTAGACGCCGGGGAGGACGAGGAAGACGAAGCCGATGATGATGGCGACCCCGGCGACGATGGCGGCGATGACCGCGAGCAGGAGCCGGACGCCGAGTGAGTTCTGGACGTCGGTGTCGAGGCCGAGCGCGCCCGCAGCGACGACGATTGCGGCACCGAGGACGGCCGCCGAGACGAGGTTGGCGACGGTGTTCGAGACGGCGGTGACGAGCGCGAGGCCGGCGTAGGCGACGACGATACCGGGCGCGGACGGGAGCAACGAGAGCGCGGCGCGGAGAGCACGGCGCGCGCTCGGGGTCGCGTCGTGGAGGGACTGCGTGGTCGGGGACACGTCGGCGGCTATCTCGCGCCGGCACAAAACGCCTTGGGACGCGGTTGTCGAGGGCACAACAGGTATTAGCGATGGGACGCTACGTCGTCGCATGACTGACCGGAGCGGACCGATATCGGTGCTCTGTGTGGACGGCGAGCCCGATATGGCCGCTCTCGTCGGCGAGCGCGTCGCACGCAGCGACGACCGCATCACCACGACCGTCGCCACGAGCGCGAGGGCGGGCCTGACGCGACTCGAGGCGGGCGACGTCGACTGCGTCGTCAGCGACTACGACATGCCGGGCATGGACGGGATCGAGTTCCTCGAAGCCGTCCGCGCGACCCACCCGGACCTCCCGTTCATCCTCTTCACCGCCGGCGGCAGCGAAGCGGTCGCCAGCGACGCGATTTCGGCGGGGGCGACCGACTACGTCCGCAGGGACGCGAACGACGACCCGTACGCGACCCTCGCGCGGCGCGTCCGCGCCGCCGTCGACCAGTACCGGGCGCGGCCGCCGACCACGGGGTCCCCGGACGTCGCACGGACCGTCCTCGAGGCCTCACCGGACGCGATACTCGTCGGCGTCGACGGCGACTGCGTCTTCGCGAACGCCGCCGCCGTCGACCAATTTGGCGCCGCCGACGACGACGCCCTCCGGGGTCACTCCGTCGCCGCGCTCCTCGGGTCCGCCGACGCTGACGACGACGAGCGCGCGACCGACGCGGGCGTCACGTGGGAGCGCCGCATGATTCGCGCGCTCGACGGAACGGCGTTCCCCGCGGACGTGACGCGCCGCGCCGTCTCGTGGGGCGGGCAGGACGCGACCGTGGTCATCGTCCGCGCGCTCGCCGAGCGGGTCTCCGGCGACCACGAGCGCGCGCGCTACCGGACCGCGTTCGAGCAGGCGATGGACGCGATGGTGATCGCGGACGACGGCGGGACGTACGTCGAGGCCAACCGGAGCGCGGTCGAACTGTTCGGCCTCCCGCGCGGGCAACTGCTCGGCTCGCACGTCTCCGACTTCGCCCCCGCCGACTACGACTTCGGGGCCGAGTGGGAGGCGTTCAAGCAGGGCGGCCTCGACCGGGGGACGTTCCCGCTCCTGCGACCGGACGGCGAGCGCCGCATCGTCGAGTACGCGGCGACGGCCGAAATCTCGCCCGGCGAGCACCTCTCCGTGCTCCGCGACGTCACCGAGCGCGAGCGCCTCGAGGAGCAGCTGCTGACCGAGCGCGACACCCTCCGGGAGATATACGAGATAATCGCCACGCGCGAGATGGGGTTCCAGACGAAGATCCGCCGGCTCCTCGACGTCGGCCGCGAGTTCCTCGGCGTCCCGTACGGCTTCCTCACGGAGATCGACGGGGACACCCAGCACATCGTCGCGGCGTGTGGCGACCACGAACTCCTCCAGCCGGGCGAGTCGTGCCCGCTCTCGGAGGCGTACTGCCGGAAGACGATCACGCGCGAGGAGCTCGTCACCGTGCAGAACGCCACCCTCGAGGGGCTCTCGAGCGACCCCGCCTACGAGCGCTTCGACCTCGGGTGTTACGTCGGCTCGAAGGTCCTCGTCGACGGCGAGCTCTACGGGACGTTCTGCTTCGCGGGCACCGAGCCGCGCGCGGACGCCTTCTCGGAGGCCGAGCGGACGTTCGTCGAACTGCTCGCGCAGTGGGTGAGCTACGAGCTCGAACGCGACCAGGTCACGGCGGAGCTCGAAGCGCAGAACGAGCGCCTCGAGGAGTTCGCGTCGATGGTGAGCCACGACCTCCGAAGCCCGCTCTCCGTGGCGCAGGGCTATCTCGAACTCGCGCGCGAGGACGGCGACCCCGAGCAGTTCGACCGCGTTCGGGACGCCCACGAGCGGATGGGGCGGCTGATCGACGACCTGCTCTATCTCGCTCGCGAGGGCGAGGAGATTGGGGAGACCGAGCCGGTCGCGCTCCGGGACGCCGTCGAGCGCGCGTGGGCGACCGTCGAGGACGGGTCGTCGGCCGCGCTCGCCGTCGGCGACGACCTCGGGACCGTCGTCGCCGACCCGGACCGCCTCCAGCAGCTCCTCGAGAACCTCTTCTCGAACGCCATCGAGCACGGCGGGCCGGACGTGACCGTCCGCGTCACGGCGCTCGAGGGCGGCTTCGCCGTGACGGACGACGGTCCCGGCATCCCCGCCGATCTCCGCGCGGAGGTCTTCGAGCGCGGCGTCTCCACCGTCGAGAGCGGCTCCGGCTTCGGCCTCCACATCGTCCGCGAGATCGTCGACGGCCACGGCTGGCGCGTCGACGTGACGGACGGCCCCGAGGGCGGCGCGCGCTTCGAGATCACGGACGTGGACGTGACGTAGCATGCCCGACACAATCGCGTCGTTCATCCCGGAGGTGGAGCCCGCCGAGCACGCCCTCGTGGTGGTGAACCGGGACGCCCCGCGCCCGGTGCAGTCGATGCTTGAGGGGCTGTTCGCCGACCAGTCGGTGACGGTGTCCGAGCGCGAGCTCGGCGACGTCGACGCGAACACCGTGGCGCTCGTCATCGACAGCGACATCGTCGCCACGTCGCCGCTGTCCGCGCTTCGGGACTGCGTCCTCACCGTGAACTCCGACCTCTACACGTCGGGCGCGCGCTCGCTCCCCGACATCGACCTCCCGGCCGTTCTCGACGGTCTCGACGACGTCCCCTTCTCGCTCCGCGGCTTCCCCGCATCGCACACGGAGAAACTCCTGTTGGTCACGGTCTCGCGACACGTCGAGCACCTCGCGTGGACGGCGGGCGCGGGCACGCTCCGGTCGTCCTTCCAGCGCCTCTCCCGCCTCGACGACGAGCGCGGCACGCGCGACGTCTACTCGCTCGTCTCGGACGCGGGCGTCGACACGCACGTCTACGGCATCCCGGACTGGACGCCGCCGCGCGACCTCGGCGTGACGACGCACGGCGGCTACGGCGAGGACTTCCGGCGGGCGTGGTTCGTCGTGCACGTCCCGGCGGACGACGACGGCGAGCACGCCGCGCTCGTCGCGTACGAGACGGGGCGAAACGAGTGGCGCGGGTTCTGGACGTACCGGCCGGAGCGCGTCACGGCAATCGACGCCTACGTCGCCGAGACGATGTGAGGCCGGCCGCCCGCCTCACGCGACGAGGTCGGCGAGGCCGTCCGCGAGCGCGACGCCGGGGTCGTAGCCGAGTCGCTCGCGGGCCTTCGAGACGTCCGCGACGCTCGCGCGGATGTCGCCCGCTCGCGCGTCGCCGAACTCGACTTCGACGCCGGGGTCGACGACGTCGCGGATCAGCGTCGCGAGCTGGCGTATCTCGACCGCGCGACCGGTGCCGACGTTGAACGCCTCGCCCGTGTGGTCGGTGGTGGCGGCGAGGCGGTTCGCCTGCACGACGTCGGAGACGTGGACGAAGTCCCGCGTCTGCGTCCCGTCGCCCTGCACGCGCAGGGGGCCGCCCGCGCGCGCCTGCTCGACGAAGCTCGTGATGACGCCGGCGTACGGCCCGCTCGACTGTCGCGGCCCGTAGACGTTGAAGTAGCGCAACGCGACGGTGTCGAGGCCGTAGAGGTCGTTGTAGAGCCGGCAGTAGTGGTCGACGCTGAGCTTCTCGAGGCCGTAGGGCGAACTCGGCTCTTTTCGTGCGTTCTCGGTGATGGGCGTCGTCTCGGGCGCGCCGTAGATGGCGGCGCTGGACGCGACGACGACGCGGGCGTCCTCGTCGCGCGCCCGTTCGAGGACCGAAAGCGTCGCGTCGACGTTCACGGCGTGCGTCTCCTCGGGCGCGTCGACGGACCGGGAGACGCTGACGATGGCGGCCTCGTGGAAGACGACGTCCACGCCGTCCATCGCCTCGGCGAGCGCGTCCGCGTCGCGGACGTCGCCGTCGATGACCGCGACGCCGTCCGGGAGGTTCGCGCGCGCCCCGTTCGAGAAGTCGTCGAAGACGCGGACGTCGTTCTCGGGCGCGAACGCCTCGACGAGGTGGCTCCCGATGAATCCCGCGCCGCCCGTGACGAGCACCGTCGCGTCCGTGAGCGTGTCCATACGCGCTCTTCCGCGCGCGGGGCGAAATAGGCGTCGCCGCGCACGGTACCGGAAGCCCCGGGCTTTTGGCGCGCGACACCGACACGACGAGTACATGGCAGACGAACACGGTGGCTTCGAGCACGTCCGCGAGAACGTCGACGGCCACCCGATGCGGAGCCTCCTCGCGTACGCGCGCCCCTACTGGAAGCGCCTCACCGCCGGCGTGCTCGCGTCGTTCTGCACGCGCTTCGCGCGCCTCGTCCCGCCGATAGTCGTCGCGGCGGCAATCGACCGCGTCGTCCTCGGGTCCGGCACCCCCGGCCTCCTCGCGGACGCCGGTCTCCTGCCCGCCGCCTCGATCACGACCGAGGCCGCCCGCCTCGCCCTCCTCGAACGCCTCGTCACCGTCGCCGTCCTCGCCTACCTCGTCCGCTCGGTGACGCGCTTCGCCTCCAGATACCTCCTCCAGTCGACCGCGCAGAAGGTCCAGCGCGACCTCCGAGACGACACCTACGACCACCTCCAGCACCTCTCGATGGACTTCTTCGTCGACCACCAGACGGGGGGAATGATGTCGATTCTCAACAGCGACATCAACCGCCTCGAGAAGTTCCTGAACACGGAGTTCCGCCAGCTCATCCGCGTCGTCGCGACCGTCGGCGGCATCGGCGCTATCCTCTGGCTCTACTCGCCGAAGCTCGCGCTGATCGCGCTCGCGCCCGTCCCCATCATCGGCCTCGCGAGCGGGCGCTTCCTGACGTGGATCGAGCCCCGCTACACGTCGATCCGCGAGACGGTCGCGCGCCTCAACACGCGCCTCGAGAACAACCTCGGCGGCGCCGCCGTCATCAAGGCCTTCGAGCGCTACGACTTCGAGCGCGAACGCGTCGCCGCCCAGTCGCAGGCCTATCACGACGAGAAGGTCGCGGCGCTGCGCGTCCGCCGGGCGTTCTTCGCAGGCCTCCGCCTGCTCACCGGCGTCGTCTTCGTGCTCGTGCTCTACATCGGCGGGACGGACATCGTCACCGGCGCGCCCGGTGCGCTCTCCGCCGGGGCGTTCGCGCTCTTCTTCCTCTACCTCCGCCGGCTCTACTCGCCGATGCGCCGCGTCGGCAAGTCCGCGAACAAGTACCAGCTCGCGAAGTCGAGCGCAGAACGCGTCTTCGGCGTGCTCGGTCGCGAGCCGACGATCACCGAACCCGACGACCCCTATCGCCCCGACTCGGTCGAGGGCGACGTCGCGTACGACGACGTGACGTTCGCCTACGACGAGCGTCCCGTACTCCGTGACGTCTCCCTCGACGTTCCGGCGGGCGCGACGGTCGGCCTCGCCGGCACCTCGGGCGCGGGGAAGTCCACGCTCCTGAAGCTCCTCCCGCGCTTCCACGACCCCGACCGGGGCGCGGTGCGCGTCGACGGCGTCGACGTCCGCGAGTACGACCTCGCGGCGCTCCGCTCGGAGATCGCGGTCGTCGAGCAGAACCCCTACCTCTTCTCGGGGACGGTCGCGGAGAACATCGCGTACGGCGACGCGGACGTCCTCGACGCCGAGTGGCACGGGGAGGACGTGGACGCGGACGCGCGCGAGGCGGTCGTGGAGGCCGCGACGGCCGCCGAAGCCCACGCGTTCATCACCGACCTCCCCGAAGGGTACGACACGCTCGTCGGCGAGCGCGGGGTGAAGCTCTCGGGCGGCCAGCGCCAGCGCCTCGCCATCGCGCGCGCCCTCCTCAACGACCCCGCCATCATCGTCTTCGACGAAGCCACCTCCGACGTCGACACGGAGACGGAGGAGCTCATTCAGGAGAGCCTCGAGCGCCTCATCGAGGACCGCACGGCGTTCGTCATCGCGCACCGCCTCTCGACGATTCGGGACGCCGACCGCATCGTCGTCATGGAGGACGGCCGCGTGACCGAGACCGGCACGCACGAGACGCTCCTCGCCAACGCGGGCGGGTACGCCGACCTCTGGGAGGCGCAGGTCGACGACGACGCGGCCGACGCGAGCGTCGCGGACGACTGACGGCCGTCGTGGACGGCACGCTCCCGTTCACTCCCGTCGCGCCCTACTCGAGGGCCGACGCCTCGAGGGGGGCGGCGCTCCGCCAGTAGTGGTCGAAGGTGTCGCTCGCCCACGCGCGCACGGCGTCGTCGTCGGTGTCGAGCGAGGCCTGCAGGACGCCGTTCTCGTCGCGCAGCAGCATGTGGACCGTCTCGTCGGCGATGGTGACGGCGAGCGGGATGCCCTCCCCGTGGACGCGGGCGTCGGCGGCGTCGTGTGCGAGCAGGTCCTTGAGGCGCGCGCGGAGGTCCGGGGCGTCCGCGAGCGCGGCGACGGCGTGCTCGGAGAACACCGCGCGGAAGGTGGCGTCGCCGGCGGTGACGCGGTCGTGGACGGCCGCGAGGCTCCGCTCGTTGAACGCGTGGGAGAACACCGTCACGTCCTCGGCCTCCCTGATGAGGTCGACGACGCGCTTCACGGGCGCGTCCGGGCGCGTCTCGCTCGGGAACGTGATGGTGGCGTCCTTCAGGTGACCGAGGTCGAAGTCCATCGCGTGCGTCGGGAGGTAGTCGACGACGTCGCGGAGCTCGCGTTCCGTCTCGAGGCTGTCGAGGAGGTCGCCGAGGGCGCTGGCGACGAGGCGGCCGGTGGCCGTCGCGACGTACTCGCTCCCGGCGCGTCTGACCCACGCGCGCTCCTGGAAGTCGGTGAGGATGCGCCCGAGCGTCGCCTGCGAGGCGCCCGTCTCCTCGGCGAGTGCGGTGCGCGTGTGGCGCCCGCGCGCGAGGAGACACAGCACCTCGACGCGGTTCGGCGAGCGAGCGAGGAACTCCACGTCCTCCAGCGCTGACTCCATACGCCACCTTCCTCCTCGTCGCCCTAAACGCCTTTCGCACCGTGAAACTCTTTCACGGCGTGCGCGGCTGTCGCGTCGCGCGCGAGTTTCTCCGCGCACAACGTTTTCTAACCGAGACTATCCCGCTGTGCGCCCTCTCTAGGAGTATGACCGCTTCTACGCGCACGCTCGCCGCGTTCGGTGCCGCGAGCCTCCTCTTCGGTGGGACGTTCGTCGCCACCAAGTTCGGCCTCGCGTTCTTCCCGCCCCTGCTCTTCGTCGCGTTCCGCTTCGACGTCGCCGCCGTCGCGCTCGCCGCCTACGTCGTCTACGCGCACCGCGACGCCCTCGTGCCGCGCACGCGCGGCGACCTCGCGGGCATCCTCGCCACCGGCGCGCTCTCCATCGGCCTCACGAACGCCCTCCTCTTCGTCGGCCAGCAGTACGCCTCGAGCGCCGTGGCCGCCGTCGTCTTCAGCCTCAACCCCATCCTCACGCCCGTCTTCGCGGGCCTCCTCCTCGCCGAGGAACGCCTCTCGCGGCGCGGCGCCGTCGGCCTCCTCGTCGGCCTGCTCGGCGTCGGCCTCGTCGTCAACCCCGACCCCGCGAGCTTCCTCGCGGGCGGCCCCGGCAAGCTCCTCGTCTTCGCGGGCGCCATCGCCGGCGCGCTCGGGAGCGTCCTCATCCGCTGGGCGGACAGCGACCTCTCCAGTAGCGTGCGGACCGCGTGGGGGCTCCCCATCGGCGCGCTCCTCTGCCACGGCCTCAGCCTCGCGAGCGGCGAATCGCTCGCCGCCGTCGCGTGGACGCCGCAGGCGCTTCTCGCGCTCGCGTACGTCGGCGTCTTCGCCGGCGCCATCGCCTACATCGCCTACTTCGGCCTCCTCGACACGACGGGCGCCATCCGCGCGAACCTCGTCTTCTACCTCGTGCCCGTCGTCGCCACCGCCGGCGGGTGGGCGCTCCTCGGCGAGACCGTCACGACGCTCACCGTCGTCGGCTTCCTCGTCGTCTTCGCCGGCTTCGCCGTCCTCGGGAGTGACGCCGTCGACGCCGATTTCGACGTCGATGCGCTCGCGGCCGCCCTCCGCGAGCGCCTCCCCGCCGGCCGCCGCGACGACGCCCTCGGCGTCGAGTTCGAGGACGCCCCGCGCGGCTTCGAGTCCGACTAGTCCGCCGTCTCCGTCTTCACCACGACCGCCGGGCGCGTGCTCAGGCGAAGGACGCGGTCCGTGATGCTCCCGATGAGCGCGCGGTACTCGTCGGGGCGGCGCTTCGTCCCGAGGACGAGCACGTCGGCGTCCGCCTCTTCCGCGTAGTCCACGATGGTGTTCGCGGGCTCGCCGCGTTCGAGCGCCTCCACGACCTCGACGCCCGCGTCCTCGGCGGCCTCGCGCACCGCCGCGATGGCCTCGCGGCCGTGCTCGGCCAGCCCGTGCTCGGGCCCTTCGGCCTCGTCCACGTACTCGTCGCCGCTGTAGGCCTGATAGACGTCTTCGTCGACGACGTAGAGGACGTGCAGCGTCGCGTCGTGGGCCGCCGCGAGCTCTATCGCGTGCGACTCGGCGTTCTCGGAGGCGACCGTCCCGTCCGTGGCGAGTAGGATTCGCTCGTACATCACGCCGGGAGTTCGCCCCCCGCGCAAATAACGGTGGGTGGCCGTCGCCGCCCGGTGAGACCGACGCCGTCGTCGAGTGACGACGGCGGGCGTGCCGTCACTTTTTCACGCGCGCGGCGCCGACGACGCGGTATGCAGCTCACGGACGCACTCCGCACGCTCCTCGACGCCATCGACGGCTACGAGGACGACGTCGCGGCGCAGATAAGCAAGCGAACGAGCGTGAGCGAGACGCAGGTCACGCAGGGCATCGAACTCGCGCGCGAGGAACTCGGGATGGACGCCGAGGAGGAGTCGCGCTGACTCGCGGCCGCCTCTCGCAGGCGGCGCTCCCGCCGCGCGACTCACGCGTCGGCCGGCAGTGACTCGGGTACCGGCCGCCCCGCCGCCCCCGAATCGGGCATCGGGCTTAACCGATGGTGACTCGAAGTCGAGGGCATGAACGGCGGGCTTCGGGCGTGGGCGAGCGCGCACTCGTGGGTCGTGGTCTCCCTGCTGGGCGTCCTCGTCCTCCTCGTGCCGCTCTACGACGCGTGGGACGACGTCACCACCCTCTCGTGGGGCGTGACGACGACGGCCGTGGAGAACGCGCCGCTCGTCCTGCTCGCGCTCGCGCTCGTCTGGGGCGGCTTCTGGCTCCGCCGGCGCGACTGGGCGGACGCCTACGCGTGGGCGGTAGCGAAGTGGACGCTCGGCATCACCGCGGCGGTCGCGAGCCTCTACGCGCTCGTGATCGCGCTCCAGCTGTGGGCGATGCGCGACCTCAAGCCGTTCGTGCTCGCGCTCGACGGGGTCGTCTTCGGTGCCGCGCTCGCGTTCGCCATCGGCGTCTACAGCGCACGCCAGCGCATCGCTCGCGACGAGCTCGCGCGGAGCCGCGAGGAGTACCGGACGCTCACCGACGACGTCCTCGACACCTCCGAGGTCGCGACGTTCATCCTCGACGAGGAGTTCGACGTCGTCTGGGTCAACGAGGCGGTCGAGGAGTACTTCGGCATCGAACGCGAGGCGGTCGTCGGCCGACACAAGCCCGCCCTCGTCGAGGAGTCCATCGCGGCGCGCTTCGAGGAGCCGTCGGCGTTCCGCGAGCGCGTGCTCGAGACGTACGCGCCCGACGCCGGCTCGGCGGAGTTCGAGTGCCACCTGCTCGGCGGACCGGAGCGCGAGGAGCGCTGGCTCAAACACTCGAGTCAGCCCATCGAGAGCGGGCTCTACGCGGGCGGGCGCATCGAGCACTACACGGACGTCACGGCGGTGAAGCGCCGCGAGCGCCAGCTCGACCTCCGCGAGCGCAAGCTCCGCGAGCTCTACGAGTCCATCTCGGACGCGTCGCTCACGTTCGAGGAGCAGGTCGACGCCCTCATCGGGGTGGGCCGCGAGCTCCTCGACGCCGACTACGGCTCGTTCGCCCGGATCGACGCCGACGAGGGCACCTACCACGTCGAGGTCGCCCAGTCCGAGGCGGGCGACGTCGCGGCCGGCGACACCCTCCCGCTCGCGGAGACGCACTGCCGACACACGGTCGCCGCCGAGCGCACGATCCAGTTCGGCACGCGGCCGCTCGACGTCGCGGAGAAGGCGTACGGGACGGACGCCGGCTTCGAGTCGTACGTCGGGACGCCGGTCTACGCGGACGGCACGCTCTACGGGACGCTCTGCTTCCTCGACCGGGAGGAGGCCGACGAGTTCGACGACTGGCAGCTCACGATGGTCGAGCTGATGGGGAGCTGGATCGGCTACGAGCTCGAGCGCACCCAGCTCCTCGAGGCGCGCCGTCGCGAGCTCCGCGAGGAGGAGGCGAAGTTCGAGGAGTTCGTCGACAGCGTCGACGACTACGCCATCTTCACGCTCGACGAGGGCGGGCACGTCACGTCGTGGAACCCCGGCGCGGCGCAGATAAAGGGCTACGCGGAGTCGGAGATCGTCGGCGAGCACGTCTCGGTCTTCTACCCCGAGGAGCGCGTCGAGGCGGGGGTGCCCGAGTCGCTGCTCGCGGAGGCCGCCGAGACGGGGCAGGCCCACGACGAGGGCTGGCGCGTCCGGAAGGACGGCACGCGCTTCTGGGCGGACGTGACTATCGCGGCGCGTCACGACGCCGACGGCGCGCACGTCGGCTACACGAAGGTGGTCGAGGACATGACCGAGCAGCGCGAGCGCGAGCGCGAACTCGAACACGAGCGCGAGCGCCTCGAGTTCATGAACCGCATCCTCCGGCACAACATCCTGAACGGGCTGAACCTCGTTGGCGCCCGCACCGACATCCTCGAGGACCGAATCGACGACCCGGAGTCACTCGAGCACGTGCAGACCATCTCGCGTCGCGCCGACGACCTCTCCTCGCTCATCGACACGATGCGGACGTTCATGGACGCGGTCGTGAACGAGTCGGAGCACGAGACGTACCCGGTGTCGCTCCGGGCGGCGCTCGAGGAGGCGGTCGCGGGCGTCGCCGACGCCCACCCGGACGCGGTCTTCGAGACGCACGACCTCCCGGACGCCGAGGCGACGGTGGTCGCGGACGACCTCCTCGGCGAGGTCCTCGAGAACGTCCTCGAGAACGCCGTCGTCCACAACGACGCGGAGACGCCGCGCGTCGAGGTGTGGGTGACGGAGACGACCTGTGCGGTGGACGCCGACGCGGCGAGCGGCGACGCGCGGCCGGACGACGGGACCGAGGCGACCGAGCGCGACGCGCTCTGCGTGCACGTCGCCGACAACGGCCCCGGCATCCCGGACGAGGAGAAGGCGTCCGTCCTCCGGAAGGGCGTCTCCGAACTCAGCGAACCCGGGAACGGCTTCGGGCTCTACCTCGTGACGGAGATGATGGCGGCCTACGGCGGCGCGGTGGACGTCCGCGACGCCGACCTCGGCGGGCCGGAGGAGGGGGCGGCGTTCGAGCTCGTCTTCCCGCGCGCGGAGTGAGGCGCGCCGTCGCGCCGGCTTCGACCGGGCCGGCCGAACGGCTAAGTGCCCGGTCGCACGACGGCATGTATGGGTACGACGTCCCACGACTACTCGGACGACACCGTGATCGTGACTGGTGCGACCTCCGGCATCGGCCGCGAGGTCGCGCTCCGCTTCGGCGAGGCGGGCGCGACCGTCATCAACGCGGACCTCCGCGAGGTCCCGAAGGAGGACGACCTCTCGACGCCGACGCACGAAGCCATCGAGGAGGCGGGCGGCCGCGCGGAGTTCGTGGAGACGGACGTCTCCGACGCGGACGCGGTCGCGGCGGTCGTCGAGGGCGCGCGCGAGTTCGGCGGCGTGGACGTCATGGTGAACAACGCGGGGATCTACCGCCACGCCTCGCTCACGGAGACGGAGACGGCGGCGTTCGACCAAGTGATGGCGATAAACGCTCGCGGCGTCTTCGCGGGCTGTCGGGCGGCCGCGCGCGACATGCTCGAGCGCGGCGTCGACGGCGCCATCGTGAACACGGCGTCGGTGAGCTCCGAGTACGCGCAGGTCGGCCACTCGATGTACGACGCCTCGAAGGGCGCGGTGATGATGCTCACGCGGGTCGCGGCGGCGGAGCTCGCACCGCACGGCATCCGCGTGAACGCCGTCGCGCCCGGCATCATCGAGACGTCGTTCGGCGAGGGGAACCCCGACATCGGCGGCGAGCGCGAGGAGTCCTTCATCGTTGACGACGCCGACCTCCCGGACCTCGACGCGACGACGGTCGGCTCGGACATCCCGATGGACCGACTCGGGACGCCCGAGGACCTCGCGGGCGCCTACCTCTTCCTCGCGGGCGACGACGCCGACTACGTCACCGGCCACCTGCTCTACGTGGACGGTGGCTACCACACTGTCTGATTGGCGCGGCCCCCGGGGTCGCCGGGCGCGGCGCTCATTCCTCGTCGTCTTCTGCGAGCGGCCAGCCCGCCCGCTCAGCGGCGTCCCCGACGAGTTGGAACTCCCAGTCGAGGAAGTCGGCGGGCCGCCGGTCGTCCTCGGTGGTGGCGACGTAGACGTAGCGCGGGGTGTCCGCGTCGTCGCGGATGCCCTCGAGTGCGAGCCAGATGTCGAGGTCGCCGAGGTCGTAGTCCTGCGGGAGGTCGTGCGCCTCGACGACGCGCTCGACGCCGCTTCGGTCGTGGTCGACGACGCCGACGTGACGACTCCACTGCCGCGCGTCCTCGAGGGCCGCCTTCGGGTCGGCGAGGCGCTCGATGGCCGCCAGCGAGAACGCGAGCGTCATCTCGCCGCCGTCACTACCGCCGGTGATGCTCATGCGTCGAGCGTGCGTGCGCCGGGCGTAAAACTCTCACTCGACCGCGCCGTCCGGCGACGGCGGAAATATACCAGTATCGACCCGACTACGGTCGGGTGGGCACTTTAGTGGCTGTCCGTCCTTTCAGCTAGTATGCCCGTTCACGAGCACTACATCGACGGCGAATGGCGGTCCGGTGAGGGCGAGGAGACGTTCGAGAGCCGCTCGCCGGCGACGCGCGAGACGCTCGGCGAGTTCCAGCGCGGGACGCCGGCGGACGTCGCGGCGGCCGTCGAAGCCGCCGAGGACGCACAGGAGGAGTGGCGCGCGCTCTCCTACGTGGACCGCGCGGAGTACCTCTGGGAGATATACGAGGAGCTGAAGGACCGCCACGAGGAGCTCGGGCGGACCGTCTCACAGGAGTGCGGGAAGGAGATCAGCGAGGGGAAGGCCGACGTCACCGAGGCGTGGCACATGGTCGAGTGGGCGGCCGGGAACGCCCGCCACCCGCACGGCGACGTCGTCCCCTCCGAGATTCCGAGCAAGGACGCCTACATGCGCCGCAAGCCTCGCGGCGTCATCGGCTGTATCACGCCGTGGAACTTCCCGGTCGCCATCCCGTTCTGGCACATGGCGCTCGCGCTCGTCGAGGGGAACACGGTCGTGTGGAAGCCCGCCGAGCAGACGCCGTACTGCGGGCAGATCATCGCCGAGATGTTCGACGACACCGGCATCCCCGACGGCGTGTTCAACATGGTGCAGGGGTACGGCGACGCCGGGAACGCCATCGTCGAGAACGACACCGTCGACACCGTCCTCTTCACGGGGAGCGCGGAGGTCGGCCACTCCATCGCGGAGAAACTCGGCGGCGTCCCCGGCCGCGACGTCGCCCTCGAGATGGGCGGGAAGAACGCGGTCGTCGTCACCGAGGAGGCCGACCTCGACATCGCCGTCCACTCCGCGCTCATGTCCTCGTTCAAGACGACGGGCCAGCGTTGCGTCTCCGCCGAGCGCCTCATCGTCCACGAGGACGTCTACGACGAGTTCAAGTCGCGCTTCGTCGACCTCGCCGAGGACGTCGCGGTCGGCGACCCGCTCGACGAGAACACCTTCATGGGCCCGCTCGCGGACGCCGATCAGGTCGAGAAGTTCCACGACTACAACCAGCTCGCCCGCGAGGAGGGCGTGGACGTCCTCGTCGACCGCGAGGACCTCGACGCCGAGGAGATCCCCGACGGCCACGAGGAGGGCTTCTGGGTCGGGCCGTTCGTCTACGAGACCGACTACGACGACGAACTGCGCTGCATCGAAGAGGAGGTCTTCGGCCCGCACGTCGCGCTCATCCCCTACTCCGGCGACATCGAGCGCGCGCTCGAGATCCACAACGCCGTCGACTACGGCCTCGCCGGCGCCATCGTCAGCGAGGACTACCGCCAGATCAACTACTACCGCGACCACGCCGAGGTCGGCCTCTCCTACGGAAACCTCCCCTGCATCGGCGCGGAGGTCCACCTCCCCTTCGGCGGCGTGAAGAAGTCCGGCTCCGGCCCCGCGTCCGCGCGCGAAGCCATCGAGGCCGTCACCGAGCGCACCGCGTGGACGCTCAACAACTCGAAGGACATCGAGATGGCCCAGGGCCTCTCCGCCGACATCAAGACCGACGACGAATAGCGACCTCACCGCGTCGCCGCGTCGGCTTTCCCCGCTCGCCCCGTTCTTCTGCTCTCCCCCCCCGTTCGTTCGGTCCACTCCCCCGGTCGCCGACCGCGCTCGGCGACCGCCCGCTCGGATGCGTCCGAAAGACAGCCTTATGGTATCGTTTGCCAAAAGGAACCCAGAGGTATCGTCACACTATGAGCCAGGCAACGGCGGGAACGGGAACGCATCTCACACTCGACCTGTGGCACCCGGAGTGCTGGGCTATCCGCGCGACCGACCGGCTCCCCGGGGGCGTGCTCGCGCACGCCATCTACGACAACCCCGTCGGCGGGGACGCGACGGCGCGCGGCGTCTTCACGGCGTTCGGGGAGAGCGAGTCGGAGGTCGAGGCGCTCCTCGCGGACATCGAGGACTCCCCGCTCACCGGGAGCCTGAACGAACTCCAGACGCGCTTCGACACGCGCCGCGTCACCCCCGGCTCCGTCTCCCGGGAGTTCTTCCTCGAGTACGACCCGAGCGACATGATCTGCCCGCAGCTCCTCGAGCGCGGCTTCGTCCACAACGCGCCCGGCTGCATCGAGGACGGCCGCGAGTCGTGGCACGTCTGCTACGCGGGCGAGCGCTCGGAGATCGAGGCGGAGATCGACGAGATACGCGAGCGCACGGGCGCGGACATCGAGGTCGCGAGCGTCTCGACGGCGGGCACGGACGCGCGCCAGACGCGCCTCCTCGATAAGCTCACGCCGAGTCAGCGCGAGGTCTTCGAGCTCGCGCGCGAGCGCGGCTACTACGAGTGGCCGCGCGAGGTCTCGACGCGCGAGCTCGCGGACGAACTCGACATCTCGAAGACGACGCTCCTCGAGCACCTGCGCAAGGCCGAGGGGACGCTGCTCGACTTCTGATTCTCGTCGCGAAAAAGACGCGACTGCGGGTCGTTCAGCCCTCGAGACGCGATTCGTCGCCGGTGACGCTGTCGACGATGACGTCGCCGTCGTCGCGCTCCGCGAGCCAGAAGAGCTTGCGGGCGTCGACGCGACGCTCGAACGTGATGTCCGGGGCGCTCGCGAGCGCGAACTTCCGCGTCGTCCACTCGAAGACGGTGTCGTGGGCGCGCTCGCGGCAGAGCTCTGCGGGGAGGTCGGCGGGGAGCACGAGCACGTCCGCGACGTCGCGGGAGTCGACGTCGGGGACGACGTCCGCGCGGAGGACGAGGCGACGCGCGCGGTCGACGCTCGCGACGTACGTCACCTCGCGGTCCGAGAGGAACGCACGCCCGACGGTGGCGCTCGCCTCGTAGATCCGATACGGGTAGGCGACGGCGCCGACGCGGCCGTCGGCCTCGACGTCGTCGCGCTCGACCTGCGGCGGGATGACGTCGAGGGTCGCGGACTCGCGACGCGTGCCCGTGCGGGCGTCGGGGGCGGGCGCGTCCGAGCGGGTCGGGTTCGCGGCCATCTTCACTCCTCCCAGTAGTCCGCCGCGTCGACGTGCGCGCGGATGGTGTCGGTCTCGGTGACGGCCTTCGGGGCGTAGTCGCGGCCGCCGTCGGTCGCGTAATCGGGGGTGTCCTCCTCGACGACGGTCGAGAGCGGCTTGTCGAAGATGTCGAAGTGTTCGTCGACGCCCTCCGGGGGTTGGGTGAGGAGGGAGACGACGACGAGGACGAGCATGGAGAGGATGAAGGCGGGGAAGAGCCCGTAGACGCCGAGGAAGCTCGCGAGGAAGCCCGACCCCTCGGCGAGGCCGCTCAGGCCGAGGACGCCGAGGAGCGTCGAGAGCTGCGTCCAGAGGACCATCGTCGAGGAGCCGACGAGCATGCTCGCGACGGCGCCCGTCGCGGTGACGCGCTTCCACCAGAGGGCGGCGATGAGCGTCGGCCCGATGGCGGCGCCGAGGCCGCCCCACGCGTAGTCGAGGACGAGCGTGTAGATGGGGGTGTCCTTGGCGAGGTAGGCGAACATGATGCTGCCGGCGCCGAGCGCGAGCGTGACGAGCTGGGAGTAGCGCACGAGCTTCTCCTGGCCGGCGTCGGGGTCGATGAAGCCGTGGTAGACGTCCTCGACGACGGCGCTGGTGGCGACGAGGAGCTGTGAGTCCGCACTCGACATCATCGCGGCGAGCGCGGCGGCGAGGATGATGCCGGCGAGCCAGCCGGGGAAGAGGTCGATGGTGAGCATCGGCATGACGTTGTCCGTGTTCGAGATGCCGCCGCCGAAGACGACGAGGCCGTAGAGGCCGACGAAGCCGGCGCCGATGTAGGCGACGAACATGAAGAGCTGGGCGACGACGGCGGCGAGACGGATGTTCTCGACTTCGTCGATGCCCATGAAGCGCACCATCACGTGCGGGTTGCCGGGGATGCCGAGCCCGATGGCCGCGTAGCTGATGATGCCGAAGACGGCGGCCCAGCCGGTCATCCCTGCGGTGACGCTGGAGAGGCCGCCGCCCATCGCGGCGAGGTCGTCGAAGGGGAGCCCGTAGGAGGTGAACGCGAGGACGGGCAGGAGGATGAACGCGGCGAGGATGATGGCGCCCTGGAAGTAGTCGGACCACGCGACGGCGAAATAGCCGCCGAGCATGGTGTAGCCGACGACGATGACGCCGCCGGCGAGAATCCCCACGAGCGGGGAGACGCCGGTGAGGACCTGCAGGAGAGTGCCGGCGGCGACGATCTGCGCGCCGACGTAGCCGCCCTCGAAGAGCATGAGCATCACGGCGGAGACGCCCTTCACGAGGCCGGTGTCGTCCTGCAGGCGCGTCGCGAAGAACGTCGGGAGCGTGACGGCCCGGACGATCTCGGAGTACTTGCGGAGGCGCTTGGCCATGCCCGCCCACGCGAAGAGGTCGGCGGGGATCATGCCGAGTGCGTTGTAGAACGCCATGACGCCGGTGTTGTAGGCGTCGCCGGGGACGCCGAGGGTGAGCCAGCCGCTCATCTCGGAGGCGCGCTCGGAGAAGCCGGTGACGACGGGGCCGACCTCGCGGCCGCCGATGACGTAGTCGTCGACGGTGTCCATCAGCTGCGAGGAGTAGAGGCCGATGCCGAGCAGGACGAGGAGGTAGGCGGCGAAGGTGCCGAGCACCCACGTGCCCGCCGAGCCCGCGATGCCGCTAGGCATGTTCGCCCTCCGTCTCGTACTTCTCGTGGAGGCGACGCTCGCGCCTGCCCTCCCAGACGTAGTAGACGACGAGCATCACCAGGTACACCACGAACGGCCCGAACAGGTACAACAGGTTGGTCGAGTTTCCGTCTGGCATCGTTCACCGTTCTGCACTATGTGTCTATAAATGTTTTGGATAATCGTTTATTTATTGGCTTACTCTCCGGTAATTGGGGGTTAACAAGACGAATGTCTACATATCGCTGTCTGCGTGGGCGGTCCGGACGGCGGCGAGCGTCTCCCCCCTACACGCCGACGACGGCGCGCAACGCGAAGAGGGCGTTCTTCTTGCGCTCGCGAACCCGCCGGTAGAAGTACTGGAACCACTTCGGCCCGTAGGGGGCGTACTGGTAGACGTCGTAGTCGGCGGCGAGGTCGAACTGGGCGTCCTCGCGGACGCCCATGAGCATCTGGATCTCGAAGGGGGTCCCGTACTCCTCGTGGAGCTCCCGTGCGTACTCGAGCATCGCGGGGTCGTGGCTCCCGACCGCGACGCCCTCGTCGAACTCCCGGAAGAGGAACTCGAGGTACTCCCGGTACTTCTCGTCGACCGTCTCCTGCTCGCGGTAGGCGATAGCGGCGGGTTCGTCGTACGCGCCCTTCACGAGGCGGACGGCCGCCGGAACGTCCGCGAGGCGCTCCAAGTCCGCCTCGGTCCGCTTGAGGTTCGCCTGAATCGCGAGCCCGACGCCGTGCGGGTGGCGCTCGGCCTGCTCGCAGACCGCATCGAGCGTCTGGTCGGTCGTCTCGTGGTCCTCCATGTCCACCCAGACGAAGACGTCGCGCTCGATGGCGCGGTCGACGATGCGCGCGAGGTTCTCCTCGAACGCCGTCGTCGGCAGGTCGATTCCGATCTGCGAGGGCTTCACGGAGACGCTCGCGTCGAGGCCGCGCTCGGCGATCCCGTCGACGAGCCGGCAGTAGGCGTCCGCGTCCGCGTCCGCGGACGGCCGGTCGTCGTAGTGCTCGCCGAGCAGGTTGAGTATGCCGCCGACGCCACGGTCGTTGACCTCGGCGACGTGCGCGAGCGCCGCCTCCGGTTCCTCCCCGGCGACGAACCGATTCGCTATTGGGGGAATCATACACACACCATCCGAACATATCCCCCTAAAGAGTCACCCTACCAAACGATTCGCCGATTATAGATAGAAATAAACTGAACCGTCACGCTACGGTCCCACATATCGGGGGGTCGGACGACGGTTCGTGCAGTCGACCGAGGGCGACCGCCGGGAGCACCGGCCGACAACGCGTACCGCACCCCTCGCGGGGGGCGAGTCGGCGGCGAACCCGACAACTCATCAGGGCGGCGTCCTCCCGTCCACGTGATGGACCGGGAGCGACTCCTCGCCGCCGCACCGCTCGTCGCCGCCGCGCTCTGGGGCGGCATGTACGTCGTCAGCAAGTGGGGGTTCGACGCCGTGCCGCCGCTGACGCTCGCGTTCCTTCGGGTGGCGCTCGGCGCCGCGACGCTCTACGCCGTCGTCCGCGCGTCGACGCCCGCGCGCTCCTTCTCGCGCGCCGAGTGGCGGCGCTTCGCGGCGCTCGCCGTCTTCGTCACGGGCGCGCTCACGACGCAGTTCGTCGGCACCGACCTGACGAACGCGAGTCAGGGCTCGCTCCTCACGGTCTCGACGCCGCTCTTCGTGCTCGCGCTCGGCGTCGGCGTCCTCGACGAACGCCTCACCGCGCGGAAGGCGGGCGGTGCGGCGCTCGCCGCCGTCGGCGCGCTGGTCGTCCTCGCCGGCCAGTACGACCTCGCGGCGCTCGCGGACGGCGCGCTCCTCGGCGTCGGTCTCCTGCTGGCGTCCGCGCTCTGCTTCGCGGCGTTCACCGTCTACGCGAAACCGCTCGTCCGGCGCTACTCCGCGCTCGAGACGGCGACGTACGCCACCGTCCTCTCCGTGCCGCTCTTCGGCGCGTTCGTCCCCTTCGAGTACGCCCTCTCGCCGGGCGCGTTCGCCACCGTCCCGCTCACGCTCCCGGTGCTCGGCGCCGTCGTCTACCTCGGCGTCTTCAGCACCGCGCTCGCGTGGTACTGCTGGTACAAGGGCATGGAGTACGCGGACGCGAGCACCGTCGCGGTGTTCTTCTTCGCGCAACCGGTCGTCGGCGTCCTCCTCGGCGTCGCGTTCCTCGGCGAGGGACTCAGCCCCGGCTTCCTCCTCGGCGCCGTCCTCCTCGCGGCGGGGACGCTCCTCGTGAACACCGAGTAGGCCCGCGACGACCGCCCCGAATTCACACGCCTTATTACTGGAGAGTAAAACCACGTGGTATGCAGTTCGTCGCCACCGACGACCCGACTCGGAACGGACGCGGCCGGCCTCGTGCTTTCCACGCGCGGCGGCCGGTGAGGCCCGGCCGCTCGCCGCCCGCCGCGACCCCGTCCGCGCTCGCGCGCTCACGCACCCGCTCGCACGCCGCTCACGGAGGGCGACCGGATGAGTGAGCGCCACGACATCACCGCCGTCTCGGGCGGCCGCGTCCGCGAGTACCTCTCCGAGATGGGGCCGTCGTGGGTCGCGGGCGCCATCGCCGCCGGCCCCGCGTCGATGGCGAGTCTGCTGACGGCGGGCGCGAGCTACGACTACGCCCTCCTCTGGGTCGTCGTCCTCTCCGCCGTCGCCGGCGCGCTCTCCCAGTACCTCGCGATGCGCCTCGGCCTCCTCACCGAACGCGGCGTCGTCGGCGTCGTCGAAGACCACCTCGGCGAGTGGTGGGCGTGGCTCCTCGTCGTCGACGTCGTCCTCGCCGCCGGCGTCGCCCAGCTCGTCATCATGAAGACCGTCGCCACCGTCTCCGCCACCATCACCGGCACGCCCGCCTGGGCGTGGGGCGTCCTCTGGGCGCTCGTCCTCGCGCTCGGGCTCGCCGGCCGCGGCTATCGCCTCCTCGAGTTCGTCGCGAAACTCCTCGTCGCCGGCGTCGTCCTCGCGTTCGCCGCGTCGCTCCTCGTCGTCCCCGTCGACCCCGGCGCGGCGGCCGCCGGCCTCGTCCCCACGCTCCCCGCGAACAGCGCGCTCGTCGCCGCCGGTATTCTCGGCGGGGCCGTCCACGTCACGCTCATCACGATGCACTCCTACACGATGCGTGCGCGCGACTGGACGCGCGAGGACTACGGGCTCGCGACCTTCGACGTCGGCGTCTCCATGCTCGGCGCGTTCGGCGTCTACAGCGTCGCCATCTTCCTCGTCGCCGCGAGCGTCCTCACCGACCCGGGCCTCGGCACCGTCGGCGCCGCCCAAGCCCTCGGCCCGCTCGTCGGCGCGAACGCCCAGTGGCTCTTCCTCCTCGGACTCGGCGGTGCGGCCGTCTCCACGCTCGGCGGCAACACCATCGTCCCGCCGTACGTCCTCGCGGACAAACTCGGGTGGGAGACCGACGTCTCCGACGCCCGCTATCGCGGCCTGCTCGCCGCCGTCGCGCTGCTCTCCGCGCCCGGCGCGTTCGTCGGCGGGGCGGTGCTCGGCCAGCTCGTGCTCGTGCTCGCGCTCGGCACCGTCGGCACGCCGTTCGCCATCGCGGTCGTCCTCTACCTCCTCAACTCCGACGCCGTCCCCGAGTCGAACTCGACGCTCGCGAACCTCGGCGGCATCGCGCTCCTCGCCGTCACCGGCGCGCTCGCCGCGAACTTCGTGCGCGAACAGCTCTCCGGTGATTTCGCGCCGCTCGCGGGCGCCGTCCTCGTCTTCGCCGTCCTCGTCGCGCTCGCGACGCTCGGCCTCCTCGTGCAGTACGCGCTCGAGCGCCCGACGAGCGGCGACGCGGCGTAGTCGCGGCGCGCGCCGCTCCGTCAGTCGTCGCTCACCGCGCCGCTCGCGTCCTCGACGTCGACGCGGTCCTCCGTGAGGTCGCCGTCGCGCCACGTCCCGCGCTTGTACCACGCGTACGCGAGGAGCGCGCCGAGGACGTTCGAGACGGCGAACGCGACCCAGATGCCGGTCTCACCGATGGACTCCGCGCCGAACCACGCGACGGGGAAGCGCACGACAGCGAGCATCACGACGGAGATGGCGGCGGCGGTGAGCGTCTTGCCGGCGCCGCGGAAACTCCCGGTGTACGCGCGCATCACGCCGATGAAGCCGAACGTGAGCGCGACGTAGCGGAGGAACTCCACGGAGATGTCGACGACGGCGGGGTCGGTGGTGAAGACGCTCGCTATCGGTTCGGCGGCGAGCAACACGAGGACGCCGGCGGCGCTGAGGACACAGAAGAGCACTTTCGCCGCGAGGTCGGCGGCCTGCTCGGCGCGCTCGGGCTTCTCCGCGCCGACGTTCTGGCCGGTCATCGTCTCCACGCCGCGCGCGACGGCGATGGCCGGGAGGAAGATGACGGAGAAGACGCGCGTGCCGATGCCGTAGGCGGCGACGACGGCGTCCGGGAAGAACGCGACGATGAAGAGGAGGAGGTTCATCGAGAGCGCGCGCCCCGTCCCCTCGATGGACGCGGGGACGCCGATGCGCGCGAGGCGACGGAGGTAGGTGAGGTCGGGCGCCATGTCGCGGAGGTTGATCTGGACGCCGCGCGTCCCCCGGAACATGATCGCGAGGCCGACGGCGAGCGCGAGCGCGCGCGAGAAGACGGTGGCGATAGCCGCGCCCTGGATGCCGAGCTCGGGGAACGCGAGCGTGCCGACGAGGGGGGCGTTCTCGACGACCGTCCAGCCGAAGATGAGGAACGGGTCGATGACGATGTTGAGGACGACGGAGCCGAACATGACGAGCATCGGCGTGATGGTGTCGCCGTAGCCGCGCATGAGCGAGATGAAGACGGCGAAGCCGAACATGAAGAGGAGGCCGAGCGAGATGACCTCCATGTAGCTCGTCGCCATCGGGAGGACGTCCGTGGACGCCCCCATCAGCGCGAGGAAGTCGTCGACGAGGAAGTATCCGACGCCGCCCAGGAGGACGGAGGCGAGGCCGGCGAACGTGACGGTCTGCGAGGCGGCGTACTCGGCGTCGCGCTCGGCGCCCGCGCCCGTGAACTGCGCGACGAGGACGCTCCCGGCGACGGAGATGCCGAGGCCCAGCGAGATGAGGAGGAAGACCATCGGGAACGCGAAGCTGATGGCGGCGAGCGCGTCCGTGCTGTACTGGCCGAGCCAGAAGGTGTCCGCGAGGTTGTACGCGGTCTGGAAGAGGTTCGTGACGACGATGGGGAGCGAGAGGAAGAACAGCGGCTTCCCGATGCTCCCGGACGTGAGGTCGAACTCCTCGGGACCCTTGAACAGCCGTTCGACCTGCCGGCGGACGCCCATCAGCGCCACACCCCCGTGGGCGACTCGGGGCCGCACGCAGTGTGGGAGGGCGCAGTGACAGCGATGATACGCATCTGGATGCCCGTGTTTACTAACTATTCAGTCAAAAGCCTTCGGTACGGCGACCCCGTGTGCTCGCGTCTCCCACTCACGGGACGCTCTCGCGTACTGCTGTGGCGTGCCCGCCCCGCCGGGGCGGCCGTCGCGTCAGTACGCGAAGACGTCCCACGTCCACGCGCCGAGCGAGCGCGACCCGAGCGCGTCCGGCCGGTCGACCGATACCTCCTCGCCCGTCTCGACGGCGTACGTGGCGTTCCGCACGAGTCGGTGCTCGCCGTCGCCGAGCGTCGCGTTCAGGCGCGCGCGGCCGCCGAGGACGACGCCACGCGCCTCGTCGACGCGCAGTCGTACCCGCGCGGTCGACGCGTTCACGCTCGACGCCCCGCCGCGCTGGAGGGCGTCGAACACCGCCGGGCCCCCGCGCAGCTCGAGCGTCCGCGTCCCGTTCGCCTCGCGAACCGTCGTCCACGCCCCCGTGCCGGCCTCGGGGAGGCCGTAGCCCGCCGGGCCCGTGACGGCGTCGCCGTCCGTCAGCTGCCAGTAGCCGGGGAGCGCCACCGCGACGCCGCCGTCGACGCGGCGCTCGCCGAGCGCGAACAGCGCCGGGTCGAAGCCGGCGAGGCGGTAGGCGACGCCGCTGTCCGCGTACCCCGACTGCGTCCGGTCGTCGTAACGCAGCGCCACGGAGACGCGGCGGTCGTCGCGCTCGACGGCGGCCGTGGCGACGACGCGCTCGTCCGCGCGAGTCTCCGTCGTGACGACGCGATAGCTCCCGGCGACCGTCCGCTCGCGTGCCACGGCGTACGCGTCCGTCGCGTTCGCCGGCAGCGTCGCGTCCGCGTTCCCCACGCCGGGGCGCGTCTCGGTCACGCGTATCGCGCCCGCGCCGACGACGAGGCCGAAGACGACGAGCGCGGCGAGCGCGACGCGCCGAACCGGGACGGCACCCACCCGCTCGGACCCGACGGCGAGCGCGACGTGCATCGGGTACGCCAGCGCGACGAGGACGACGAGCGTCGCCGTCACGACGAGCACGAGCGTCAGGAGCGCGACGAGCGCCGCGTCCCGCGTCGGGTAGCGCGCGTCCGCGAGCAGGAGGACGGCGGCGGCCACGCAGAGCGCGACGAGCGCGCACGCCGCCTGCAGGCCGAGCGCGGCGGCGCTCCGACGCCGGTCCGCGAGCGCGCACAGCGGGGCGCGGACGCTCGCTCGGAGAGGAGCGCCGGCGGCGGCGCGCCCGATGGCGGGCGCGAGCGCGCCCCACGCGACGAACGCACCGGCGGCGACGCCGACGAGCGGCGCGACGTGGACGACGGTCTTCGAGACGGAGCCGCCGGCGGCGTAGACGGCGTATCGGACGGGCGTGTCGAGGACGAGGAACGCGGCGGCGCCGAGCGCGAGCGCGACGGCGTGACAGCCGACGGCGAGCGCGAGGAGGCGCGGGCCGCGCTCGCGGAGGCGGTCGGCGACGCGCCAGTTCGGGGTCGCGTCCGCGTCGGCGACGGCGGTTCGGACGGCCGGTGCGAGCGCGCCGAGCACCGGGACGGCGACCACGGGCGGGCAGACGACGGCGAGCACGGGGTGGGCGACGGCGAGCGCGAGTCGGAGGGCGCACTCGGCGAGGAGCGCGCCGCCCGCGAGCGCGAAGACGCGCGGGCGGTTCAGCGCGACGCGGAAGCCGTCGCGGAGGGCGGAAGGCATCTGGGGAAAACTGGGTCAGCGGCCCCCGTAAAGTCTCGGCCCAGTTCGAGTGAGGGACGGCGAGCGCGGCGTCAGGCGGTCGCGCTCGCGCCCGTCGAGCCACCGGTCGGGAGCGTCGCCCCGCCGGTCGACCCCGACGACCCCGTCTGCGGGGCGCCCGGCGTCTTCGAGCCGGAGACGAGGAACTCGGCGGTGTCGCCGACGAGCACCTCGTTGTCGGCGACGGTCGCGCCGTCCGGCGAGAACGCCCACGTGTCGCCGACTGCGACGACGTTCCCGTCGCGGACGACGACCGGGTAGGTGCCGTTCTTCCGGGTGGTCGAGTAGCTCGCGTCCTCGACGGCGACGGCCGTCGTCACGTCGTCGTCGGCGACGACCGGGACGGCGGCGTCGAAGACGACGCGCTCGGCGTCGCCGGCGAACTCGCTCCCGCCGCTCGGCGTCCCGTAGACGTACTGGAAGTTGTTCGCGTTCGCCGTCATGTCGTAGAGGTAGCCGGCGTCGAAGGTGAGGCCGAAGCGCGCCGCGACGTCGTCGGGCTGGCCGCTCGCGCCGCTCGACGTGCCGGTGGAGAGCCCGAGGAGCGACGTCGCGCTCGTCGCGCTCGAGGGGGTGTCCGCGAGCAGGAGGACGCGCCCGCCGGCGTCCGAGAACTCCTCGACGGTGTCGACTTCGTCGCCGGTGTACGCGCTCGCGGGGTTCGCGACGACGAGCGCGTCGGCGTCCTGGAGCGTCCGCGCGAACGCCGACCCCTCGCTGCTCGAGTAGCCGACCGGCGAGGAGCCACCGCCGTAGAAGCGGACCTCGTGGCCGCCCGCGACGAGCGCGTTCACGAGCGGCTGGAGCGTGCTTCGACTCACGGCGTTCCCGTGGCTCACGTCCACGACGACGGTCTTCGACTCGCTCGCGTCCGGCGTCGGGACGGTGCCGTCGTCGGCGACCGGGTCGGCGAGGAGCGTCGCCGCGTCGTACGCGGGCGCGTCCGGCTGCGTCGAGCGCGGGCCGTCGGCGTAGTCGGCGACGACGCCCGTGCCGGCGGTCACGGCGACGACGAGCAGGACGGCGGCGGCGAACGATACGACGAGCGTGCGGAGATCACTGGCTTGCATTGATGGACACCTCCGTGCCGGGGGTTTCGAGCGACCCGTGGAGCATCAGGTAGTGGACCGTGTCGGTGCCGCTGTACCCGAACGTCGCGTGCGTGCCAGCGCCGCGTTCCGACCCTGTGTCGGCGCCGAGGCCGAGCTGGCTCAGGACGTCGGGCTGCGGTGACTCCATGCGGACGACCGCGTAGTCGCCGAGGCCGGCGCGGCCGGCGGCGTCGCCGATGGCGGTGTCGACGCCGCCGACGGAGTCCGCGAGGCCGAGCTCGACGCCGCGAACGCCCGAGTAGACCTTCGCGTGCGAGAGCTCGGCGCGCGTGAGCGCGATGGAGTCGTTCCGCTCGGCCATCACGCTCCCGACGAACGCGCGCCGCAGGGACTCGACGCGCTGTCTGACCTCGGTCTGCGTCCCCGTCGAGCCCTTGTCGGGGCCGGTGACGACTTCGCCGTTCGGCACGCCCTCGCTCGGGAGGGTGGCGCGGACGCCGACGCTCCCGACGCTGCTCGCGGGCGTGACGTAGATCGCGTCCGCCGGCGCGCTCATGTAGTAGCTCCCGGAGGCCGCCATCCCGGTGACGCTCACGACGACCGGCATCACCTGTTGGGTGCGCTTGACGGCGAGGTAGAGCTGTTCGCTCGCGGCCGCCGAGCCGCCGGGGCTGTCGACGTCGAGGACGACCGCGTCGATGGAGTCGTTCCGGCGGGCGTCGCGGAGGTTGTCGACGACGCCGCTCGCGGTCTCCGTGGTGATGGTGCTGTGCATCTCGATGACGGCGACGGAGCCGTCCGGGCCGGTCGTGCGGTCCCAGACGGTCGGGGCGACGACCGCGCCGACGAGCAAGCCGACGACGGCGGCGACGACGACGAGCCGGCCGACGGTCGAGAGGCGCCGACTCATGCGGTCGCCTCACCCGTCGCGTCCGACGTCGCGTCGTGCTCGTGGACCGTGACGTTCGCGTAGCGGACGGTCTCCGTGGTCGTCGCGCCGTCCGCGCCCGTCCACGTCGTCTCGACCTTCAGCGGGAGGCGGCGCTCGGTGTCGATCCAGACGCGGCGCTCGACGGTCGTCGACGCGTTCGCGTCCGACGCGGGGGCGAGCGAGACGACGGCCGTCCGGTGGCCGTCGAGAACCGTCGTGCGCTCGAGCGTGACGTTGCTCGTGCGGACGAGCGTCTCCGCGAGCGCGCCGTAGGACGCGCGCTGGCCGTCGCCAGCGCGCTGGAGGCCGGTCGAGAGGACGGGTCGCGCGGCGTCGCTCGCCGAGAGGTCGACGGTCTCCGTGGTGCCGGCGCGCGCGCCCGACTCGTAGGTGAGGCGCATGCGCTCGCCGGTTTCGACGTCGAGGGTCGCGCGGACGGACGCACTCGTCGTCGGCGTCTCCACGGTCTTCGTGACGGTCGCGGTGTAGGAGTCGATGCGGTCGTAGCGCTGCTGGACGTGCTCGCCGACGGCGTCGGCGTCCGAGAGACCGCCGGTCGGGAGGGTCGAGCAACCGGCGAGGAGGAGGACGCCGACGAGTCCGATGGCGAGGACGCGGCGGCTGGGTGAATCGCTGGCCATCCGTCGTAACGCGCTCGAGACGGCCGGTTAGCGTCAACGACCGAGCAGGTGTGCACGACGTGTACGCCGCGGTCGAGGCGACCCGGGACCCGTCAGTCGAGCGGGTCCTCGAGGTTCCCCATGACGGTTTCGAGCGCGTCCGTCGCCGTGAGGAGGCCGACGACCTCGCCGTCGCGGAGGACGAGCGCGATCTCCTGATCCTCCGCCTGGAACTGGTCGAAGGCGTCGCTGACGCTCGTGTCCGCCGCGAGCGTCATCGGCGGCGCCGCGATCTCCTCGAACGACGTCGTCCCCTCCGTGAGCCCCTCGTAGTGGTCGATGATGGAGGGGGAGTAGACGATGCCCCGGAAGTCCGTGAGGTCGTCACCGACGACCGGGAACCGCGTGTGCGGGCTGCTCCGGATGCGCTCGAGGTTCTCCTCGACGGGCGCGGAGACCGAGATGGCGACGATATCCTCGGCCGGCACCATGATCTCGCTGATCTCGAGCTCGTCCGCGTCGAGCGCGTTCATCACCTCCTCGCGGCGCTCCTCGGGGAGTTCGCCGCGCGTGAGGAGCGAGTCGAGGCGGTTGCGGAGGTCGGCGCGCGACTCAAGGACGTCCTCCTCGGTCTCGAGCCACGCGCCCGTCATCTCGACGCCGAAGAGCTTCAGCGTCGCCTTCGCGATGGCGTCACCGAGCGTGATCAGCGGCGAGATGAGCCAGTTGAACCAGTAGAGCGGCGTCGCGCCGTACCGGCAGACGGTCCGCGAGCGCTCGACGCCGAGGTAGGTCGGCGTCTGCTCGCCGTGCGTGAGGTGGAGGAGGTTGATGATGGCGAACGCGAGGACCGCGCCGGCGCCGACGGACGCGAGCGCGGTGCCCGCGAAGTACGGCTCGAAGAGCGCGGCGAGCGCGGGTTCGGCGACGATACCGACCGCGATGCTCGACGCCGTGATTCCGACCTGACAGGTCGTGAGGTAGATCTCGAGATCGTTCGTCATCGCCCACGCGCGCTCGAGCGCGGAGTCGCCGTCGACGAACTCGGCCTCGCTGAACTGCCGGGCGCGCGTCAACCCGAACTCGATGGCGACGAAGAAGCCGTTCGCGAGGATGAGCCCGACGCCGGCGAGCAATCGCAGGACGACCTCAAGCGGAGTCATCGGCCCCACCTACCAAGAACAGCGACAAAAGCTTCGGGGCCGCTCGCGCGCTCAGTCGTCCGCGTGGTCGTCGTCCGTGTCTGAGTCGTCGACCGACATCGGGTCTCGTCGAAGCCTGTGCCCGCGTCGCAGAAGAAAGCTCTCGCCGTGCGACGCGCGCCGACTGGCGCGCTACTCCTCGTCTCCCGCCTCCCCCTCGGTGAGGTTGAGGCCGGCGACGAGGCGCGCGGTCACGATCTGCTCGACGATGGCGAGCAGCTGGGCGTCGTCGGTCGTGTAGTCCGCGAAGATACCGAGGGGCACCTCCCCGCCCGCCATCTCGCGGTGGCCGCCCGCGCTCCCCACGCCCGCGAACGCCTCCGCGAGCGCGTCGCCGATGTGGACGCGCGGGTCGGTCGAGCGCGCGCTGACGTGGATGCTCTCCTCGACGATGCCGAAGACGACCGCCGTCTCGACGCCCTCGAGCGTCGCGAGGTAGTCGGCGGCCTGCGGAAGCGAGTCGCGGTCGGTCGTCCGGCCGACGTGCGAGATGAGCGCGGCGCCGCGAACCGTCCGGTTCTGGATCGCGGTGGCGATTGCGTCGAGCGTCGCCCCCGAGACGGACGGCGTCGACAGCCGCGCGAGCAGGTCGTCGTTCGCGTGCTCGTGGAGGTAGCCGGCGGCGTCGTACTCCGCGCGCGTCACGCCACGGAGGAAGCCGAGCGTCTCGCGGCGGATCGCGAACAGCAACGCGGTCGCGAGCGCGGCGTCCGTCTCGACGGCGAGCTCGCGGACGTACTCGGTGAGGATCGTCGCGGTGGCGCCCGCCGACTCGCGGTGGTCGACGAAGCGCGCCTCGATCTCGTCCGCCGGGTGGTGGTCGATGACGACGTCGACGGCCGTTCCCTCGGGGACGCGGTTGTTCGCGCCCGGCACCGCGTGGTCGACGAACGCGAGCAGCGACCCCGGCGCGCGGTCGCGAACGAGCGCGGGGTCGAACGGCTGGAGGTCGATGTCGAGGAGGTTCACGAACGCCCGGTTCTGCTGGTGGGAGACGTCGCCGCTGTAGAGGATGCGCCGGTCGTCGATGCCGACGGCGGCCGCGATGCGCCCGAGCGCGAGCGCGCTCGCGAGGCAGTCCGGGTCCGGGTTGTTGTGGCAGATGATCGTGAGCGTGTCGCCGTCGGCCAGGAGGTCGCGGAGGTCGCTCGCCTTACTCATGGCTGGGACGTTCCACCCCGAGACGGATAGGTGCGTGTGCCGCGACGCCGCCCTCGACCGGCGCGTCGAGGACGCGACACCCGACGCGCCGTGACGGTCGCGCGCCCGCTCGCAACAGCCGCGACCCGCGCCCCTCTCACTCCTCGAGGAGGCCGAGGTCGGCGGCGACGAGGTCGGCGAGCCGATCCGCGACGTCGGGGTCGACGGTCGCGATCTCCTCGCCGTCGTGGACGCGCTCGTTGTGGCGCTCGACGGACGCCGCGACGTCGGAGAGCGCCACGCGGTTCGTCGTCTCACAGGCCTCGCAGTGTACCGGAACCGTCGGCTCGTCGTTCTCGCTCGCCATTGCTCGCGTTTCGCCCGATGGCGGTACAAGCCTTTCGCACCCGCGCTCGCGGGCCGCCTCGGGTGTCAGCCGAGCCGAGAGCGTCCACGGGCACGTGACGACGCGACGCCGCTCTGTGGAGGGAAAAGGCCTATAACTACCAGCGGACTATAGAGGAGTATCATGTTACCTGATGGCGTGCTGTTCATCGGTGGGATGCCCGGCGGGATGGAGCTAGCGATAGTCCTCCTCATCGCCGTACTGCTCTTCGGCGCGAGCAAGATTCCGAAGCTCGCGCGCTCGACGGGGCAGGCGATGGGCGAGTTCCAGCGCGGCCGCGAGGAGATCGACCAGGAACTCCAGGACATCCGCGAGGGCTCCGACGCCGAGGCGAGCGACGTCGAGACCGAGGAGTCCACGCGCTCCGCGAACTCCAGCTAACCCGGCCGCCTTTCTTCCGCGTCCGCCCACCGAGGGCGACACGCACGCCACAGTATCGTTTCACGCACGGGGAGCCGCGACGCCGCACGACACCGCTCTCCCGGTCGCCGTACCTCAAACGAGAACCGAGTTGCCGCCGGCTCAGAGGTCCGCGACGTCCTCGATGGCGTCCGTGAGCGCGCGGATGCTCTCGACGTCGTGCTCGCCCATGTGGCCGATGCGGAACGTCTCCTCGCCGAGCTGGGAGCCGTAGCCGTTCGAGAAGACGAAGTCGTACTCCTCGCTCACTTCCTCGATGGTCGCCGCGACGTCGATCCCCTGCGTGTTCTCGATGCAGGAGACGGTCTGTGACTCGTAGCCCGCCTCCGGGAACATGTCGAAGTGCTCGCGCGCCCACTCGCGCGTGTATTCGGCCATCTCGCGGTGACGTGCGTCCCGACCCGCGTGGCCCTCCTCGAGCATGTACTTCATCTGCTTGCGGTAGGCGAGCATCACGGGAATCGCGGGCGTCGAGTGGGTCTGACCCTTCCGGTCGTAGTAGTCGAGCGAACGCTGGAAGCCCCCGTACCACGACGCCTCGTCCTTCTCGAGTTCGCGCTCGTAGGCCTCCTCGCTGACCGCGCAGACCGCGAGACCGGGCGGCATCGCGAACGCCTTCTGCGTCGAGGCGAAGATGACGTCGATGCCGTGCGCGTCGATGTCCACGTAGTCCCCGCCCAGCGCGGAGACAGCGTCGACGACGAAGTAGGTGTCCGGGTAGTCCTGCAGGACGTCACCCACCTCCTCGATGGGGTTACGAACGCCGGTCGAGGACTCGTTCATCACGCACGCGACGACGTCGTAGTGCTTCTCGCTCTGCTCGAGATGCCGGCGGATGTCCTCGGGTTTCACCGCGTCGCCCCAGTCGTACTCGAGGCGGTCGACGTCCTTCCCGAGGCGCTCGGCGACGTTCGCGTGCCGCTCGCTGAAGCTCCCACAGGTCGGCACGAGGATGTTCTCGTCGACGAGGTTCAGCGTCGAGGCCTCCCAGAACTCCGTGCCCGACGCCGTGAGGACGACGACGTCGTTCTCGGTGCCGAGGAACTCCTTCGTGTCCTCGACGATGGTCGTGTAGAGGTCGGTCATCCGGTCCATCCGGTGGCCGAACATCGGCTGGGCCATCTCCTCGATGACGTCCTCGCGGACTTCGGTCGGGCCGGGAATGTACAGCGTCTTGTCGGGATAGTCGCCCGTGTATTCGCGTTTCTCGGTCACGGAATCCACCTGAATATCGACTACTCCGGGACGACGTACAAAGGTAGTTGTGATTGTGGTGAGCGTGCCCGTGGGTCGCGCCGCCGCCGAGAGCCGTGCCGGGAAACCAACCCGTATCCCCGTCCGCGACCGAGTCGACGTATGGAGTTGTCCGCCGTCGACCTCTCGCCCGTCCCCGCCGAGGGCACCGCGAGCGACGCCTACGCGAACACCGTCGAGTCCGCCCAGCAGGCGGAGCGACTCGGCTACACGCGCTACTGGGTCGCCGAGCACCACGGGAACGGCGACGCGCTCGCCGGCACCACGCCCGAGGTCCTGCTCGGCCACCTCGCCGCCGAAACCGACTCGATCCGCCTCGGCTCCGGTGCGGTTCTCCTCAACCACTACCGGCCGTTCAAGGTCGCCGAGCAGTTCGGCGCGCTCGACGCGCTCGCGCCCGGCCGCATCGACGCCGGCCTCGGGCGCGCGAACGGCTCGCCCGCCGTCGACAGCGCGCTCGGCACCGACCGGCGCGTCGAGAACCCCGACGCCGACCACCGCGAGAAACTCGAAGCCGTCGCCAGCCACCTCCACGACGACTACCCCGACGGCCACCCCTACGCCGACCTCACCATCCCGCGCTCGGACGCCACGCCGCCGAAACCGTGGGCGCTCGGCTCCAGCCCCTCCAGCGCGAAACTCGCCGGCGAACTCGGTCTCCCGTACTGCTTCGCGGCGTTCATCCGCCCCGAGTTCGCCGAGCGCGCCGTCGAGACCTACCGCGCGCACTTCGAGGCCTCCGCGCTCGCCGGCGGCGTCGACGAACCCGAGGCGATGGTCGCGCTGAACGCCGTCTGCGCCCCCAGCGACGAGGAAGCCGCCCGCCTCCGCGCCGTCGCCGAAGCCACGTTCGCGCGCATCGCTCGCGGCGAAACCGCCCGCATCACCTCCGTCGAGGCCGCCATCGAGGAACTCGGCGGCGTCCCCGACCCGACGCCCGCGACGCTCGACGAGGGCGAGTGGCCGCGCGCCATCTCCGGCAGCCCCGAGACACTCGCCGGCCTCCTCGACCAACTCGCCGACCGCCTCGGCGTCGAGGAAGTGATGATCCAGCACGCCGTCGCCGACCACGACGACGCCCTCCGCTCGCACCGCCTCCTCGCCGACGGCGTCGGCCTCACCCCGCGCTAACGCCGCACCATCGACCCCCCGGGGGACCGGCCACTATCGCGGGTCGACGAAAATGTTCAAGCACATCCCCCGCGAAGCACCGCCACGGCCGGCGAAACGGCCATGGTTACAGACGAACCCTAGTCGGGTTGAAGCCTACCAGATACCGAGCGCACTCAAGGGGGGTAACCACGTTACAGACGAACCCTAGTCGGGTTGAAGCCTGAGGAGGGGATAACGATGGCGTGTGCTGCTTACGGTTACAGACGAACCCTAGTCGGGTTGAAGCTGACTCTCGTCGGACTTCTTTAGGAGCGCGGGACAGCGTTACAGACGAACCCTAGTCGGGTTGAAGCCGCGCGCGGCGGTCGTGTCCGTCATGCGACGACCAGTTACAGACGAACCCTAGTCGGGTTGAAGCGCCATCAACGGGACGACCGTCGACGTGCTCGCGCAGGTTACAGACGAACCCTAGTCGGGTTGAAGCCCCAGCTTGGAGGCTGAGGAGGCGCACGTCTGCACGTTACAGACGAACCCTAGTCGGGTTGAAGCACCTACCGTCGCGTTCGCAAGTCGATTGAGAACGACGTTACAGACGAACCCTAGTCGGGTTGAAGCCAATTAGTGAGGTAGGCGGCGGCGAATGCGAGGACGGTTACAGACGAACCCTAGTCGGGTTGAAGCGAGGCCTTTGAGTGTGATGAGCTGGGCGACGCGGAGCTCGTCGAACTCGAGTTACAGACGAACCCTAGTCGGGTTGAAGCGGCTGTTGTTCTTCGCCGCCGCAGCGCCGAACTGCCGGTTACAGACGAACCCTAGTCGGGTTGAAGCCTGGGGTCGTAGAAGTACCGGCGGACGTTGAGGTCCGTTACAGACGAACCCTAGTCGGGTTGAAGATTTACGTCGAGCGACCTCATGCGCGTCGTTTACGTCGTCGTTACAGACGAACCCTAGTCGGGTTGAAGCGAGGGCGGCTTTAGTGAGCGCGGGTTCGGGAGCGTTACAGACGAACCCTAGTCGGGTTGAAGCGTCTACGAATCGACGAACGCGACGGCGCTCCAAGAGCGTTACAGACGAACCCTAGTCGGGTTGAAGCAACCGCAGATATTGCGTCAGCCATCCGTTACGCGTTACAGACGAACCCTAGTCGGGTTGAAGCATCGAGCGGAACCCCGACACGTCAGTCGCTACGGTGTTACAGACGAACCCTAGTCGGGTTGAAGCCCGGCCGCCGCGACGACGATGCTCCCGTTGTCCTGGTTACAGACGAACCCTAGTCGGGTTGAAGCCCCCGCGCCTGTGCGGCCGCCGCGTCCGAGACGAGTTACAGACGAACCCTAGTCGGGTTGAAGCCCGTCGCGGTGGTGGACGTCGACGCGCGCGACCTGTTACAGACGAACCCTAGTCGGGTTGAAGCTGTGCTCACCTCTGCCAGGCAGACACGCCCGTTCGACCGTTACAGACGAACCCTAGTCGGGTTGAAGCACCTTGTAGCCTGTCGTGCGGACTTGGATCGTTGTGTTACAGACGAACCCTAGTCGGGTTGAAGCCCGGCGATCTTTCCCTCGTCTGCGAGGGTTTTCATGGTTACAGACGAACCCTAGTCGGGTTGAAGCCTGATCATCGTCGTGCTGAGTCAGGTCTACCAGCTCGTTACAGACGAACCCTAGTCGGGTTGAAGCGCGATGTCCAGACGTACAGCGACCCGCTCGATCTCGTTACAGACGAACCCTAGTCGGGTTGAAGCCACTGGATGAGCGGCATCGGGAGTTCACGAGCGAGTTACAGACGAACCCTAGTCGGGTTGAAGCGTCGCTATGCGGCCGAATTGAGTGCCGTCGAGTCCGGTTACAGACGAACCCTAGTCGGGTTGAAGCATGAATTGTGATTGTTGTGGCGTCAAAGTCAGCACGTTACAGACGAACCCTAGTCGGGTTGAAGCTAGATGCGTCATGCATCGCACCCCCAGAGGTGCTGGTTACAGACGAACCCTAGTCGGGTTGAAGCTGGTCGTCGTCAAGTGGCGCCGTCGTGGCGCAGGCAGTTACAGACGAACCCTAGTCGGGTTGAAGCTCGATATCGTGCGCCGCGCAGAACCGGAGGAAGTGGTTACAGACGAACCCTAGTCGGGTTGAAGGGATTTTCGAGTGGACTTCACCGGCATGATAACACTCCCAAGGTTACAGACGAACCCTAGTCGGGTTGAAGGGGATGCTCGTCAACTCGGCGACGGTGTACCGGGTTACAGACGAACCCTAGTCGGGTTGAAGCCAGCGTGAGAGCGCGCAACTGATCGCGCAGTCCGAGTTACAGACGAACCTCGGTCGGACTGAGGCCACATTAGTGCGCTGGGGATGAGCGATGACTGCGACGGACGAATCCGGACGCGGCGGCCTCAAGACCTATCTGTGGTGCGACACAACACTGAGACGAATCACGATGCCACTCGAGCCAGCCGACGTCTACGAGCGCGTCGCGGAGTCGTGTCACTTCCCGGCCGAGCGGGCGACCGTCGTCGAGGCGGTGGGCGACGTCGAGGTGGCGGCGGATGACGGGGCGTCGGTGTCGCTCGAGTCGGTGCTCGCGCGCACCGACGAGTCTTCGTTCGCGTCCGCGCGCGACCTCCACCACGCGGTGCTCGCGAACCTCGGCGAGGAGCACGTCGGGCGCATCGACTACGACGACCGCTCGTCGAACCCGGCGCGCGACTCCCAGGAGTCCTTCTAGAGCCCGACGCCGTACGTGAGGTCGACGTCCGCGATGCGCCACTCGCCGTCGACGCGTTCGAAGCTGTCGCGGTAGGTGGCCTGTTGGACGCCGCGCTCGCCGTCCGGCGTCTCGTGGTAGAGTTCGAGGTACCACCGCCCGGTGGCGGTGTCCCCGTCGACGTCGACGACGGCGTTCGTGACGACGTGTGCGGTCTCGTCGTAGACGTCGTCGAAGACGTCCGTGCCGAACGCTTCGAGTTCGTCGCGGCCCTCGTAGGTGGTGCCGTCGTCCATCACGAAGCGGCCGTCCTCGGTGAAGAGCGCCGCCCATTCGGCGTAGTCGCCGTCGTCGATTCGGTAGCAGTACTGGTGTTTGAGCCGCTCGATGGCGGCGACGTCTGCAGCGCTCATACGCACGGGTGCGCTCGCCCCCGTTGTTAGCGCTGGCGTCGCGGCGAGCGTTGCGCCGGCGTCCCGCGATGCGACGGCTTATCCGTCTTCGGCGTCTCGATAGCGTATGACGATTTCTGATGGCGACACGGTAACCTTCGAGTACACGGGACGACTGCAGGACGGCACGGTCTTCGACACCTCGCGCGAGGACGTCGCCGAGGAGGAGGGCATCGCGGACGACCGCCGCGACTACGAGCCGCTGACCGCCGAAGTCGGCGCGGGCGCGGTCATCGAGGGAATGGAGGACGGCCTCGTCGGCCTCGACGCCGGCGAGTCCGACACGCTCGAAATCCCGCCGGAGAAGGCCTACGGCGAGCGCACCGACGAGCGCGTCCAGGAGTTCGAGACCGAGCAGCTCGTCGAGATGCTCGGCCAGCGCCCCGAGGAGGGCGACCAGCTGCAGGCGCAGAACGGCCAGCGCGGCACCGTCACGCACGTCGACGACGACGTCGTGAAGGTCGACTTCAACCCCGAGCTCGCCGGCGAGACGCTCGTCTTCGACATCGAAGTCGTCGACGTCGAGTAATCCGCTCCCGCGCGACGCGATTTTCTCCGTTCTTTCGGCGAGCGAGCGACAGCGCCGGCGTCAGCGTCGGTACCGGAATCCGCGACAGCGCCGACCGCTCCGATCACCGTTCGGCGACGGCGACGAACGTCTCGACGCGCTCTACGGTCCGCTCGACGGTGAAGCCGGCGTCGGCGAGCATCGCGTCCGCGTCGGCGGCGTCGTAGCGCTCGGTGACCGGCGGCCCGCTCTCGCCGTCGCCGGCGGCGCTCCAGTCCACGACGACGAGGCGGGCGCCGTCGCGACAAACGCGCGCGAGTTCGGCGAGGCTCGCGTCGCTCGCGAACTCGTGGAACGTCATCGTCGCGTACGCCGCGTCGAGGGCGTCGGTGGCGAACGGGAGGTCGGCGACGTCCGCCGTCGCGAGCGAGACGTTTCCAGGGAGGCCCTTCTCGCAGTAGAACTCGTGCATCGCCGCCTGAACGTCGACGGCGTGGAGGCGCGCAACGTGCGGCGCGACGTCGTCCGCGTAGAACCCCGTGCCGCTCCCGAGGTCGGCGACCGTCTCGTCGCCCGCGAGCGCGAGCGCGCCGAGGAGTTCCTCGCACGAGCAGTAGCGATAGCGCTCGGCGGCGTCCTCGAGGCGCGCGGCACTCTCCGCGTCGAAGGTGTGAAAACCCATGCGGGACGGACGAACGCGACGGTGTTAGTGGATGGGGTCGCCCCCGGTTTCGATGCCCGGGCTCGCCGTCGGTGCTCGCTTCGGAGTCCGAAGCGCAAGCGCGGTAAACGAGCGCCCCCTCCGTACGAGTGCGATGAGCGAAACGTACACCGTCACCGGCATGTCGTGCGAGCACTGCGAGCAGAGCGTCGAGGACGCCGTCGGTGCGCTCGACGGCGTCGAATCCGCGGCGGCGGACAACGAGGCCGACACGCTCGTCGTCGAGGGGACGCCCGACGCCGACGCCGTCGCCGACGCCGTCTCGGAGGCCGGCTACGAGCTCTCGGGCTGAATCGCACGCCCGCTTTCGACTCCAAAGCTCGCGGCCGTTCTCGCTTTTCTGTGACGGCCGAAACCCACCTGAACGTCCCGTGAGTAGACACGACCAGAGGGGTATCCATGGATACGCGCGACTACCTGATACTCGCCGGCCTGGCCGGACTCGCCGTCGTCGTCGGCGCGGTGACGACGACGAAACCACTCGATGCCTTCCTCCTCACCGGCGCAATCGAGGCCGCGCGGACGACCGCGTCGATGGTGTGGGTCACGTGGTGGGCGCTCGTCCTCGGCTTCGCCATCGCGGGCGGCGTCGAGGCGTGGGTGGACGCCGAGGACATCGCCGACCACCTCGATACCGACGGCCCGCGCGCGCTCGCGCTCGGCACCTTCTTCGGCTTCGTCTCCTCCTCGTGTAGCTACTCCGCGATTGCGACCGCGAAGAACCTCTACAAGAAGGGCGCGAGCGCGGGCGCGGCCCTCGGCGCGTTCATGTTCGCCTCGACGAACCTCGTCATCGAAATCGGCTTCGTCATCTGGCTCCTCCTCGGCTGGCAGTTCGTCCTCGCGGACTTCCTCGGTGGGTTCGTCCTCATCGCCCTCATGGCGGCGGTCTTTCGCTACCTCGTCCCGGACGAAATCCTCGAGACCGCGCGCGAGCACGCGACGGCGGACGACGACACCGTCGAGTGCCCGAACTGCGGGATGGACGTCGACCCCGAGGAAACGGCGTACACCCGCGAGGTCGAGGGCAGCACCTACTACTTCTGCTCGGCGTCCTGCATGGAGTCGTGGGACCCCGAGGCGGCGAACACGACGATCCGGGAGCGCGCCACCAGCCTCGCGGGGTGGCGCGACCTCGCGGACAAACAGCACAAGGAGTGGGGGATGCTCTACGACGAGATCGCGCTCGGCTTCGTCTTCGCCGGTATCCTCGCGGGCTTCGTCCCGCAGTCCGTCTGGACGGTCGTCTTCGACGCCCACCTCTTCGGCGTGGACGCCCTCTACGTCGTCACGATGGCGGTCGTCGGCGCCGTCGTCGGCATCGTGACGTTCGTCTGCTCCGTCGGGAACGTCCCCTTCGGCGCGCTCCTCTACACGGAGGGGCTCCCGTTCGGCGGCGTGCTCTCCTATATCTACGCCGACCTCATCATCCCGCCGATCATGCAGGCCTACCGGGAGTACTACGGCGGGACGTTCGCCGCCATTCTCTCCGTGACCATCTTCGCCTGCGCCGTCGTCACGGGCGTGTTGATCCACGGCGTCTTCGTCGCCCTCCACGCCGCCACCGGGGTCACGTTCGTTCCCGACCCCGCGACCGCGCGCATCACCGAGATCCAGATCGAGCTCAACTACAAGGCCGTGCTGAACGCGCTCGCGGTCGTCGCGTTCGCCGCCCTCTACTGGCTCCACGCCACCGGCGACGACGGCGACGGGATGGCGCACGGCCACGGCGGCCACGACCACGGCGACGCCGGCGAGCGCTAGCGCCGCGTTCTGACTCCCCGTCGTCTGAAGCCCCTGATCGCGACCGACCGGTCACTTTTCGAGCGACGACGCGCTCCTTCCGGACGCGCGTCAGTCCAAGAGCGAAAGTTCAATACGAATCAATCACATCGGTAGTAGATAAGGGGATATAATGGCATACGATAATATTGACACGGAGCTGATCAACGCGATGCTCGGCAACGGGCGCGCGAGTCTGCGCACGCTCGCCGAGGAACTCGACGTCTCCGTCACCACCGTCTCGAATCACCTGAAGGACCTCGAAGAGGAGGGCGTCGTCACGGGCTACACGCCGATCATCGACTACGACCGCCTCGGCTACGACGTCACCGCCGTCCTCCAGCTCAACGTCGAGGGGTCGGCCATCCCGGACGTCACCGCGCACCTCACCGAGATCAAGGAGCTCACGTCCGTCTACGAGGTCACCGGCGAGTTCGACATCATCGCCATCGGGAAGTTCCGCGACACGGACGAGATGAACGCGCGCATCAAGGAGATCCTCTCCGACGGCGACATCACGGGCTCCTCGACGTCCGTCGTGCTGAACGCCGCCGCCGAGAACGAACAGTTCGAGCTCGACGTCGAGTAGCGCGCTTCAGCTCGCGCGGCCGTACTGTTCGACGTACCGCGTCACCTGCTCGGCGAGCCACTCGAGGGCCTGTTCGTCCTCCTCGTCGAACGCCGGTGTCTCCTCGTCCATCACGCAGAGCATCCCGAGCGACTCGCCGCTCGGCGACGTCAGCGGGACGCCCGCGTAGAACTCGAACTCGTACTCGTCGGTGATCGCCTCGTAGCTCACGCGCGGGTCCGCAGCGAGGTCGTCGATGACGAGCGGGCCGTCGCCGACGATCCCGTGCGAGCAGACCGCGTCCGTGCGCTCGAGCGTCTCCCACTCGACGCCCTGCGCGGTGAGGAACTCCTCCTCGCGCTCGGCGACGACGCCGACGAAGCCGACCTGCGCGTCCACGCACTCGCGCGCCGTCGTCGTCAACCCGTCGAGGTGCGCGCTCAACATCGGCTGCTCGAAGTCGTACTCGGCGAGGCGCTCGAGGCGCTCGGACTCACCGACCGGAACCGGGTAGCCGGTCCACTCCTCGCGGACCGCCGTCCGAACCGCGAGTTCGACGTCGCGCGGGTCGGCGTCCGCGTCGGCGACGACGCACGGCGTCTCCGGCGCCCGCTCGAGCAACGCCCCGAGCGCGTCCGTCTCCGCCAGTCGCTGGTCCGCGACGACCGCGTCGACGTCGCCGAGCCGGACGTCCGACGGCGTCGCGCGCGTGACGTCGAGGTCGTCGAGTGTCGGCCCCCCAGCCGACTCGTCGTTCGATACGTAGCAGATCGAAATCTCCCCCATCGCGTGCATCGGACGGTCAACCGTATGCGACTTTCCGGGAAGAACGTACCGGCCGTCCGCGACACGCCTCGCCGCTTTCGACCGCATCCGCTACCGCGCGCCACGTCCGGTTCTCGGAAACCGGGAACTGGTGGCGGTCCTTTCGTTGGTGGTCGCGTAGGTGGACCCGTGATGTCTCCCGTGTCAACCGACGGCGAACCCGACTCCGGCGGCGAGCCGCGTTCGGCGCTCCCCGTGCGGTTCGCGGACGCCGACGGCCGCCGCATCGCCCTCCGGACGTACGCGGGCGAGGGTGACGCGCTCGCCGCGATGTACGCGTCGTTCGAGCCGACGGACCGCGCGCAGGGCCTCCCGCCGGCCACCGAACCGCGACTGCGCGCGTGGCTCGAGGACCTCCTCGACGACGGCCTCCACGTGCTCGCGTGGCACGGCGACGCCGTCGTCGGCCACGTCGCGCTCCTCCCCATCGGGGACGGGCGCGCCGAACTCGCGATCTTCGTCGCCCACGACTACCAGCGCGCCACCATCGGTACGCATCTCGTCGAGGCGGCGCTCCGGCACGGGCGCGAGCACGGCATCGAGCGCGTCTGGCTCACCGTCGAGCGACGCAACCACGCCGCGCGGCGCCTCTACGAGTCCGTCGGGTTCCGCGAAGTCGCGAGCGGCGCGGAGCACGAGTTCGAACGCGACCTGTAAGTTTCGGGACTCAAAGCGCGTAGAGGAGCACGACGAGCGCGAGGAACAGGAGGAAGAACACGACGCCCAACCAAGGGCTGTCCGCGCCCTCGCTCGCGTCGGTCATCTCGACGAACGGCCCATCGTCCATGTCACTCTCTACCAGTGCGATTCGCTAATGCGTTTCGGTACGTCTTCTCCGACGGCACGCGCGACCGAGGGAGAAAGAACCCGGCTCAGCCGAGGACGTAGGCCAGCGCGGGATACCGCTCGACGAGCGTCTCGCCGCCGAGGTCGTAGTTCTCGACGTACCGGTCGAGGCCGAGGATGCGCCCGCCCGCGAACGCGGCCACCGAGAGGAAGACGAGCATGTACGCGAAGTCGCCGTTGATGACCCCGTGGGCGACCTCCCAGTTTCCGAAGTAGAACATGAGCATCATGAGCGCGCCGAAGAACGCGGCGAGGCGCGTCATGAGGCCGACGAGGAGGCCGAGGCCGATGAGGAGTTCACCCCACGGGACGGCGACGCTCGCGAACTCGACGAACCACGGCGTCGCGCCCATCCACGCGAAGACGGGCGCGAGCGGGTTCCCGTTCGCCGCCGCGACGTTCGCGAGGTAGCCGCCCGCCCCGAACGGCTCTGCCGCGACGAGTTTCGTGAACCCCGAGTAGGCGAACGCGAACCCCATCATGAGTCGGAGCGCGAGCACGAACCACGCCGACAGACTGTGTACTTTCGCGTGGACGGTCACGCCGCCCACCCTGCTCTCGAGCTCGTTCACGCCGGTTTCGAATTTGGCTGCCATCTCTGGAACACCTTACAGGTGAGAAGAGGCGGGCAGGGGGGATATACCGACTAGACGGTCCCCACGTGGCGAGAAACGGGCGCGACTACCGCATCGCCGAGAGCGCGACGTACGACCCCTCCTCGGCGGAGAGCCACTCGGTGAGCGGGTCGTCGGGGTCGGCGGGGAAGAGCGTGCAGACGTCGGGGCCGTCCTCGGTCGCCTCGACGTGCGCGAGCAGGCGGTTCGCGCACGCGGTCTGCGCCCGCGCGGCGTCGTCCGCGTCCAGCGGTGGCGTCGGCATACGGCCGAACGCGTTCACGCGCACACATCATAGGGTGGCGGCTCGGTTCCAGCGCGCTGAGAACCACCCCCGACATCGACAACCGACAGTCTGATAGTTCGAGACCGGGTGAGTGCGAGTATCGCGGCGTCCCGACCGTCCGTCGCCGCCCGACCCGGAGAGTACGAATGCAAGAATACGAGTTCGACTGTCCCGACTGCGGTCAGCACATCGAGGTCAACGACCCGATGCGCGACGCCATCCTGACGAACGGCTGTCCGATCTGCTCGACGGCCGTCACGGCCGAGGACTTCGCCGACGGCTGAGCGGTCACTCCTCGCGGTCGATTTCGGTGTGGCGGCCGCTCAATTCGTCGGGCTGCAGCGCGTAGAGCTGGATGTCGAGGTCGCGCTTCGACCCGCCCCAGATCTCGAAGAGCGGACGCTTCGCGCGGCCGTACTGCGTGATCTGCTCGGGGGACAGCGTCGACGGGTCGATCTCCTCGAGCGTGCCGGCGGCGACGGCGCTCCGGTAGGTCGTTCCGCCGTCGGCCTCCTCGTAGACGACGAGTCTCGCGCGCGGCGCGGACGCGAGGAACTGTCGTTTCTCGCTCTCCGGCGTCGAGACGAGTCGGAGGTAGACCGTTCGCTCGTCGGCGTCGTAGCCGTAGGAGACCGGGATCGCGTACGGCTCGTCCGTCTTCGCCAGCGAGAGGACGCCCGTCTCCATCTCCCCGAGGAAGGCGTCCGTCTCCGAATCACTCATCGCGGTCTCTTCGGCGAGTACCATGGTCGTACTCGGACAGAGCGTACGTGCCGTCTTAAGACGTTCCCCTCGGGCCGCCGAGGCCTCACTCCCCGAAGACGTCCTCGAGGAGCTTGCTCTGGGCGGCGACGAGGTGCTCGGTGAACGTCGACTGCGCGATGCCGAGGTCGGCGGCGAGCTCGGTGGCGTTCGCGCGGCGCGGACGCTCGAAGTAGCCACGGTCGTAGGCCGTTTCGAGCACCTCGCGCTGGCGGTCGGTGAGCCGGCCGGGGTTGACGAACACGCGCTCCTCTGGGTCCCCCTCGAGGGGCGGTTGGAGGAGGCGTTGGACGTCGACGCTGAAGCGCTCGCGGAGGTCGGCCATCGCGTCCTGTAGCGTCGCGAAGTCGGCGGCGTGGAAGTCGAGCGTGACGTCGCCGGCCTCGGCGACGTAGCGGTGGACGGGACAGCCGAACGCGCCGAGGCGCTCGCACGGGCAGTGCGCGCCGGCGTCGTGCGTGATCCGATACGCGTGTTGCGTGCCGTAGGAGAAGACGCGCTCGGCCTCGACGCCGTCCGGAATCGCGTCGGTGGCGGCGAGGAACTCGGTGACGCTCTCGGCGCCCTCGACTGCGACGCTCGTCGAGACGTGCGTAATCGGCGCGTCCGCCCGCTCCGAGAACGCCGCGAGCGCACAGCCGGCGGGCGCGTCGAACGACACCGTCGCGCGGATTCCCGACCCCATCGTCCGCTAGTTGTTGCGCGAGCAGCGACTTGAGTGCGGTGATGTGCGCGCGAGTGCTCGCGGCGTTTTCACCGGCTAAGAACGGACGCGGTCGCTTTAGTCATGCCCGTCGTACCCTTGGGTATGAGTCACGCCGAGACCCGGACGTTCACCTGCTCGGAGTGCGCCGCCTCCATCCCGCTCACCGCCGCGACGCGCGACGCCCTCCTCGCGAGCGGGTGCCCGGTCTGCTCGAGCGCCGTCTCGGAGGACGCCTTCGACGGCACGTAGGCCGGCTCTCCCGCGCCCACGTATAAACCACCCCGAATAGCGGTGGCGCAGACTGGTGGCTCTGGCCACACTACACTGGAGTATGAGCCAGTCCGCGACGGATGCCATTCGCTCGCAGCACCGCCAGCCAGCCACGCCCGACGACGCGGCCGTTACGGACCCGGCGGCCGTGCAGGACGTCCTCGACGTCCTCGACGACGCCGACTGTCAGGCGATCCTCGAGGCGACGAGCGCGGACGCGCGCTCGGCGTCGGAGCTCGCGGAGCGCTGTGACATCCCGCTCTCGACGGTCTACCGGAAGCTCGAGGCGCTCACGGACGCGGGCTTTCTCGCCGAGCGCACGCGCGTCCGCCGCTCGGGACGGCACGCGAACGAGTACGAGCGCTGTGTCGAGGAAGTGACGCTGAGCGTCGACGGCGACGGCTCGTTCGCCCTGCGCGTCGAGCGGCGCTAGACGAGCAGTCGGAGGATGACGAAGACGGCGCCGAGCGAGCAGACGGTGGTGACGAAGACGTTCGTGGAGGCGAGGCGGGCGTCGCCACCGAGTTCGTTCGCGTAGATGAACGTCGAGACGGCGGTCGGCATCGCGAGCATCACGGACCCGGCCTGCACGGTCGCGATGTCGCTCGTGAGGAGGGAGAGCGCGGCGAGCCCGAGCAGCGGCATGAGGAGGACTTTGAGGGCGACGACGCTCCCGACGGTGGAGACGTCGACGCCGTCGAGCGAGAGGGTGAGCGAGGCGCCGACGGAGAGGAGCGCGGCCGGGAGCGCGAGCGTCGACACCCATCCGAGCGCCGTGCTCGCGGGCCCCGGCACCGGCACGCCGAACGCGGCGAACCCGAGGCCGAGGAGGAGCGCGGCGATGACGGGGTTGCGCGCGACGCCCGCGAGCTCGTCGCGCAGGGAGGCGTCCGCGTCGTTCATCGAGGTGAGGAGGACGACGGTCATCGGGATTTGGATGAGTGCGCCGATGCCGAGGAGGATGCCGGCTTTCGCGGTAGCGGCGCTCCCGAGCGTCATCGCGACGATGGGGAGGCCGAGGAACCCGAAGTTCGTGTGATAGGACTGGACGATGGCGACGCTGCGCGCGGCACGCGTCGGGACGCGCCGGTGGACGAGCCAGCCGATACCGGCGACGCCGAGGAGGACGACGAGGAACGCGGCGACCATCGCGACCGAGAGCACGTCCTCGAGCGCGGTCGCGGCCGTCGAGTCGAAGACGAGCGCGGGGAGCGCGACGTAGAACGCGAACGTCGTGAGGGAGTCGGCGCGCCCGGCGGTGAGGACGCCGACGCGCCGGGCGCCGAAGCCGGCGCCGAGAAGCGCGAGCATGTAGAGAATCTTGACCGCGAGGTCCATACACGACGGCTGGCGAGCGAGGGGCTTGCGGCTTTCGTTCCCGTCGCGGGACGCCGCCGGGCGGCCGTTTCGGACGGGGCGTAACCGATTTGGTCGCGGCTCCGTGTGCCTCGACACGTGGCTCCCAACTGTGCGGGGTGGTCGACGTGAGTCGGCCACCTGACGCTGGTCTCTCCGAGTCGCATCGGCTCCGGGCGGGGGCCCTCCTCGCTCTCGGGTTCGTCCTCGTCTTCGGCCCCGCGCTCGCCGGTCCGATCGGCACCCTTCCCGGACCCGACGACGCGTACACGTACGAGGCCGTGGAGGTCACGGCCGAGAACGAGACGCTGGTCTTCCACGGTCCACTCCCCGACGACGGTGTTCGGGGTGTCGATTGTCTGCGTGTCTACTCGCGGCTCTGCGGGCTTGAAGTCGACCAGCTCGACGGGAACGTCACGGTCAGACAGGTCAACCCCGTCGAGCGACGGGCGTCGCCGTACGTGGAGTTCTTCGACCAGTACTATCGTCGGATACACGTCGAGAACGGACGTACCGTCACGTACGGGCTGCGCCCCGTCTCGCCACGGACGGTTCTCGACGACGTCTCCCGCCCGGTCGGTGAGACGGGTCACCCGGACGACCTCCGGCGTGTCATCTCGCGGGGGACCGCGACGATCGACCACCGGATCGCGTCCCCGACGCGAGTCGTTCGCTCGGACGGCTCGTACTACGTCTTCAACCTTCAGCGCGCGGAAACACCGCACGATAGGGGACCAAGCCTCGCACCGCTCGGGACGGTCGTCGCGATGCTCGCCGGCCTCTGGTCGCTCCGACGCGGCTGGGTGCATTACGACCGGTGGCGGGCGAGCCGGTGAGCGGGCGTCGTCAGTTCCCGGTGACGATGCTGGCGACGCGCTCGCGGTCGAAGAGCCGCTCGTCGGCGGGGATTTCGGGGTAGGGCTGGCCGCTCGTGTAGCCCGGCCACTCGCCGAATATCTCGGGGTAGAGCTGTTTGGCGGTCATCTCGATCTGGAAGAGGTTCATCAGCGGGCCCTGATAGCGCATCCCCTGCGCGTAGACGCGGTCGTTCTGGACGGCGCTGAGGGTCTGGCCGACCTCGTGGGAGCGCAGCTGCTCGCGGACGTTCGCCATGTCGTAGCGCGGCGTCATCCCCCAGAGGTGGAGGATGACGTCCGGGTCGGCGTCCGCCATCGTCTCGTAGCCGACGGAGCCCCAGAGGCCGTCCCACTCCTCGCTCCCGAAGGCGTCGTTGGCGGCGAGCGGGCGGGTGTCGGCGAGCCAGAAGCCCGGGCGGTTGAGGTGGTAGGTCCAGAACTGGCCGTCGCCGAGGGTGACCCGAACGGCCGTGGGGCGCTCGTCCTCCGGCGGGAGGTTCGCGTCGATGTGCGCGATGAGGTCGTCGTAGACGGACTGGAGGGCGGCGTAGCGCTCCTGCTCCTGGAAGACCTGCGCGACCTTCCCGAAGATCTCCCAGAGCGTGTAGTACTCGTAGCCGTCGCGGTAGGCCTCGGGCGGGTTCGCGTGCGTGCCGCTGTAGAAGTTCCCGAAGAACGGCCCGACGTTCTCGGCGACGTCCGCGACGTCGCTCTCGCTCCAGTTCTTCTTCGTGCTCGCCCACGCGGGCCCGAGGAGGTGGACGTCGCTGTCGAGGCTGTAGAAGAACTCCTTCGAGAAGTTGTCGTAGGGGTTCGGGAGGCCCTCCCAGTCGAAGGAGACGCCCTCGAGGCGCTCGTAGTAGCGGTTCATCGTCGTCCCCGCCATCTCCGGGACGAACATCGAGTTGATGGCGTCCTCGTGGCCGAGCGCGACGAGCATGTCCTGATACTGGTTGTACATCGTGAAGACGCTCGACGGTACCTCGTCGAACTCGACCTCGCCGACGGGCGACATCGAGACGGTGTAGGAGCCGTCGCTCGTCGTCGTTCCCGTCGTGGTCGCGGTGCTCGTCGTCGTGCTCGACGCGTCACCGGTGTCGCCCGAACAGCCGGCGACGAGGCCGCTCCCGACGAGTGCGCCCGTGCCGACGAGGTAGTCGCGTCGCGACAGCCGTCCGCCTGTGTCGTCCATGGTTTAGGGATGCCTAATCAGTCGTATAGGGATTTCGGATTTTAGGCGTCCCGAAAAGGGGATGGGGTCGTGGCGGCGCTCAGGCCGGCCCGAAGCTCTCGATGGCGGCCTCGCTCGGGTCGCGGCCGTCGGCGTCGAGGACGGCCTTCGCCTCCTCGACGAACTCGTCGAAGCCGAAGACGTAGACGTTCGCCGTCTCCCCGGTGAGGTGCTCGCCGTCGAGGCGCTCGACGACGGCGACGGTCGCGCCGGCCGCGCGGACGGCGTCGAGGCGCACCTCGTGGGGCGGGTTCTCGCCGCGATAGACGACGGTGGCGTCGTTGCCCGCCTCGATGGCGCGCTCGGCGATGCCGACGGCGGGCCCGATACCGGGTCCGGCGGCGTAGACGACGACGTCGCCCTCGCCGCGGTACTGGACGTGCCCGAGCGGGCCCTCGACGTCGACGGTGTCGCCGACCTCGCGCTCGGCGAGCCACGTCCCCAGCGACTCGTCAGCGGACTCGCCCTCGGGGTACCCTACGGTTATCTCGAAGGTGCCCTCGACGTCGGGCGAGGAGATGGTGTAGTAGCCGGCGTCCCCGTCGGCGTCCTTGCGGACGAGGACGAACTGGCCGGGCGCGGCGTCGAACGCGTCGGGCGTCGAGAGCGCGAGCGCGACGGTCTGCTCGCCCACGGACTCGACGGCCTCGACGGTGACTTCGGTCATGCGCTCGCGTACGGGCGAGCGAGTGATAAGGCGTGCGTCCGGCGACGGCTCGGCCCCTTCCTCAGTCGAGGCGGACGGCGCCGCCCTCCTCGCTGGAGCGGTAGATGGCGTCGATGACGCGCTGGACCTGCAGGCCCTGCTCGGGCGTGTTGATGCCGGGGTCCTCGCCGGCGGCGACGGCGTCGAGGAAGAGCTCGTCCTCGGCGGCGTGCCCGCTCGGCTCGATCTCGCCGTCGAGCGTGGTGTCGACGTACTGGTCGGTGCCCTCGGTGGTGCAGGAGAGGAGCGTGAGGTCCTCCTCGCCGAGCTCGAACTGCGCGCCGGCGTCGGTGCCCCAGACGTGGAACTCGTGGGTGGGTTCGCGGTTCGCCGCCCACGAGACCTCGAGCGAGATGGTGGTGTCGTCCGCGCAGCGGATGAAGGCGCTGACGGAGTCGTCGACGTCGAAGCCGCCCTCGCTCGTGTCCCAGTTGCCCGCCCAGCCGTCCGGGTCGGCGTACTCGTCGCGCGTGCCGAACTCGGCGCGCGTCACGCCCGACACCTCGACGACCTCCGGGTAGTCCGCGAGGTAGAGCGCGAGGTCGATGGCGTGGACGCCGAGGTCGATGAGCGCGCCGCCGCCGGAGAGCTCGCGGTTCGTGAACCACGAGCCGAGGCCGGGGATGCCGCGCCGACGGAGGTAGTTCGCCTCGACGTGGTCGATGTCGCCGAACTCGCCGGCGTCGCGGCGCGTCGTGAAGACGTCCGCCGGGGTCGTGAAGCGGTTGTGGAAGCCGACCATGAAGAACGCGTCGCTCGCCTCGGCGGCCTCGACGATGCGTTCCGCCGAGTCGAGGGTGTGCGCGAGCGGCTTCTCGCAGAGCACCGCGATGTCGCGCTCGAGCGCGTCGACGGCGGCCGGTTCGTGGAACTTGTTCGGCGTCGTGATGATGACGGCGTCGGGGTCCTCGGTGTCGTACATCCGCTCGTGGTTCGCGTAGCCCGCCGCGTCGAACTGGTCGGTGAACGCGTTGCGCACGTCCTCGACGACGTCCGCGCCGGCGACGACGTGATGGCCGTGCTCGCGGGCGTTGTGTGCGTGCGTCCGTCCCATGCCGCCGCAGCCGACGATTCCGACTCGCACTGTCTCACTCATTTCCGTTCGAGGGAGGTGTGGGGATTACTAACGCGTTTCGGAGTTGCTTTCTCACGCGAGGCTGGCGGCGACGCCCCGGGCCTTCGCGCGCAGACGCGTCGAGGCGAGGACGAGCGCGAGGTAGACGGCGCCGCCGAGCGCGACGAGCGCGGCGAGGCCGACGAGCGTACCGGCGTCGACGAACGTGCGCGCGAGGGCGATGACGCCGCCCATGCCGAGCGCGGCGCCGACGCACCAGCCGAGGCCGCGGGCGTCGACGGCGAGCGGGGTGAGCCGCGAGAGCGCGACGGCGAGGACGACGCCGTGGAGGCAGACGGCGGCGGCGGTGGCGCTCGCGGCGCCGAGGAGGCCGTAGCGCGGGACGAGCACGACGTTGAGCGCGACGTTCAGCGTCGCGGAGCCGACGGTGGCGTACGCGCCGGCCTGCGGGCGGTCGAACGCCCGAACGCCCGCGTCGAGGACGACGTTCACGGCGGTGACGAGTTTCTCGCCGGCGAGCACGACGAACGCGGCGGCGGCGACGGTGAACGCGGGCCCGAAGAGGACGCCGAGGAACTCCCGGCTCAGGAGCGCGATGCCGACGAACGCGGGGATGACGAGGACGAGCGAGGCGGTGACGGCGTCGGCGAGCGTCGCGCCGACCCGGTCGAGTTCGTCGCGCGCGTGCCACGCGCTCAGCTGCGCGAAGACGGTGTTCGAGACGACGTTCGCGACGAGGAGGAGCATCGCGGTGACGCGCCACGCGAGCTCGTAGGCGGCGACGAACGCGGGCGTGAGGAAGTAGCCGACGACGAGGAGGTCCATGCTGTTGTAGACGTAGCCCCCGAGGGCGCTGACGCCGTTGTACTTCGCGTAGCGGACGAGCGAGCGGAACTGCGCGCGGCCGGGGCGCGCGAGTCCCGTGGAGACGCGGAGCGCGCCGACGGCGAGGAGGACGGTGTAGCTCGCGATGAACGCGTAGACGAGCGCGCGGACGCCGTAGTCGAACTGGACGAGCGCGACCGCGACGAGGACGTAGACGGCGAGGCGCGCGAACGAGAGGAGTGCGGTCTCCTCGACGCGCAGCTCGGCGCGGAGGACGTGCAGGGTGAGGACGCCGGACTCGTAGGCGAGGACGCCCGCGACGAGCGGGAGGGTGAGCGGCGCGCCGATGTAGGCGTCCACGTACGGGTGGAGCGGGTAGGCGAGGAGGACGAACGGCGCGAGGAGCGCGAGCTTGAGGCAGACGGCGGCGGTGAGCGTCGCGTCGCCGGCTTCGCCCTCGCTGATGCGTTTCTCGACGGCGTCCCGGAGGCCGAAGTCGGTGACGGTCGTGACGGTGTTGAGGACGGCGTCGAAGAGGAAGAAGACGCCGAGCGCGCTCGCGCCGAGCGCCCACGCGAAGTAGACGGTGCTCGCGAAGCCGACGAGGACGTTCAGCGCCTCGACGACGGTGAGGAGGAGGCCGGCGCGCGCGAGGTCGACCTGCCGGGGCTGCGTGGGCGCGACGGCGGCGAACGGCGACTCGTCGGGGAGCGCGACGCGCGCCTCCGCGCCCGCCCCCTCCGCCTCGTCCTGCGGGTCGCCGTCGTCTCGCCCGGTCATTCCGGCGGCCGGAAGTACGGGTGGGTGTTGATGGTGCGGATGAGCACGGCGGTGAACAGCAGGAGGACGCCGGCGACGGTGAAGCCAGCCGTCGCGATGGTGAAGCCGACGGAGACCAGCCCCGTCGCGAGGAAGCGCTGGAGGGCGCCGACGCCGAGGAGCGAGCCGAGGAGGACGCTCATCGCGCCCGGGAGGCCGACGAGCACCATCGGGTGCGTGTGCTCGACGACGCCGACGATGTTCCGCACGAGGCCGATGCCGTGTTCGAGCGCGCCCTCCGTGCTCGTCCCCTCGAGGTCGTAGCGGATGGTCGTCGGGACCTCCGCGAACGTGAAGCCCTCGCGGTCGAGCGCGTAGAGGATGTCCGTGCTCGCCCACATCCCGCTCCCGACGTCGCGCGCCTCGGCGAGGACGCGGATGGCTTCGAGCGTGTAGGCGCGATAGCCGCTCTGCGTGTCGTGTATCCAGTCCTGCGGGAGGAAGCGACCCATGCTGAGGTTCGTGAGGAGGTTGACGACGCCGAGGCCGACGGCGCGGACGACGGGGAGGCGGGTCTCGCTCCCGGCCATGTAGCGGTTGCCGATGACGACGTCCGCGCGCTCCTCGCGCTGGGCGGCGACGAGCTCCGGGACGTCCGAGGGGTCGTGTTGGCCGTCCGCGTCCAGCGTCACCGTGTAGTCCGCGCCGCGCGCGGCGGCCTCGCGGAAGATCGTCTTCAGCGCGCCGCCGTACCCCTTGTTGCGGGCGTGCTCGACGACTTCGGCACCCGCGTCGCGCGCGACTTCGGCCGTCCGGTCGCCGCCGCCGTCCTCGACGACGAGCACCATGTCCGCGTACCGGCGGGCCTCGCGGACGACGTCGCCGATGGTGGCTTCGGCGCGGTAGGCGGGGATGGCGACGAGGACGTGCGGGTGGTCGACGCGCTGTGGTTCGCTCTCGGGGACGGCCTCGACCTCCCAGCCGTCGTTCGCGAACGCGTCGAGCGTCCGGCCGTAGTCGATGCGCGGGCACGAGCGGGGCTGGAAGACGATGCCGGGGTGGCCGTTCGCGCGCGCCGCCGCGGAGAGCGCGCGCCGGCGTGCCCGCTCGCGCTCGGCGTCGCTCTCGCCGACGGCGGCGTCGGGCGGGCGGACGACGACGGCGCCGAGCTGCTCGGCGAAACGCACGACCTCTGCGTCCGGGTCGCCGGCGTAGGTGACGTACGTCTCGAAGCCGTGCGCGCGAGCGCGGACGACGGTCCGGTAGACGGCGTCCGCGTGCGCGTCGGTGGCGACGACGCCGACGGCGGGCGAGCCGGCCGTCGGGCGGTGGAAGACGCTCGGGCCGGCCGCGCGCTCGTGGGCGGCCCAGCTCCCGACGACGGGCCCGGAGACGGCGTCCGGGTCCGTCACGCCCGCCTGCATCGACGGGTCGACGAGCGTCAGCGGCACCCAGCCGCCGTCCGGGGAGCGCCACCGAATCACGGGGTCGACGCGCCACCCGGCGTCGCGCTCGAGCGCGCCGACGTGGAGGAGCTCGGGCGCGGGGAGCTCGTCGGCGGAGACGGGACCGGCCGCGTCCGCGTCGAGGAGGTAGTGGACGGCGAGCGACTCGCCGGCGCCGAGCGAGACGGTGGACTCCAGTCGGCCGCCCGCGAGTCGCCCCCACGCCGGCTCCGGGGCGTCGCCCTCGGTCGTCGCGACGTAGCGCCCGCTGGGGATGCGGTCGGCGAACCGGACGACGACGGGCGCGTCCGCGCTCGACCGGAGCTCGATTTTGATGGCCGGACGGACGAAGCCGTCGCTGACGACGGTCTTCTCGACGACTACCCCGTCGCCGCTCGCGCTCGCTGCCGTCACGCCTCGCTCACCTTCGTCGGGGCGCGTGCCCGGTCACGACGGTCGCTCACGCCTCTCCCTTCGTCGACTCGCACCCACGCGTGGAGTTCGTCGTCGGCGGTCGCGGCCGTCGGGTCGCTCGGCACCGCGCCGTGGTAGACGAGGAAGACGAGGCGCGCGCGCTCGGCGGGCGCGTCCGGGCGCACCGTCACGGACGCCAGCGCTTCCCCGCCGGCGGGGACGGCGACGTCCACCCTATCGAGCTCCGTCCGCGACACCGGGGTGGGGAGCGCGTCGTCCGACCGCGTCGCGTTCGCGTCGTAACGTTCGAGGACGGCGAGGACCGTCGCGTTCGTCGCGTCGGTGGCCCCGACGGCGACGGTGTAGTTCGCGGGCGCGCCGACGGTGAGGTTGTGCGGGTAGTCGGCCGCGACGGCCGTTCCGTTCTCGGCGTGCAGGAGCGCGGCGTGCGTCGAGTCGGCCGCCCCGCCGGCGCCGGCGTCGTGCGCGTAGACGCCGCCAGCCGCGCCGAGGACGGCGACGACGGCGACGACGGTCAGCGCGGCGTCGAGGCGACTGCCGTGCGACCACGCGGCGAGGCGCGCGCGGGCGTCGCCGAGCGCGGGCCGATAGCGGAGCGCCGCGTGTGTGCGCCGGCGGCGGTACCACGCGACGCCGCAGAGCGCGAGCGTCAGCGCGCCCACGCCCGGGAGGACGGTGCGCGCGCGGAACGCGCCGAGCGCGGCGGCACCGAGGCCGACGGCGCCGACGACGGCGACGCTCCCGCCGATGGCGAGCGCGAGGCGACCGAGCGCGGAGAGGCGCGGGTCGTCGGGTCCCTCGTGCTCGCCGTCGCCGGCCAGCGCAGACGCGTGCGGGTAGCAGGCGGCGACGAGGGCGTAGCCGGGGCCGACGAGGAGGACCGGGAGGGCGACGACCGCTCGTAGCGGCGTCTCGCGGACGACGGGGAGGACGGCGACGGCGAGCGCGAGGAGCACGGCGCACGCGACCCCGAGGAGGTCGGCGGCCTCGCGCGGTCTGCCGTCGACTCCGAACATACTGCCCCCTCGCGTGCGGCGGACAAAAGTGCGGTGGTCCGCCGGGACGCCACCTCTAAGGCGGTGTGGGCTGTCGATTCGGAGCGTGAACCCCGTACGCGCCCGCCACCGCGCCCTCCCGGGCACGCTCTGCGTCCTCGTCGGCGTCCTCCTCGGGACGCTCGGTGCCTCGCTCCCCGCCTTCGTCCCGTGGAGCCCGCCCGTCTGGGGGACGCTCCTCCTCGCGCTCGGCGGCGTCGCCGCCGTCGCGGGCGTCCTCGACGTCTTCCTCTCGCCCGGCACCGCCGTCCCGCACGCCGTCGCGGCCGCCCTCCACGACGCGCGCGCGGCGGACGTCGGGGCACGCGTCGATACCGATGCCGTTCGCCGCGTCTACCGCCCCGACGGCACGCTCGCGCTCGTCGCGTCCGACACCGCTCTCGACGGCGTACCGGGGGACGACGCCGCCGTGACGCTCGAACCCGTCGGCGCGGCGCTCCTCGAGCGCGTCTCCGGCATCGACGGCGCGGACGACCGTGCGGCGCTCGTCGCCCGCCTCGCGGACGCGGCGACCGGGCGCTTCGAACTCGCGGACGCCGTGACGCCGCTCGCGGTCACCGAGGCGCACGTTCGCGTCGCCGTCGCCGACTCTCTCGTCGGCGACCCGGCGGCCGTCGACCACCCGGTCGCGTCGCTCTTCGGCGTCGCGCTCGCCGCCGACGCGGACGCGCCCGTCGCCGTCGAGCTCTCGCAGGAGGACGACACGACAGTGCTGACCGTCCGTCAGGTGTAGATGAGGGCGTCGCTGAGGGCGCGCAGCACCGCGTAGCTGTGCCGGGCCGCGAGGCCGAGGAAGACGACGACGCCGAGGAGGAGCACCCACCGGAGGCGCGCGCGCCACGCGGGGCGGACGTGGACGGGCGCGTCGACCACCACGGCGACGAGCAGCGAGAGGAGTGCGGCGACGACGGCGGTGTCGGGCGTCAGCACGCCCGCGACGGCGAAGACGGGGAGCGCGACGAGCGTCAGCGCGGCGTGGCGGCGGACGACGCGGCGCTGTCGCGGGGTCGGCATTGTCGGGTGAACGCCCGCGCGCGACTTAACGCTTTCAGGCGTCCTCGGCGAGCTCCTCGTACGCCTCGCGGAAGCGCGACTCGCAGGTCGGACAGCAGAACTGGTAGAGCTCGCCGCCGAGGCGGGCGGCCGTCCCCTCGCTGGTGACGGTGTTGCCGCACTCCGCACAGGAGATGGCGAAGTCGGCGTCGGCGACGCTGTTCGTCCACTCGCTCTCCGCGAGGACGCGGACGGTGTAGTCGTCGACGACGCTCGTGTCGACGGCGTCCGCGAGCCACGACTCGACGTCCGCGTCCGGGCGGCCGACGTGCGCGACGACGTGCGCGTCGGCGCTTCGGTAGGCGTGTTGGGTGCCGTCGGCGTCGAGGAGCGCGTCGTAGACGGCGCTCGCGTGCCCGGGTTCGACGGCCACGTCGACGAGGAGTCGGACGCGCTCGGTGAGCTTCGAGCGGTCGACGTTCACGGTGAACTGCTCGATGACGCCGACCTCGCGGAGGCGCGAGACGCGCTCGGAGACGGCGGGCCCTGAGAGGCCGACGACGTCGCCGATTTCGCTGTAGGGCCGCCTGGCGTCCGCGAGGAGGAGGCGGAGTATCTCGAGGTCGGTCTCGTCGAGGTCGCGCATGGGTCGGCTACGGCGCGCGAACGAATGGCGGTTTCGACACCGGGTCTCGGGGCCGAGAGCGACCCCGCCGGGCGACGCGCGGGAGGCGACGCGCGGGGTCGCGGGCCGAACCTACTTGGCGCGGGCGGGCGAACCGCCGTCCGTGAAACCGACACGCGGCGGTGATGTGGCGTGACGTACGAGAACGTCCTCGTGACGACGGACGGGAGCGGCGGCGTACAGGACTCGGTGACGCAGGCGCTCGAGATCGCCGAGCGCGCGAACGCGACCGTCCACGCGCTCTACGTCGTCGACGACAGCGTGCGCCGGCGGGTCGCGGCGGCCGCGTGGCCGAGCGACGACATCCGCGTCGAGGCCGAGAACGCCGTCGCGTCCATCGGCGGGGCGGCGAGTCGGGCCGGCCTCGACGCCGAGACCGAGATCCGCGAGGGCACCCCCGCCGACGAGATCCTCGCGTACGTCGACGAGCACGACGTCGACCTCGTCGTCATGGGGACGCACGGGCGGACGGGCCCCGAGCGCGCCGTCCTCGGGAGCACGACGGAGCGCGTCCTCCGTCGCGCGGACGTCCCGGTGCTCGTCGTTCGCGCGACCGAGCATCCGGCCTGACGCTCAGTCTCCGAGCGCGACGACCTGCGCGTCGGTCGTCACCGCCAGCACTTCCTCGTCGCCGTCGCCGTCCACGTCGGCGCTTCGCAGGCCCGCCCAGATAGCGGCGTCGCCGTCCCACGACCACGTCCCGACGGGCGCTCCGGTCGAGGCGTTGAACGCGCTGACGGGGCCGTACGCGGCCGCCGCGACGACTTCCTCGTCGCCGTCGCCGTCGAGGTCCGCGAGCGTCGGCGGCGGCACGTAGCGCCGCTCCTCGTCGAGCGTCCGGTTCCACACTTCGCGCCCGCTCGCGAGGTCGTAGGCGTAGAGGCGGCCGTCGTCGTTCGTCGCGTACGCGAGCGTTCGCGCGCCGGGCGCGGGCGCGCCGACCGCGCCGACGGCGGGCGTCCCCGGATAGTGGCGCTCCCAGAGGCGCGTCCCGTTCGCCGCGACGGCCTCGACGTGCGTGTCGCCCTCGCCGGCGGTCCCGGCGGCGTTCGCGCCGGACGCGACGACGACTTCGGTGTCGCCGAGGCGACCGGTGCGGAGGAAGCGCGTCGGCGTCTCCGTCCGCCAGTCGGTCTCGCCGGTCGTCGGGTCGAGCGCGACGAGGCCGCCCCCGGTCCCGAGGACGAGTTCGCGCGCGCCGCCCTCGCGGGTGACGAGTGCGGGCCCCTGTCCCCGGACGTAGTCGGGGAAGGTGCGGTTCCACGCGAGCGTCCCGTTCGGGTGGTAGGCCCGCACCTGCCCGGCCATCAGCGGGACGACGACGAGCGTCGGGTCCTCGACGACGACGAGCTGGGCGAACGGCACGCCGCTCGGGAAGGAGACGTTCAGCACCTCGGCGCCCGTGCGCGGGTTCGACGCGTAGAGGCGCTGCTCGTGCGTCGCCCACACGACCTCGGGCGCGCCGTCGCCCGTGACGTCGCCGAACGCGGGGTCGCCGACGGGCTGGGTGCCGCAGGCGTCCGTGGGCAGGGACTCGTTCCAGCGGACGCCGCCCGTGCCGTTCAGCACGACGAACGAGCAGGAGCGGTTCGCGCCCACGTCGCCGAAGCCGGTGGCGATGTACGCCTCACCGTCGATGCGCGTCGCTATCGCGGGGTGATGCGTGCCGCCGGGGTTGGCGGGCGTGTCGCTGTGCCAGACGGCGTCGAAGTCGTCGCCGTCGTCGAGGAGGGGGACGCCGGTGCAGCCGGCGAGGAGGACGGTGGCGACGACGGCGGCGGCGAGCGCGAGCGACCGTGTGGTCATACGACCGCTTGCGGGCGCCACTACGAGTGGTGATCGGTCTCCGAGTCGACTTCGACGACGGTGAGCTTCACCTGCTGGACGCCCTTCAGCGGGCGGAGGCGGGCGAGCAGCGCCTCGATGTCCTCGCCGTCGCCGTCCACGGCGATGGACTCGAGACAGAGGTGCGAGCGGAGGTGGACGTGGTGGACGGCGATGATGGTGTCCGCGAACTCGTGCTGGAGGCTCGTCATCTCCGCCGCGACGTCCGCGTCGTCGTGGTCGTAGAGGACGACGACGGTGCCGCTGAGCGCGCCCGCGAGGTCGGTCTGGCGGTTGAACTCGGTGACGAACGCGCGGAGCGCGTCCCGCGTCGCCTCCGAGCGACTGTCGTAGTCGCCGGCGTCGACGACGCCGTCGAGGTCACCGAGGAGGTCCGGCGGGAGGGTGACGCTCATCCGGTCGAGGTCTTCGCTCATGCTCGCCGACTCGCCCCGCGTCGAGTTAACCCCCAGTATTACGATTCGCGACGAAAGTATTATCGGCCTGCCCACCGCTCACACGAGACGAATGCACGTCCCCGACGGCTTCCTCGACCCGTGGGTCGCGGGCCTCTTCTGGCTCGCGTCCGGCGTCGCCATCGGCGTCGCCGTCCGGCGCGCCCGCGACGAACTCGGCGACGAGCGCACCCCGCTCCTCGGTGTGGTCGCCGCCGGCGTCTTCGCCGCACAGATGCTCAACTGGCCGATCCCCGGCGGGACGAGCGCGCACTTCGTCGGCGGCGCGTTCGCTGGCGTCCTCCTCGGGCCCTCGCTCGGCGTGCTCGCCATGACCGCCGTCGTCACCATCCAAGCGCTCGTCTTCGGCGACGGCGGCATCGTCGCGCTCGGCATCAACCTCTTCGCGATGGCCGTCGTGGACGTCCTCGTCGGCTACGCGCTCTTTCGGGGCCTCCGTGGGTTCCACCGCACCGGCGCGGCGTTCGCCGCCGGCTGGGGCGCCATCACGTGCTCCGCGCTCGTCGTCGCCCTCGGCGTCGGCGCCTCCGACGCGTTCGCCTACCAGCTCGGCGTCACCGTCCCCGTGATGGTCGGCGGGCACGCCCTCCTCGGCGTCGTCGAGGGCGCCATCACCGCCGCCGTCTACGGCGCCGTCGCGAACGCCCGCCCCGACCTCGTCCTCGGCGGCGCGCCCGTCGGCGAGGACGCGCTCGCCCGGGAGGTGGAGGCGTGACGCTCTCGCGCTCGCTCTCCCGGCCGTGGGTCCGGCGCGCGCTCGCCGTCGTCTGCCTCCTCGCCGTCCTCGCGCCCGCGTTCGCGTGGGCGTCCGGCGCCGTCGGCTACGCCGAACCGCTCGACAACGCCGCCGACGCGGCGGGCGCCGAGGACGCCGCCGTCAGCCACCACGCCGGCCTCCTCCCCGACTACGGCGTCCCCGGCCTCGGCGCCACCGCCGGCACGCTCGTCTCCGCGTTCGTCGGCGTCGGCCTCACGCTCGCGCTCGCGCTCGTCGTCGGCCGCCTCCTCGAACGCGACTCGGAGCCGTGAGCGGCGCCGTCGGGGGGTCGGTCGAACGCGTCACGGGCGTCCTCCGCGCGTTCTTCACCGCCGAGAGCGTCGCGCGCCGCGACGGCTTCCTCCAGCGTCGCGACCCCCGCGTCTCCCTGCTCGCCATCGCCGCGCTCGCGCTCGCCGTCGTCGTCTCCCGCACCCTCGCCGCGGTCTGCGCGCTCGGCGCGCTCGCCCTCCTGCTCGCGTGGCGCTCGCACGTCCCCTTCGAGCGGTTGCTCGCGCGCTCCGCCGTCGTCCCGCTCGCCTCCGCGCTCGTCGTCCTCCCGCAGGCCGTCCTCACGCCCGGCGACGCGCTCCTCGCCGGGTTCGGCCTCACCGTCACCGACGCCGGGGTCCGCTACGTCGTGCGCTTCACCCTCCGCGTCGGCGTCGGCGTCGCGCTCCTCTCCCTCCTCGTGATGACGACGCCGTTCTCGCGCGTCGTCGCCGCGCTCCGCGAGCTCCGCGTGCCGGTCGCGCTCGTCTGGGTCGTCGCCGTCACCTACCGCTACCTCTTCCTCTTCTTCGACGAACTCCGGCGCCTCGTCCTCGCGCGCAACAGCCGCACGACCCGCGACGCCGGCGTCCGGGAGGGATGGCGCGACGCGCGCAACCTCGCCGGCACCTTCCTCCTGCGGACGCTCGAACGCGGCGAGCGCGTCGGCCGCGGGATGCGCGCGCGCGGCGGCGCGAACGCGCCCTCGCCCTACGGCCGGACGCGCGCGCTCGACGCCGGCGACTACGCGCTCGCGCTCTGCGCGGCGCTCTCGCTCTGCGCCTCGGTGGTGGTCCGATGGGTCGCGTGATCGACGCTCGCGGCCTCGTCCACGAGTACCCGGACGGCACGCGCGCGCTCGACGACGTCTCGCTCGCCGTCGAGGCGGGCGAGTCCGTCGCCGTCGTCGGGCCGAACGGGAGCGGGAAGAGCACGCTCCAGCTCGCGCTCGGCGGCCTCGTCACACCCACTGCGGGCCGCGTCGAGTACTTCGGGGAGACGACGGACGCCGAAGCCGTCCGCGAGCGCCTCGGCGTCCTCCTGCAGGACCCGGACGACTACCTCTTCAACACGACCGTTCGCGAGGACATCGCGTACGGCCCCGCGCAACTCGGCATGCCCGAGGCGCGCGCGGACGAGCGCGTCGCGGCCCTCGCGGACGCGCTCGGCCTCACCGACCTCCTCGACCGGCCGCCCTTTCGCCTCTCCGGCGGGGAGAAACAGCGCGCGGCCGTCGCGAGCGTTCTCGCGTTCGACCCGGACGTCCTCCTGCTCGACGAACCGCTCGGCGCGGTGGACGCCCACTACCGGGCGCGCATCCTCGAGTTGCTCGACGCCCACGACGGCGCGACGGTCGTCTTCACGCCGACGCTCGACGTCGTGCCCGAGCTCGCGGAGCGCGTCGTCCTCGTCGGCACCGACGGCACCATCGCGGCGGACGGCGGCGTCCGCGAGGTGCTCACCGACCGCGCCCTCCTCGACGAGCAGGGTCTCCGGCCGCCGACGGTCGTCCGGCTCTTCGAGGGAGTGGTCGAGCGAGCGGAGATGCCGCTCACCGTCGCCGAGGGCCGACGCTACCTCCGCGAGCAGTAATTAGACCATCACGACGTCGTCGCGGAGCGCCGCGACGTCCTCGATGACGCGCTCGATGTCCTCCTCGGGGACGCCGTTCTCGCGCATCGCCTCGGCGAGGTAGTCGGCGACTCGGTCGAAGGCCTCGTCGGTGATGCCCATGTCCTCGTGGGCCGACTCCATGTCGTCGCCGTCGTACTCCACGGGCCCGCCCGCGACGGCGCTGACGAACTGGACCTGGTGGGCGAAGAGCTCCTGCATGTCGGTGTCCTCGAAGTAGGGTTCGAGGAGGGGGTCGTCGAGGACGCGGTCGTAGAAGTCGTCGACGACGGCTTCGACGGCGTCCTGTCCACCGATTTCCGCGTAGAGAGACTGATCCTCAGCCATCGCCCCGCACTACCGGCTGGAACCACATCCATCTATGGCCGAACCCGTTCGGGTTGCTCAGAGGACGACGACGAGCGGGAGCATCGCGAGGACGCCGAGCGCGGTGCCGACGGCGAGCCACGCGCGGCCGTTCGGGACGGCGCTACCGGCGTCGAGGCCCTCGGGGAGGATGTCGGCGACGACGAGGTAGAGCATCGCGCCGGCGGCGAGGCCGTAGCCGAAGCCGAGGAACCGCTCGGCGAGCACGACGAAGTAGTAGGCGAGGACGGCGCCGACCGGTTGGGGGAGGCTGGTGGCGACGGCCGCCCAGAACATCCGCCAGTTCGAAATCCCTTCCTGGCGGCGGAGCGGGACGCCGATGGCGACGCCCTCGGGGATGTTGTGGATGGCGATGGCGAGCGTCATGACGACGGCGAGCACGGGGAGGTGGAGGCCGAGGAGGTCGATGCCGGGGCCGCCGAGCAGGTCGAGGCCGACGAACGAGACGCCGATGGCGATGCCCTCGGGGAAGGAGTGGACGAAGAGGACGACGAAGACGCCGACGACGACGTCGCGGTCGGCGGCGGCGATGTCCGTCGGCTGGTAGTCGACGCCGTCGATGACGCGGTGGGCGGCGACGACGAGGAGGACGCCCGCGATGACGCCGCCCGCGACGAGGAGGGGGTCGCTGTGGCGCTGATAGGCCTCGAAGAGTAGCCCGAAGAGCGACGCGGACGTCATCAAGCCGCCGGCGACGCCCCAGAGGAGGACGTCGATGCGCCCGCTCACGTCGCGCGCCCAGAACAGCGGCACCGTCCCGACGCCCGTCCCGAGGGCGGTGATGAACCCCGCGACGAACACGATGACGAACTCCTGGAGCATCACGCGACGATACGGACCGGCGACGTATATACCAAACTGTTGATATTTTAGGCGCGCCAAAATAACCTAGGCGCTCCTAAATCACCAAAGCGGCGGTATCTCCGAACCTAAGAAGTAGACTGATACTGATATTTGTCGCTCGCGAGGCGCTCGCGAGCCAACTCCGATTTCGAATCCGAAGTCGAGTCGCGTCTCTCCTTATGCCCGCTAATGCGAAGTGGATTGAACGAGGAGGCCGTAGACACGACCATGACCCGGACCGAGCGCATCGACGTGCAGGGGATGTCCTGTGCGAACTGCTCGGCGACCATCGAGGACGCGCTTTCGGCCCTCGACGGCGTCGAGGCGGCGAGCGCGAACTACGCGACGGACGAAGCGAGCGTCGAGTACGACCCCGACGCGGTGTCGCTCGCGGCGGTCTACGACGCCGTCGCGGACGCGGGCTACACGCCGGTCGACGAGGCGGTCACGGTGACAATCACCGACATGTCGTGCGCGAACTGCTCGCAGACCGTCCACGACGCCCTCCTCGACACCCCCGGCGTCGTCGAGGCCGACGTGAACTTCGCGACCGACGAGGCGCGCGTCCGCTACAACCCCGCCGAAGCCACCCGCGACGACCTCTACGCCGCCATCGAGGGCGCGGGCTACTCGCCCGTCCGCGAGACGGGCGACGAGGCGGACGGCGAGAGCGCCGCGAGCGCCGCGCGGAACGCCGAGGTCCGCAGACAGCGGCGCCTCACGCTCTTCGGTGCCGCGTTCGCCGTCCCGCTCTTCGCGCTGATGCTCGAGGGCCTCCTCGCCCCCGACCTCCTCCCCGAGGCGATTCCCGGCACGGGCCTCCCGATAGAGGTCGTCGGCTTCCTCCTCGCGACGCCCGTCCAGTACCTGCTGGGCAAGGAGTTCTACGCGAACTCCTACACGGCGCTCGTGAAGAACCGCACCGCGAACATGGACGTCCTCATCGCGCTCGGCTCCTCCACCGCCTACCTCTACAGCGTCGCCACCCTCCTGAACCTCATCCCGGGCGGCACCTACTTCGACAGCGCCGTCTTCATCCTCACGTTCATCACGCTCGGCAACTTCCTCGAGGCGCGCTCGAAGAGCCAGGCCGGGAAAGCCATCGAGTCCCTCCTCGAGATGGAGGCCGACACCGCGCGCGTCCTCGAGGACGGCGAGGAACGCGACGTCGAGCTCTCCGAGGTCGAGGTCGGCGACCGCCTCGTCGTCAAGCCCGGCGAGAAGGTCCCGACGGACGGCGTCGTCGTCGAGGGCGAATCGGCGGTCGACGAGTCCATGGTCACCGGCGAATCCGTTCCCGTCGAGAAGGCGCCCGGCGACGACGTCGTGGGCGGCACCGTCAACGAGAACGGCCGCCTCGTCGTCGAAGCCACGAAGGTCGGCCGCGAGACCGCGCTCCAGCAGATCGTCCAGACCGTTCGGGAAGCCCAGTCCCGCCAGCCCGAGGTGCAGAACCTCGCCGACCGCATCTCCGCCTACTTCGTCCCCGCCGTCATCGCGAACGCCCTCCTCTGGGGCCTCCTCTGGTACGCGTTCCCGCAGGCGCTCGCGGGCGTCGTCGACTGGCTCCCGCTCTGGGGGCTCGTCGCGGGCGGTCCCGCCGTCGCCGGCGGCACCGTCAGTGTCCTCGAGTTTGCCGTCGTCGTCTTCGCCTCGGCGGTGCTCGTCGCGTGCCCCTGCGCGCTCGGCCTCGCCACCCCGGCCGCGACGATGGTCGGCACGAGCCTCGGCGCGACCAACGGCGTCCTCTTCAAGGGCGGCGACGTCCTCGAGCGCGTCCGCGACGTCGACACCGTCGTCTTCGACAAGACCGGCACCCTCACCGAGGGCGAGATGACGCTCACCGACGTCGTCGCGCTCGACCGGACGGCCGCCCCAGACGGTGGCGAGCGACCCGACGGCGGTACCGTCGCAGTCACCGAGGGCGGCGACGCCGCCACGCTCTCCAACCCCGAGACCGACCTGCTGTACGCCGCCGCGAGCGCGGAGTCCGGGAGCGAGCACCCGCTCGCCGAGGCCATCGTCGACGGCGCGAAAGAGCGCGGCCTCGACCTCGCGACGCCCGAGGACTTCGAGAACGTCCCCGGGAAGGGCGTGCGCGCGTCCGTCGATGGCCGCGACGTCCTCGTCGGGAATCCCGGCCTACTCGAGGACGCTGGCGTCGCCGTCGACGCCGCCGCCGACGCGCGCGAGCGCCTCGAGTCCGAGGGGAAGACCGCGATGCTCGTCGCCATCGACGGCGACCTCGCGGGCGTGCTCGCCACCGCCGACGAGGTGAAGGAGAGCGCGAAGCGCACCGTCGCCGGCCTCCAAGAGCGCGGTCTCACCGTCAGGATGCTCACCGGCGACAACGAGCGCACCGCGACCGCCGTCGCCGCCGAACTCGGCATCCCGGCTGAGGGCGTCCGCGCGGAGGTCCTCCCCGACGAGAAGGCCGACGCCGTCGAGGCGATTCAGGCGGACGGCGCTCGCGCGATGATGGTCGGTGACGGCGTGAACGACGCGCCCGCGCTCGCCGCCGCGTACGTCGGCGCCGCCATCGGCTCCGGCACCGACGTCGCCATCGAGGCGGCGGACGTCACGCTGATGCGCGACGACCCCGAGGACGTCCTGAAGGCCATCAACGTCTCCGACGCCACCCTCCGGAAGATCAAGCAGAACCTCTTCTGGGCGCTCGGCTACAACACCGTCCTCATCCCGCTCGCGTCGCTCGGCCTCATGATGCCCGCGCTCGCCGCCGCCGCGATGGCATTCTCGAGCGTCAGCGTCCTCTCGAACAGCCTCCTGTTCAGGCGGTACGATCCGGACGAGCCGTACTCGGTGCTGTAGGCTCGCACGGATTCTGCCCAGCGAATCTCCGATTCGCGTTGGTACGATCCGTCCGAAGAGTACCACGTACTCTGAGGACTGTCGTGCCCAGTGAGGCGACGCCTCACGCTGGTACGATCCGGACGAGCCGTACTCGGTGCTGTAGGCGGTTCCGTCGAACGGAAACGTTTACGCGCGGGACGCCGGTAGCGAGCGATATGTCCCGTCTGGAAGAACGACCCGCCGGTCAGTCCCGGCGATGACGCGGCGCGCGTCCGGCCCCGTGGGCGTGACGGCGCTCGTCAGCGCCGACCACTTCGTCTCGCACGTCTTCCTGCTCGCGCTCCCGCCGCTCTTCCCGCTCATCGCGGGGACGTTTCGGGTCTCGGAGACGCGTCTCGCGGTGAGCGTGACGCTCATCTTCGTCGCGCAGTTCCTCTGTCAGGTGCCGGCGGGCGAACTCGTCGACCGCGTCGGCGGGAAGCGCGTCGTCGTCGGCGGCCTCGCGCTGACGAGCGTCAGCATCGGCCTCGCGGGGTTCGCGACGGCGTACTGGCAGGTGCTCGCGTGCGCGTTCGTCTCCGGCGTCGGCCAGTCGCCGTTCCACCCGGCGAACTACGCGCTCCTCGACGCCGCTGGCGACGCCGCGAGCGAAGGCAGGCAGTTCAGCCTCCACTCCTTCGGCGGCTTCGTCGGGTTCGCCGCCGCGCCCGTGCTGACGACGGGCATCGCGGCGCTCGCGGACTGGCGGATCGCCCTCGCCGTGATCGGCGTCGGCGGCCTCGTCTACGCGCTCGTCCTGCTCGTCGCGCTCGCGCCCGTCCACCGCCGCGTCCTCCGCGCGTCCACCGCGGAGTCGGTGGACGACGATTCGGGGTCGCTCCTCGGGAGCGTCGCCCTCCTGAAGCGCCCGCTCGTCGCCGGGATGTTCGCGTTCTTCCTCCTCGTCACGCTCGCGGACACCGGCCTCCAGACGTACACGACGGCGTTCGCGGTGAACGGTCTCGGCTTCTCGACGGTCGTCGGGAACAGCGCGCTCACGGGCTTCCTCGCCGTCACCGCCGTCTTCGTCCTCGTCGGGGGGTGGGTCGCGGACCGCTACGACGCCTTCGCGCTCATCGTCGGCGGCGTCGCGTGGTCCGCGCTCGCGCTCTGGGCGGCGCTCGCGCTCGCCCCCGGGTCGACGGGCTTCGTCGTCGCGTGGGCGGTGGCGGGCGCGGGCTTCGGCGTCTCGCTCCCGGCGCGCGACCGCATCACGAACGCGCTCTCCGGTGCGGCGGACACCGGGAAGAGCTTCGGCCTCGTCTACACCGGTCTCCCCATCGGCGGCGCGCTCGCGCCCGTCCTCCTCGGCGCCGTCATCTCGCGCTTCTCCTACGGCGCCGCGTTCGCCGTCGTCGCCGGCTTCTTCCTCGCGAGCGCGCTCGTCGTCCTCGCGCTCCATCGCGTGCGGCCCTGACGGTCGGGGCGCGAAACGGGCCCTAGTGTTAAGAACGGGTACTGTCCACCTGACGGACGTGTACGTCCCGCCGAACGCGCTCGCGCGGGTGACGTTCGTCCTCCTGCTCGGGGGCTGTGTCGCCGTCGCGCTCGCGCTCGCCCTCCTCGTCTAGCCCTGCGGGTTCCCTTCACTGACCCCGAGCACCTCGACGGGGTCCCCGACGCTGAGCGTCGCGCCGGTCGTCTCCTCCGGAACGGCCGTGTTCACCATGAGCTGGTAGTAGCCGCGCCCGTACCACGACTCGTCCGCCCACGCGGGGAGCGTCGCCTCGCGCTTCTCGACGAACGTCCGCTGGAAATCGGGGTCGCGCTCGCCCGTCCGGGAGTCGCGCGTCGGGACGACGCAGCGCGAGCACGGGTTCGTCCCCTCGAAGACCGCGTCGCCCACGCGAACGCGCACCGTGTGCTCGCGGTCGGCGTAGAGGCGGTCCTCCCAGAAGGCGGGGACGCCGCCGATTTCGAGGTTCGGCCGGAAGCGGCGGCGCACCTCCCCTATCGGGAGGTCGAACCACGACCCGACTTCGCGCAGGGTCGCCGTCGAGATGACGGTCGGCCCGGAAGCGGTCGTGTCGTCCGGGTAGCCCCCGCGCTCGGCGTGCTCGAACGCCACGTCGTAGCCGTAGTGGTCGGCGAGCCACGCGGCGGCCCCCTCGCGGTCGTCGGCGTCCGCGAGTCGGAACGATTCCGCATCTCGCTCGCCGTCCCGGTCGCGGAGGACGAGCGTGTCGCCGTCGTCCGCGTAGGTCGCATCGATACGGTGGACGGCGGCTTCGCGCTTCCCGTTCACGTACTCCCCGTCGGCGTCGACGACGGCGTACGACCGGTCGACGCCGAGGCCGCCGTCCGGCCGAACGGTCGTCCGCGCGCGCTCGAGCGGGTCGAGCGACTTCACCGGATACACGCGGATTCGGGCGACGTGCGGGCTGATGCTCCGGTCGGTCATCCGTCCGCACCCTCCTGTTCGGCGTCGATGCGCTCGACGAGGGCTTCGCGGTGCTCGCGGCGGTCGTCGAGCGCGAGGTCGCGCAGGCCACGCTGGTCGTCGTCCGGGCACGCGACGTCCGGGACCTCGACGGGGGTCTCGTCGTCGTCGAGCGCGACGAACGTGAAGAACGCGGTGGTGACCTCCCACTCCTCGCCGGCCTCGGGGTCCTCCGCGCGGACGGACGCGCGGACGCTGACGCTCGTGCGCCCGGTGTCGAAGACGTAGGACTCGACGGTGACGACGTCGCCGACGTCGATGGGCGCGTGGAAGTCGATGTGGTCGATGCTCGCGGTGACGACCTGCCGGCCGGCGAAGCGCCGGCACGCGACGGAGGCGACGACGTCCATCCACTCGAGGATGCGGCCGCCGAACGCGCGATTGAGGTGGTTCGTGTCGGTCGGCATGAGCACTTCGGTCCGCTCGGTGAACGACCGGGCGAGCGGCACGGTATCGGGCATGCGGGCGGCTACGGCGTCTCGGCAGTTAAAACGCGACGGGTCGCCGCCGACACCACCCTGTCCGCTGTTTCGCTAGTCGCTCGCTTCCGCGCCGAGGTCCCGATAGAGCGCGCGCGCCCGGCGCGGCTCGCCGACGAGCGCCGGCGACGGGGCGACGCGCTCGCGGAGTTCCTCGAGGTCCGCGAGGAGGCGCTGATAGCGCTCGTCCTCGGCGAGGGCGGCGGCATCGTGGGCGGCTTCGAGGGCGGCGCGCTTCGACGCGAGCGCATAGTAGCGCGCGACCGCCGCCTCGTAGCTGTGGCGTTCGAGGAGCGCGGCGACCGCGTCGCCGACGCGCTCGGGGCCGACGGGCTTCACGAGGTAGTCGTCGATGCCGGCGTCGACGATGCCGAGGCCGGGGTCGACGGCGGTGACGGCGACGACGAACGCGCCGTCCGTCGCGTCCTCGAGTGCCGGGAGGGCGTCGAGGCCGTCACCGTCCGGGAGGCGTCGGTCGAGGACGACGACGGACACGGAGGCGTCGGCGGCGTCGAGCGCGTCCGCTATCGTCGCCGCGCCCCGCGCGTCGTAGTCGTCGCCGAGCGCGTGCACGTACAACTCCCGCAGTCCCGGGTCGTCCTCCACGACGAGCACTCCGCGTGCCACCCCACACGTCATAGAGGAGGCGTACGCTGGTCGCGTATAGGTATCTTTCCCCTGCCATATGCGAGACGCGCCCGGAGCGCCGACCGCGCCCGGCCGGTTCGACGGTCCGCCGACGCCGGATGTCGATGGGCGTCCCGGGCGCGTCGCCGGGCACGCGGGGAGCGTGTCCGCGCCGAGCGCGCCGCCGGCCTCACTCGGCGAGCGCGTCCCCGACGCGGCGGACGACGGCGGGCGCGGCGGCCGCGAAGCGGTTCGCGGTGGCGTACTGCGCGTAGAGGTCGCGACCGGGCATCGAGGTGTGTTCGTCACGGGCGTACCGGTCGGCGCTCCGGAGCGAGCTACGGACGTAGGCCGCGAGGCGTCGCGCGAGTCGCGTCGGCGCGGTGTCGAGGAGGGCACGCAGGCCCTCGACGGCGGCGGTGCGCTCCGCGCTGATCGGGTCCACCGACTCGGGGAGCGCGTACCCGCCCTCGGCGACGGCGGCCTCCGCGTCGGCGAGCGCGCGGTCCGCCGCGAGCGCGCGCATCGCCGGGACGACGGCGGCGGCGTACCGGCCCGCGTCCCGGTGTGCGACGGCGCCCCGTGCGCCGGACCACCTGTCGCTCGCGAGGTCCGTGAGGAGTCTCTCGGCAGGGGTGCCCGCGACGTCGCGTTCGAACCCGCTCGTCACCGCTTCCCAGTCCGGGGCGCTCGCGTGCGACTCGACGTCCGCGACGAGCGACCCCGAGACGCGCGCGAAGCGCCGCCCGTACTCCCTCGGGCCGTCGAGCGTCGACGCGTAGCGCTCGCGGAGGCGGCGGGCGTCCGCGGCGTACGCGCGCCCCCACTCGACGGCGGAGGCGCGTTCCGCGACGTGGAGGACGGTGTTCTCGTACTCCCGGCGGCGGTCCGCGTCCCCGATGAGTCGGGCGCCGGTTCGCGCCCATCCCTCGATGCGGGCGTGCTCGGCGAGCGCCCCGGCCGGGTCGTTCGGCGGGCCGTCGTACCGGTAGTCGGCGAGGAACGCTTCGGCCTCGCGGCGGTGGCGCTCGCGGCGCGCGGCGACCGCCGACGCGTCGAGGTCGCCGTCGAACGCCGCGAGGCCGGCGTGAGCGAACATCGCCTCCGAGCGCGGGTACGTGAGGGCGGCGAGCGCGTCGACGCTGGCTTCGGCGTCCTCGGTCAGGGCGTCGCGCGCGGACTCCCGCTCGCGCGCGAGTTCGTCGCGGACGACTTCGTTCGGGACGCGCGAGACGTCGGCGTCGTCGAGGAGCGAGCGGAGGCGCTCGCGGGCCGCGACGACGTCCGCGCGCGCCGGCGCGACGGGTTCGGCGGCCGGTACCGCCGGGAGGTCGCCGGGGAGTTCGGCGAACGCGGACTCGTCGTACTCGACGCCGGACTCGCCCGAGAGCGGGTTCAGGGAGCTACAGCCCGCGAGCGCGCCGGTGAGCGCGGTTCCGGTCGCGGCGAGCAGCGCGCGGCGACTCCGTCGCGTCACGCGGACTCACTCCCGTTCCGGTAGCGCTCGGGGACCCGGCCGCAGTCGCCCCCGGAGCCGACGGAGAGGCCGCTGTACTCCTCGCCGGTGAAGGGGACGCGGACGAACGCGGCCGCGTGGTCGCGCTCGCGGCGCTCGCAGGCGGTGTGGGCGTCGCGGACGACGCGACAGCACTCCACGTTCGGGCTCCCGTCCGCGTCGCGGGCGACGTACTGCACCGCCAGCCGGTAGCACTCGCCGATGCGCGTCTGGTAGGCGAGGACGGACTCGCTCGCGTAGTCGGTCTCCGCGACGAGGCGTCGGACGGCGGCGGCGTTCGAGGCGTCGTCCGCGAGCGCCAGCGCCTCGGCGTCGGACTCGCTCTCGAAGGCGTGGAGGGTGAACGGCTCCGTGGTCGTCGTCGCCCCGCCGGTGTCCTCGCGGGGCGCGACGACGGGCGCGCGCTCGCCGGCCGAGCGCGTAATCACGGCCGTGTAGTCGGTGACGAGCGTGCCGCCGTCGGGCGACGAGCTGTGCGTCTCGGACGCGCTACAGCCCGCGAGCGCGCCGACGGCGGCGGCGCCGGCGCCGCAGAGGAGGGCGCGTCTGGTGGTGGAGGGCATCGCATCCCGACGATGCCCGCGAGGCGACAAGAAAGCTAGTGGTCAGTGCTCGCCCGTCCCCGCGCCGGGTTCGGGCGTCTCGACGCCCTCGTTCGTGCGGATGCACCAGCCCGTGAAGCCCATGACGAGGAGGATGGCGGGGCTGAGGAAGCCGAAGAAGTAGTAGGGGGCGTAGCCGAGGACGTGGAAGCCGAGGCCGCCCGAGGCGGTGAGGTCGAGGCCGATGGGGACGACCCCGAGGACGCCCGCCATGTAGACGCCGCCGGAGTTCCACGGGACGAACGCGCTCGTCGTGGTGCCGGCGGCCTCGACGGCGCGCGAGAGGTTCGCGGAGTCGAGACCGAAGTCGTCGTAGAGGCCGCGATAGGTCATCCCGGGGACGACGATGCTGATGTACTGGTCGGCGGCGAGGACGTTCATGGAGAACGCGGTGACGGCCGTCGTCGCGGTGAGCGAGCCGACCGAACGCGCGCGCTTCGCGATGGCGTGCGCGACGGCGGCGAGGACGCCGGAGCGCGTGAGCATCCCGCCGAGCGCGAGCGCCGCGAGGACGATGGTGACGACCCAGGACGCACCCGTGAGCCCCGAGGAGCCGAGGAGCGAGTTCACGAGGTCGGACGCCGTGTCCGGGGTCGTCCCGCTCTGCGCGATGCTGAACGCGCGCGTGATGGGTTCGGGGTGGAACGCGAGGGGGTCCGTGGTGACGACCGGGCTCCCCTGAAAGACGATGGTCGTGAGGATGCCCGCGAAGACGCCGGTGCCGAGCGACGGGAGCGCCGGAATACCGTAGAGCGCGAGCGCGAACGTGACGACGAGCGGGAGGAGGACGTAGAGGCCGACGTCGTAGCTCCCGGCGAGCGCGCCGCGAATCGACTCGACCTGCCCGGCGGGGATGGCGCCGCCGGCGCGGAGGCCGAGGACGGCGTAGGCGACGACGGCGATGGCGAACGCGATGAGGGTGCCGACGCGCATCGCGTCGACGTGCTCGAAGAGGTCGGTCTCGGTCGCGGCGGCGGCGAGGTTGGTGGTGTCGGAGAGCGGGCTCTGCTTGTCGCCGGCGTACGCACCGGAGAGGATGGCGCCGGCGGTCATCGGTGCGGGAATGCCGAGGCCGTGGCCGATGCCGATGAACGCGACGCCGAGCGTCCCCGCCGTCGTCCACGAGGAGCCGATGGCGAACGCGACGACGGCCGCGAGGACCGCGGCGACCGGGAGGAAGACCTTGGGGGTGAGGAGGCCGAGGCCGTAGTACATGATGGCGGGAATCGTCCCCGCCGCGATCCACGTCGCGATGAGCGCGTAGACGACGAAGAGGATGAGCACCGCCTGCAGCCCCATCACGATGCTGTCCGCCGCGCCGTCGTAGAGGTCGCGCCACGAGAGGTCGAACCACCAGCGCGCGCAGAGCGCGGTGAACGCGATTCCCAGCAGCAGGGGGAACTGCGGGTCGAGTTCGAAGACGAGCTTCCCGACGCCGAGGAAGAACAGCATCCCGACGACGGGGACGAGCGCCTGCCAGATCGCGGGCCGGCGCTCCTCGGGGAGGTCCTCGTAGGAGAGCGGGTCGAAGTCGAGGTCGTCGCTACTCATCGTCGATACCCCTCCGGTCGGGACGCTGACGGGCACGTCATGGCTGTGGCTCTACTCCGCGTTCGTGGACGGGACGGCTTGTGCGTGTCGAAGCGCGGCCGCGTCGCTCGGCGGCGCGAAAACGCGAGCAGTCACCGCGACGCCGTGTCGTGAAACCGCTCAGGAGACGAACGTGAGGCCGTCACCGACGGCGGGGTGGCACTCCGCGCAGACGTAGCCGTCGAACCCGCGCTCGGTGTGTTTCCAGAGCTGTCGTGGCGAGCCACCGCAGCGGTCACACGTGGGCATCGCACCCGCGGGTTTCCCACACGGGAGTATAGTCGTTGCGCTCGCCACAATTCGTCCCCTCGACCCCGAGCGACCCCGACGCCGTCTGCGATTCTCAGAAGTCGGGAATCTGGTTGCGGTACTATGACACACCCGGCCGTTGGTCCACGTACGCGACCGGGGTGACCCATCATGCAGGCAACGACTACGGCCGTCGGCCGAGAACGCGAAACGAGCGACACGACCACCGAGCGTGCGGACGTCTGTCCCGAATGCGGTGCGGGACTCGAACGCGACGCCGCGCGCGGGGAGGTCTCCTGTCGGGAGTGCGGGCTCATCGTCGACGAGGACGTCGTCGACCGCGGCCCCGAGTGGCGCTCGTTCGACGACGGCGACGAGAACCGGTCCCGCGTCGGCGCCCCGACGACGAACCTCATGCACGACAAGGGACTGAGCTCCGTCATCGGCTGGCAGGACAAGGACGCTTACGGCCAGCGCCTCTCCGGCCGCAAGCGCCGCCAGCTCGCGCGCCTGCGCAAGTGGGACGAGCGCTTCCGCGCCCGCGACGACCAGGAGCGCAACCTGAAGCAGGCGCTCGGCGAGGTCGAGCGGATGACGAGCGCGCTCGGCCTCCCGAAGAGCGTCGGCGAGACCGCCGGCGTCGTCTACCGGCGCGCACTCGACGAGGACCTCCTCCGCGGGCGCTCCATCGAGTCCGTCGCGACGGCGAGCGTCTACGCGGCCGCCCGGCAGGCCGGCGTCCCCCGCAGTCTCGACGAGGTGGCGACCGTCTCGCGGGTCGAGCGCCTGCGCGTCCAGCGCGCCTACCGGCAGGTGAGCCGCGAGCTCGGCCTCGAAGTCCCGCCGACGGACCCGCGCGAGTACGTCGAGCGCTACGCGAGCGACCTCGACCTGCCGAGCGAGACGGTCCGCGTCGCCCGCGACCTCCTCGACACCGCCATCGAGGCGAACGTCCACAGCGGGAAGAGCCCGACGACGATGGCGGGCGCGGCCGTCTACGCCGCCGCGCGCCTCACGAACCGCTCCGTCACCCAGGAGGACGTGAGCGAGGTGGCGAACGTCGCGCGCGTCACCATCCGCTCGCGCTACAAGGAGCTCCTCGAAGTGCAGGAACCAGCGGCCTGACGCGCCATCACGACGCTTCTCCCGTTTTCCTCGCCGCCGAGCGTCGGCTACGGCGTCGCCTCCACGCGTGTCTCGAGCGACGCCGAGACGGCTCGCACCACCGCATCGAAGGCGTCGCGGTCGTGCTTGCGGACGTAGGCCGTCGCGCCCGCCGCGTCGGCGCCCTCGCGGACGGCCGCCGACCCACAGCCCGTGAAGAGGACGAAGGGGAGGTCGCCCCCGCGACGCCGCGCGACGCACAGCAGGTCGATTCCGGTCATCGCGGGCATCTCGTGGTCGCTCACGACCGCGTCGGCGCGGCCGAGTGACTCGGCGGCGGCGCGCGGGTCGACCCGCACCTCGACGTCGACGCCCGGGAGCGCCTCGCGGAGGTGGGTCGCGGTGAGGGTCGCGAACGCGCGGTCGTCGTCGACGACGAGCACCGTCCGCTCCGAGTCAGTCATACGCGTCGACAGGAGGGGGACACCCAAAAAGCGTGAGCGTCGTTCAGGCGCGTTCCGTGCGCTGAACGGTCGTGAACGGTCCGAAACTGTCGCGAGCGCGTTCCGAACGGACTAACCCGCGCGCGGGGCAACGTCCACCGTGAACGTGGAGACACTCGCCTCCCGCCGGTTCGCTGCGGCCGTCGCAGCCGCCGTCATCGGGGCGTTCGGCGCGTACTTCCTGGTCGTCGCGCTCGTGCCCGACCTCTTCGGTCGGTGGTCACACGACGCGATGGCGGTCGTCGTCGCGGCGGCGACGCTCTGCTTCGGCGTCGCGTTCGCGGCGCGCGCGGCACGCGGCGGCGGCCCGACGGCGTGGCGGCTCGCGGAGGCCGTCGTCGCCGCTGTCTGTCTCGGCCTCGTCGCACAGACGGCGTCGTTCGCGCTCGGCGCCCCGCTCGCCGTGAGCGCGGACGGCGCGTCGGTCGCGCTCGTCCACCTCGTCCTCTGGGCGGGCCTCGTGAGCACCGCCGTCCTCCTCCGCGCGGGCTTCGCCGTGGCCGAGGGGACGGTCGTCGACGGGTCGCGCGAGTAACCGTCCGAGACGGGCGTCGCTCGCCCGGTCGACGGCGGCCAATCGCACGGTTAATCCGGACGCGCGCCGAACACGTGGCACTACTCGGATGCGCAGGCTCCCCGTCGCACCGGACCGCCTCCTCGCGGCCGTGTTCGCGCTCGCGCTCCTGAGCGCGGTGCTCCTCACCCTCCACGAGACGATGCACCCGCTCGTCGTCTCCGTCCTCCAGCCCGTGGCGTACGCCGCGCTCTGGCTCTTCCTCGGCATCTACGGCGGCGCGACGCTCTTCTGGACGTACGAGCTGGTCCAGTCCCATCGCGAGTACGAGCCGCCGGACGTCGTCTACGGGCCCGAGGCCTGCCAGATACGCATCCTCACCGTCGACGCCGAGGACGTCGTGCAGGAGACCGTCGACGCCATTCCGGACGGCGTCGCGCCCGGCGAGCGCCACGTCGTCGCCGAGGCGCCCATCGACGTCGCGGGCGCGACGGTGCACGTCGTCCCCGACTCCTTCACGTGCGACGCCTCGGACAAGGGCCGCGCGCTGGAGTGGGCGCGCCGCGAACTCTCCTGCGAGCGCGAGTTCGTGCTCTTCCTCGACGAGGACACGCACGTCCGCGAGTTCGAGGGGTTCCCGGACGCGGACGTCGTCCAGTTCCGCGAGTGGCCCGAGTACACCGGCTCGACGCTCGCGTTCTGGTGCGAGCTCGTCCGCATCGGCTATCAGGCCGAACAGCAGGGTTTCGGGCTCCCCGGCGTGCCGCTCTACGCGTGGGGCGGCGGCATCGCGGTCCGCGCGAGCGTCGAGGACGACGTGGGGTGGGCGTATCCGACGCTCATCGAGGACACCGTCTTCGTCTGGCGTGCGGTCCTCGAGCACGGCGCGGAGTACGTCGTCCTCCCGGACCGCTTCCGGAATCAGGCGCCCCCGTCCGTCCGGGCGCTCGTCGAGCAACGCCGCCGCTGGCTCGCGGGGTCGCTGCGCGACGAACCCGTCCTCCCGAAGCGCTACTGGACGCTCTTCGCCCTCCGGAACGTCACGTGGGCGTTCTCGCCGGTCGCGCCGTTCCTCCTCCTCTTCCTCGGCCTACTCCCGGGGACGATGCCGTATCGCGGGCTCTATCACGTGCTCTCGTGGGGGCTGCTCGCGTACACGCTCGTCTGGCTGGCTCGCGCGTGGCGCTACTACGGCGGCCTCGCCTACCGCCACCTCCTCGCGGTGCCGCTCTACCCGCTCGTCGTCTCGCTGCACTCGCTCGGCGCGGCGTGGGGGCTGGTGGACGAACCGGAGGGGTTCGAGCGCACGGAGAAGGAGTGAGCGATGGATTAGGCCCGCCGAAAAATCGGAGGGGTTTTGACTTATTAGGCGAACCTAAACCGTATGCCACGGAAGTCGAGCGACGGACGGCGCACGCGACGCGACTACCTCGCCGGGACCGGCGCGCTCCTCGGCGGCGGCCTGCTCGCCGGCTGTTCCGGCACCGGCGACGGGACGACGAGCACGACCACCGAGGCGAGCACGACCGGGGGGACGACCACCACCGAGGACGCCGGGCACACGGTCTCGATGGCGCCCGTCGGCGAGGTCACCTTCGAGTCGGTCCCCGAGTCGTGGCTCGCGTTCACCGGCGACTACGCCGACATGGGCGTCGCGCTCGGACAGGCCGACGGCCTCGAAGCTATCGGCATCCCCGCGCGCTACGCCGCCTACTACTACGAGGAGCTCCCCGGCGTCTCCGTCGATACCGACGACCTCACGCCCCTCTACCAGGACGGCACCGGGAAGGAGGTCTTCTACTCCGTCGACGCCGACGTCCACGTCATCGACCCGAACTTCATGGTGAACCGCCTCCAGTGGAGTCAGGGCGACGTCGCGGAGGTTCGGGAGAACGTCGCGCCCTTCTTCGGCAACACCGTCTTCACGCAGGTCTACGACTGGCACGACTACCGCTACTACTCGCTCTACGAGGCCTTCGAGAAGATGGCCGAGCTCTTCGACGAGCGCGAGCGCTACGAGGCGTTCAGCGCCTACCACGACGAGGTCGTCGCGGACGTGAAGGACCGCCTCCCCGAGGAGACTCCCGACGTCGCGCTCCTCTACCCGGCCGGTATCCCGCCCGAGTCCTTCTACCCCTACCTCGTCGGCGAGGGCACGCAGTCCGAGCAGTGGCGGAACCTCGAAGTCGGCGACGCCCTCGCGCAGAACGACGTCACGGACGCGCAGGCGGGCGGCGCGACGCTCGACTACGAGGCGCTCCTCGACATCGACCCCGACGCCATCGCCGTCCGCATTCAGGGCGAGATAACGGACGCGTACTTCCAGGAGAACGTCGTCGCGCACATGGAGCAACACGAGGTCGCGAGCGAACTCACCGCCGTCCAGGAGGGCCGCGTCTTCTACGGCGGACACACCTACCAGGGCCCCATCATCCACCTCTTCCACCTCGAACAGGCCGCGCAGGGCCTCTATCCCGACGTGTTCGGCGGCGAGCAGCTCTTCGACCGCCAGCGCGTCGCGGACATCGTCACCGGCGAGTTCGACGCATGAGCGAGCACACCGACCGGACCGTCGACGTCGTCGTCGTCGGGGGCGGGCCGAGCGGCGCGAGCGCCGCCGTCTTCACCGCGCGCTACGGCCTCGACACGCTCGTCTTCGACCGCGGCGTCGCCGCGCTCCCGCGCTCGGCGTTCCTCGAGAACTACCCGGGCTTCCCCGCCGGCATCGACATCGAAACCTACCGCGCGCTCCTGCACGACCACCTCGAAACGGCGGGCGCCGACCTCGTCGCCGACACCGTCGAGGCAGTCGAGCACGCGGCTGACGGGGAGACCGGGGACGCGCGCTTCGTCGTCACCACGGCGGACGGCCGCGTCGTCCGCGCGCGTCACGTCGTCGCGGCGTCGTGGTACGACGGCGACTACCTCCGGCCGGTCGTCGGTGACGGCGCGTACGAGTCCCACGAGCACGACGGCGACGAGCACGAGCACTTCGACGGCGACTACCCCGACGCCGACGGCCGCACCGAGGTGGCGGGCCTCTACGTCGTCGCGCCCGCCGGCCAGCGCAACGCGCAGGCCGTGGTCGCGGCCGGGCAGGGCGCGCACGTCGCACGCCGCCTCATCAAGGACGTCCGACTCGCGGACGGCTACCCCGAGGAACTCGCCGAGCACTACGACTGGCTCCGCTCCGAGAGCGAGTTCGCCGGCGACTGGGGCGAACGCGAGCGCTGGCGCGAGTGGTTCGACGACCACGTCCCCGCCGAGCGCGAGGGGGACGCCGACGTCGCCGACCTCCGCGAGTCCTACATCGACGCCGCCTTCGAGACGCGACGCGACCCCGAGGAGGTCGCGGAGTTGCGCGAGCGCGCACACGACCGCATCCTCGAGCACCTCGACGACGACCGCATCCGCGCGTACGCGGCCGCCCTCGACGCCCCGACCGAGGACGACTGAGCGGGACGCGGCCGTCGCCGGTGGCTATTACTGTCCGCCGCACGTCCGTCCGATGATGCGCAAGTTCACCGTCGGTCGGGTGTGGGACATCCCCATCCGAATCGACCTCTCGCTCGTCGTCTTCCTCCCCATCCTCGCGTGGCTCCTCGGCTCCGAGGCACAGATCGACGCCTACGCCGGCATCGTGAACGCCGTCGCGCCGACGGCGTTCGCCGTCGAGGTGCTGCACGCGGGCTCGAACCCGTGGCTCATCGGCATCTTCGCCGCCGTCGGCCTCTTCGTCGGCGTCGCCCTCCACGAGCTCGGGCACGCCTACGCGGGGGCGCGCTACGGCGTCGAGACCGAATCCATCACGCTCTGGCTCCTCGGCGGGTTGGCGAGCCTCTCGAACATCCCCCGCGAGCCCGAGAAGGAGTTCGCAATCGCGCTCGCCGGCCCCGTCACGAGCCTGCTCGTCGCCGCCGTCTGCTACCTCGGCCTCTACGCCGTCCCCGCCTCGCTCCCGGTCGTCGGCTTCATCGTCGGCTGGCTCGCCATCAGCAACGCGCTCCTCGCGGGCTTCAACCTCCTGCCCGCGTTCCCGATGGACGGCGGGCGCGTCCTCCGCGCCTACCTCGCGCGCTCGCGGCCCTACGCCGTCGCCACCCGGACGGCCGCGCGCGTCGGCGTCGCGTTCGCCGTCGCGTTCGCCGTCTTCGGCGTCCTCTACTTCAGCCCGCTCTTCCTGTTGCTCGCGTGGTTCGTCTACAGCGCCGCGACCGGCGAGTCCCGCACCGTGCTCCTCGACGACCTCCTCGAGGGCCTGACGGTCGACGACGTCGCCGCGGACACGCCGACCATCGACGTGGAGGCGAGCGTGCAGGCGTTCGCCGACCGGATGCTCGCCGACCGCCGCACCGAGTACGCCGTCACGCGCGACGGCGCCGTCGTCGGCCTCGTCTCGATGGCCGCGCTCAAGCAGGTGCGCGACGTCGAGCGCGACGCCTACCACGTCGAGGAAGTGATGCGCAGCGACCTCCCGGTCGTCGAGCGCGACGCGGACGCCTTCGAGGCGCTCGCCGTCCTGAACGAGGGGAACGTCGGCGCGGCGTTCGTCGAGCACGACGGCGAGCGCGTCGGCATCGTCACCCGGAGCGACTACGTCAGCCTCCTGCAGGCCCGGCAGGCGTTCGGCGTGACCGTGCCCGCCTAGAGCGGAATCGTCCAGCGCGTCTCGCCCGTCGCGTCCGTCAGCGCGCGCGTCACGCGGTGGCGCTCGTCGCCGACTTGTAGTTCGACGTCGTACGTCCCGAGGTCGGCGCGCGTCCGGTAGACGCCCGCGTCGTCCGTCCGCCCGACCTCGTCGGTGTGCCACTCGTCGAAGACGAGCGAGACGTAGGCGTCGTAGCCGGGTTTCGGCGTCCAGTCCGCCGCGAAGAGCGGCGCGTCGTCGCGCCAGTGCTGGTCGTCCCAGTAGCCCCAGAGGCGGAACCCGGTTGCGGCCGGGTGGCTGTAGAGGACCTTGAGGAAGCGATAGAGGTACGCGCCGGCGTGCTCCTCGGAGTCGAACCCCGGCGTGTCGAACTCGGAGACGACGAGGTCCACGTCGCCGAGGCCCGCGAAGCGCTCGAGGCGCCGCCACTGTTCCGTGGGGGAGATCGCCTCGCTCGCGCCGAGCGTGTGCGCCTGAAAGCCGACTTCGTCGAGCGGTGCGCCCCCGTCGAGCAGGAACGCGACGAGCGTCGCGTACGCCTCGCGGTGGCGTGGGCGGTCGAGCGAGAGCACGTCGTACTCGTTCACGGAGAGCGTCGCGTTCGGCGCGACGTCGGCCGCGTGCGCGAACCACTCGCGGAGCACCGGCGACGTCGCGGGCGGCGCGTCCGAGAGCGCGTCCGTGAGTCCGTGGTGGCCGATGGGTTCGTTCAGGAACACCCACTGCGTGACGCCGTGGTCCGCGACGTAGTGGCCGAGCAGGGTCTCGATGTGCTCGCGGACGAGTTCGCGCACTCGCGCGTCGTCGCCCGCGTCGACCGCCTCCCACACCGCCGCCGGAACCACGGCCGCGTCCCGGTTCTGCCAGACGACGGGCGCGCCGGCCACGGTGAGGCCGCGCTCGCGGAGGAAGGCGACCACGTCGTCGGCGCGCTCGTGCGTCCCCGGCTGCGTCCATTGGCGCCACTTGTAGGCGTTCTCGAAGACGACCTCGTTGAACAGCTCGCCGACGTAGCGCCGATACGGGTGGTCGTCGGGGACGGCGAAGTGGCGCGCGACGTTGTACGCCGTCGAGAAGTCGAAGTCGTGCGAGCGGAGCGTGAGGTCGACGCGCGCGTCCGGAACCGGCTCCCCGTCGCGTTCGACGGCGACGGCGAGGTCCGCGCGCCGGTGGGCGTCGATGCGTTCGTCGGCCGCGCGCTCCCACGCCGGCCGCTCGCCCTCCGTCACGTCGTCCGGCGTCGGCGTCGGTGCGTCCGTCGTCTCCGCGCCGTCGCGCGAGACCGAACAGCCGGCGAGCGCGCTCGCTCCGAGCGCCGCGAGGAGCGCGCGGCGGTCGTAGTTCACGGCCGGGGTTCACGCCGGCGTGCCCTAAACCCGAGGGTCGAATCGGCCCGTCGGCGCGGGCGCTCAGTACCCCCAGCGGAGGCCGGCCATCGACGCGACGATGGCGACCATCAGGACGAGTTCGATCAGGCTCAGCATGCCGTACCTCGCGTTCAACTCGGCGAGGCGCTCGTGGTCGGTGTCGGCGGCGGCGAGCTCGTCGAACATCCCGATGGTGAAGGTGTGGAGCGGTCCGAAGCCGAGGACGAGGAGCGCGATGCTGAGGCCGAGCGCCGCCCAGAGCGCGGGCGTCGGCGACGCCCACATTCCGAACATGGCCGCGAGACCGATGCCGGAGCCGACGACGCCGACGGAGAGCGGCTCCATGAGGAGCGTCATCTTCGGGACGAACCCGCGCGCGAACTCGGCGTTCGCGTCCTCGGAGAGGCCGCCCATCACGGGTCCGAGGACGAGCGCGCCGATGACGGACGTGCCGAACCAGAACGCCCCGAGGAAGAGGTGGACGGCGAACATCAGCTGCACGCTCCCCGAGAGGTAGCCGACGACCGGGAGCGCGAGCGGGACGGCGACGGCGCCGACGGCGAACCGTCGGTCGGCGGCGTCCGCCATCTGCCCGTAGCGCTCGCGTCGCGTCTCCGGTCGCGTCGAATCGACTAGCGACACCCGCTATCACCCAACATAGCCGAGGTGTCATCGGACTATCGGATAAATCTGTCGCAGAGCCGTCACGCGCCCGGGTGTGGGGGTCGACCGCGCAGGTCGCGGCCGGACGGCGGTCGCTCGCGGGTCGTCGAGCGAGCGGGCCGTCCGCGCGCTCGCTACCAGTCGAGGCTGCCGCCGGACTGGTACTCGGTGACCTGCGTCTCGAAGAAGTTCTTCTCCTTGTTCAGGTCGACCTGCTCGCTCATCCACGGGAAGGGGTTGGCCGTCCCGTACTCCTCGGCCATGTCGAGCTGGCCGAAGCGGCGGTCCGCGACGTACTCGACGTACTCGGCGAACTGCTCGGGGCTCATCCCGAAGACCTCCTGCGGGCAGGCCTCGCGGGCGTATATCTGCTCGAGGTCGACGGCCTCCGTGATCATCTCCCGGATCTCCTCGTCGAAGCTGTCGGTCCAGACGCCGGGGTTCTCCTCGCGGATCTGGTTGATGAGGTCGACGCCGAAGCCCACGTGGAGGGACTCGTCGCGCATGATGTACTCGAACTGCTGGCCGACGCCCACCATCTTGTTCTGGCGCTTCAGCCCGAGCATCATCGCGAACCCCGCGTAGAAGAAGACGCCCTCCATGACGACGTAGAAGCCGACGAGGTCGCGCAGGAGGTCGCGGACGTCGTCCTCCGTCTCCAACTCGAAGTCGGGGTCGTCGACGGCGCGCGTCAGGTCGACGACGAACTCGTCCTTCTGCTGGATGGCGGGAATGCGGTCGTACATCCCGTAGAGGTAGTCGGGCTCGAAGCCCAGCGAGTCACAGCAGTAGATGAAGGTGTCCGTGTGGATTGCCTCCTCGTAGGCCTGCCGGAGGAGGTACTGGCGACACTCCGGCGCCGTCACGTAGTCGTAGATGGCGAGGACGATGTTGTTCGCCGTCAGGGATTCGGCCGTCGAGAAGAACCCGAGGTTCCACTCGACGAGCTGGCGCTCGGCCTCGGAGAGCGCGTCGCCCTGCCACTGGGCGACGTCGTCCTGCATCGGGATCTCCTCCGGCACCCAGTTGTTGTTCACGCCGGCCTCGTAGTACTCGCGCGCCCAGTCGTAGTCGATGGGCAGTATCTTGTTCGGGTCGTGCTCGTCGTCGTGGTTCAGGACAGGCATAGCGGTATAGTGAGTGTTATTGGCAGGCGTCGCAGGTCGGGTCTTCGACCGCGCAGAGCTCCGTGTCGTCGTCGGCGGGTTCTCCGCCGTCCGTCGCGGCCGCCGCGTCGTCGTCGCGGTGCTGGGTCTTCCCGTACTCGTCCATGTCGAGCGTGGACTTCTCGATCTGGGAGGCGCCGAGCGTCCGCAGGTAGTAGGTCGTCTTCACGCCCATCTCCCACGCGCGCGTGTAGACGTCGTCGAGCAGGCTCCCGTCCGTGCTCGGGAAGAAGACGTTGTGCGAAACCGATTGGTCGATCCACGTCCCCCGGTGGGCGGTGAGGTCGAGCTGGTGGCGCGGGTCGATCTCGAAGGCGCCGCGATAGAGCTCCTTCAGGTCCTCGGGCACCGCCTCGAGCTCCTGAATGGAGCCGTCGTGGAACTTGATGCGGTCGCGCGTCTCCTCGCTCCACAGGTCGAGCTCCTTCAGGTCCTCGACGAGGCGGTCGTTGATGACGGTGAAGTCGCCGCTCATGTTCGACTTCACGTAGAGGTTCGAGTAGATGGGCTCGATGGACGGCGTCGTGCCGTTGATGGTCGAGATGGTCGCCGTCGGCGCGATGGCCATCGTGTTCGAGTTGCGCATCCCGTGCTCGTCGACGTGCTCGCGGACGACGAACCAGTCGAGCGTCTCCTCCCTGTCCGTGGGGATTTCGCGGCCGCGCTCCTCCTCGAGGCGGTCCACGGTGTCCTGCGGGAAGACGCCCCGGTCCCACTTCGACCCCTCGTAGGAGTCGTAGGTGCCGCGCTCCTTCGCGAGCCGCGAGGACTCGAGGATCGCGTGGTAGGAGACGAGCTCCTGCCAGCGGTTCGCCTTCTCGATGGCCTCCGAGGAGTTCATCGGGATCCCGCACTCCATGAGCGCGGCGTGGAAGCCCATCGTCCCGAGGCCGATGGGGCGATGGCGCATGTTCGAGCGCTCGGCCTTCTCCGTCGGGTAGAAGCAGAGGTCGACGACGTTGTCGAGCATCCGCATCGCCGTCTCGATGGTGTCGCCGAGGCGCTCGCGGTCGAGCTCCGCGTTCTCGACGTGCGTCTCGTAGTTGACGCTCCCGAGGTTGCAGACCGCCGTCTCCTCATCGCTCGTGTTCAGCGTGATCTCCGTGCAGAGGTTCGAGGAGTGGATCGTCCCCGCGTGGTCCTGGGGCGAGCGGACGTTACAGGGGTCCTTGAACGTGATCCACGGGTGGCCGGTCTCGAAGAGGCGCGTGAGGGTCTTGCGCCAGAGGTCGGCGGCGTCCACGACCTCGTACTCGTCGATCTCGCCCTCGCGGGCGGCCTCCTCGTAGGCCTCGTAGCGCTCGCGGAACTCCTCGCCGTAGGTCTCGTGGAGCTCGGGGACCTCGTCGGGGCTGAAGAGCGTCCACTCCTCGTCGTTCTGGACGCGCTCCATGAAGAGGTCGGGCACCCACGCCGCCGTGTTCATGTCGGGGGTGCGCCGGCGCTCGTCGCCCGTATTTCGCTTCAGGTCGAGGAAGTCCGGGTAGTCGGCGTGCCACGCCGCGAGGTAGGCGGCGGCGGCGCCGCGCCGCTTCCCCGAGCGGTTGATGGCGCCCGTGACGTCGTTCGAGATGCGGAGGAACGGGACCGTGCCCGTGGACTCGACGCCCGTCGAGGAGATGCGCGCGCCGGCGGCGCGGACGTTCGTCCAGTCGTTGCCCAGCCCCCCGGACCACTTCGAGAGCGTCGCGTGCTCCTTGTACGCGTCGAAGATGCCCTCGAGGTCGTCCGGGACGGTCGTGAGGTAGCAGGAGGAGAGCTGCGGGTGGGTGGTGCCCGCGTGGAAGAGCGTCGGCGAGGAGGGCGTGAACTCGAGCTTCGAGAGGACGTCGTAGAACTCCTCGGCGCGCGCGTTCGGGTCGTCCTCCTCGAGCGCGAGGCCCATCGCGACGCGCATCCAGAAGGCCTGCGGGAGCTCCATGCGCTCGTCGTCGGCGGTCTTCAGGAAGTAGCGCTGGTAGAGCGTGTCGAGCGCCATGTACTCGAAGTTGCCGTCGCGTCCGGGTTCGAGGGAGTCGGCGAGGCGGTCGAGGTCGAAGCGCTCGACCATGCGGTCGTCGAGGATGTCGCGTTCGACCATCTCCGCGATGTTCTCGCGGAAGGTGGCGCGATACGTCCGGTCGCGCTCGTAGCCGGTGGCGTCCTCGCCGGCCACCTCGCGGAAGTACTTCTGCAGGAAGACGTCGGCGGCGACGCGCTTGTAGACGGGGTCGCGCTCGACGCGCGCGGTGAGGGTGTCGATTGCGGCCTCGTAGACCTCCTCGGTGGAGGCCCCCTCGTAGAGGGCGTGGGCGGCCTCATCAACGAGGTCTGTGAGCGTGTCGTCGGTGACGACGTCCGCGTGGCCCTCGCGGGCGCGCTCGAGGACGTCGCGTACGGTCTCTCGTGTCTGGGTCTGTGTCTGACTCATGGTGGATAGTCGCCGCCGACCGACAGCGTCGCCACTGGTGGTGTGTTCTGTCGGTCGTGCGGTGATGTCTCTATCCGCGAAAACGGCCGTCGTAGTGCCCTGCGGCCGTCTCCGGCGGTACTACACCCTGTGTATCCGGGTGCGAATAAAGGTTTGCAAGTGGCCTTTCAGTACTACAAACAGAGTTGAATTACGTCGAGCGACGGTCGTTCAGCCACTCTCGGCGGCGTTCCAGCGCCCGCCGCGCGAACTCGGTGAGCCGGTACTCGTTCGCCCGTCCCTCACCGGGGCGCTTGTCGATGAACCCGGCCTCCGTGAGCTGGTCGAGGTTCGTGTAGACGTGACTGTGGTTGACCGTCGTCCCGTAGTACGACTCCAGCGCGTCCTCCGTCGCGAGGCCGTTGCACGGTTCGCGCTCGTAGAGGACCCAGAGGATGTCGCGCTGGAACCCGGAGAGGTCGGCCATCGCGGCGTCGTGCTCGCGGTGACCCGACCGCGAACGACCATCGGTGGTGTCGTCACGTGGCATTGTGGGTGTGGATGCCGGCCTCCGCCGGCGCTCTACCCGACTGTCGGCGCCCGACTAAATGAATGTTGTAGTCAGGCCGACCGCGAGGCCCGCGCTCGTGCCGTCGCCGTCGCCCCGACGCGCCGGCGAGCGGCTACGCGACCGCCTCGCGGATCGCGTCCGCGAGCGTGCCGAAGCTCCCCACGTCCTTCTGGACGAACGCCGCCGCGCCCGCCTCGCGCATCTCCGAGGCCGTCTCCGGGTCGTCCATCCCCGTGAAGAAGACGACCGGGAGGCGCGGATGGCGCTCCGTGACCTCCGCCAGTATCTCGGGGCCGCTCGTCCCCGGGAGCCGATAGTCGAGGACGAGACAGACGACGTCGCCGTCCTCGAGGCGTTCGAGCGCGGCGTCGGCCGTCCGAACGCTCTCGACGGCGTAGTCGATATCTCGCGAGAGTCGGAGTTCGACGAGTTCCGCGAAGTCGCGGTCGTCGTCGACGTAGAGGACTGTCCCAGTCGACATGCACCTAGGTGCGCCGCCGGTCGCCTTTGTTCTTCCCCCCGTCGATGGCCGCCGAGCGGCCGTTTCCCGGCGTCCGTGTCCGTACGTGTGACAGCTATCGAGTGGTTTCGAGCGACGAAGCGCGAGATATCGCCGCTGTCACGTCACTCACGCGCCCGTCTCGTGTCCGAGAGGTCCGTCGGCGATTCCCGTCAATATCCGCCGGATCTTCGGTGCCGCGGAGAACCCTGACCGCACACGCAATCCTTCACGTGTCGGGGGGGTAAGAGCCGGGTAGAACGATGCCAGCGGACTTCCCCGACTACCTCGACGTCGACTACAGCGACGGCGAGGGCGAAGACCCAGCCGACTACCCGAACCTCGAAGACAAGATAGAGAAGGCCGTCGACGTCGTGCAGACGGGCCTCGAGGAGTACGAGAACCCCGCCATCATGTGGACCGGGGGGAAAGACTCCACGCTCACTCTCTACTTCGTGAAGGAGGTCGCCGAGGAGTACGGCTACGAGATGCCGCCCGCCATCTTCATCGACCACTACCAGCACTTCGATGACCTGCTGGACTTCGCCGAGCGCTGGGCCGACGAGTGGGAGTTCGAGCTCATCTACGCCCGCAACGAGGACGTCGGTGACTACGTCGAGGCAAACGACCTCGACCCCGGCGACGACATCGACATCTCCGCGCTCTCCGAGCACAACCAGCATCACGTTCGGGACATCCTCGAGTACGAGGACGACACCTTCCCCTTCCTGCTGGACACCTACGTCGGCAACCACCTCCTGAAGACGGTCGCGCTCAACGACGCCCTCGAGGAGTACGACGTCGACGGCATCTTTAGCGGGATCCGCTGGGACGAACAGGAAGCGCGCGCCGACGAGACGTTCTTCAGCCCGCGCCACGACCCCGACATCTACCCGCCCCACGACCGCATCCAGCCGATCCTCCAGTTCGACGAGGCCGCCGTCTGGGACGCCTTCTGGCACTACGTCGTCCCCGAGAGCGTCTCGGGCTACCCCGACGAGGGCTACGTCCCGCAGGCCTACGACGACCTCCCGGAGGGCATCACCCACGAGGACATCCCCGTCAGCCCGAAGTACTTCAAGGGCTTCCGCTCGCTCGGCAGCGAAGTGAGCACTGACAAGGCCGACGACGAGCCTGCGTGGCTCCAGGACCTCGACAACACCACCGAACGCGCCGGCCGCGCCCAGGACAAGGAGGACCTCATGGAGCGCCTCCGCGACCTCGGCTACATGTAACGTCCGGCGAGCACTCACTCACCACCTCACTCCATGCCCGAGACAGACGCCACGGAGCGAACGCTCACGACCCGATTCGGTCGCCCGGACGCCGTCCTCGGAGCTATCGCCGCCCTCCTCGTCGCGGCAGTCTGTGCGGCGCTCCTCTCGCCGCTCGCCGCGATGCCGACGCTCGCCGTCGGCTGTCTCGGGTGTCTGGCCGTCATCGGCGAGGCGGTGTTCGTCCATCCGCCCGTGGACGGCTAAGCGTCCGCCGCGCGCGTCGGCACGCCGGTCACGGCGACGTAGCTCGCGAGCGCGGCGAGCAGGAGGCACGCGAGCACGAGCGCGCCACCCTCGTACGGCCCCGGGTGGACGCCGAGGACGCCGCCGAGCGTGACCGCGACGGCGGCGGCGAGGAGACTACACCAGACGACGGCCGCCGCGACGAAACGCACGGCCCACGAGAGAAGCGACACACCGCGAAGCGTCGGCGCCCGCGAGCAAAAAGGGGACGGCCACGCGTTAGTCGGCCGTCACGTCCGCCATTCGATACGTCAGAACGACGCTTCGACGGACTCGACCACGCGCACGAGTCGCTCGCGGACGTCCGTGGCGACCTCCGCGACGTCGTCGTTCTCGACGATGCCGAGGAGGCGTTCCGGGTCCACGGCGCGCACGGCGACGCCGCCGTCGTCCGCGTAGACCACGACGTTGCACGGGAGGAGCGCGCCGATACCGGGTTCGGCCTCGAGGGCGTCGTGCGCCAGCGGCGGGTTGCACGCGCCGAGGATGCGGTAGTCGCGGACCTCCGCGTCGAGTTTCTCCTTCATCGTCGCCTGCACGTCCACGTCGCAGAGGACGCCGAACCCCTCCTCCGCGAGTTCCTCTTCGGTCGTCGCGACGACGTCCTCGAACGACCCATCGACTCGCGCGTCAATCGTGTAGCTCACGCGCACGACTACGCCCGCCGACGACTTATACTCCACCGGCCGCGCGGGTCGCGCGACGCCGCCCGAACCGCAGTCCGGCGATTCACCGCCCACTCCCCGAGCGACCACGGAGTGCCGACGACCGGGACGCACTCGCTCGTGTCGCAGACGAGTCGAGAGTCGCGTTCGGGACGAACTCGGCGCGGCCGGAGGAAACCCTTATGCCACCACATTACAAACTAGTGATGAATCCGGGGGACGCCGGGGTCCGGAACCTACCATGGGAACCAGCACCGACTCACGTGGAGCGAGCAGCGTACTCGCCACGCTCCTACTGACGGGTATCGTCGCGATTACGGTGACGGCCAGCGGCGCCGCCTACATCGACCACTCGCTCGACGGGACGGCCGCCGGCCACACCGTCGGGCAGGTCGACGTCAGCGCGAACGACACGACGGTCGACGTCGTCCATCTCGGCGGCGACAGCTTCGATCCCGACACGCTCGAAGCCGTCCTCAAGTCCGAGAACGACAGCGTCCGCGTCCCCTTCACCGACGGAACCATCGACGGCGGCGGCGACTTCGACCCCGCCACCACGTGGCATTACGACTACAGCGACGCCCTCGACGGCCATCTCGAGAAGGTCTACATCGTCTACACGCCGAAGAACGACGTTCTCGACGTCGAGCGCTTCACGAACACGACGGCACCCGTGGCGGACGACGGCGGTGGCGACGCGACGCTCCTCGTGAACGTCAGCGACCGCACGAACAACGGACCGGGTAACTCCGGGCACGCTATCTACTGGATCGAGGCTACCGCAAACAGCCCAAGCGATGTTGACAACATCACCGTCGAGTTCACGAACCTCGACGCGAACGGGAACGCCCCGCACAACACGGGCCGCGTCACCATCGACGGCGCCAGCGGCGGCGCGTGCTACGTGAACAAACACATGGAAGACGACACGCTCGCGATCAACGCCACCGCATACGCGTCCGATGGAGCGGTGCTCGGCCACCGGAACGTGACCGACGTCGCGGACGGTAGCGAACCCGCCGGTGACGACGACGTCGATACCGACGCGGTGCCCAGTGGGACGTGCAACACAGGTGATACTGGGTCTCCTGACGCCGTCGAGGACCCCGGCTTCGCGTACATCGACGCCAACGGTGACTGGAAGTACAATCCGAGTGTGAAGCACGAGAAAAAGGTGAAGACAAAGCAGCTAGAGAAGGATTTCAGCACCAAAAAGGGGAGGCTCGTTATTCCCGAGAGCGTCTCAGTCACGGCCTCGAAGGGGACGACGCTCTCTGCTGACGGTCTCTACCTCGCAGGAAACATCACGCACCCGATCTCGGGCGATACCTCGAACATCGAGTTGAACGCAAACAGCGATACCCTCTGGCTCGACGGCGCGACGGTAACTGATGAGAAGAGCGGATCCGATGTCGTATTCACCGGTGGACGTGTTTCGTCGAGCGGAACAACCCTCTCCGCTGACGGAGCGATCACTATCACCGCCAATGACGGACACCTCGATCTTGTCGACTCGACCGTCACAGTACGGAAGGGTGGAACGGACATCGTTTTGGAGGCCACTGGTGGAGATCTTGACCTCACCGACACGACGCTGTCCTCGCTGAAGAAGGACGGCAAGAACGCGTGGAACAACGACCTCACCGCTACGGTCGACTCGGACTACTCCGTCATCGTGGACGGCGCGACGTTCGAGGACGACGACGACAAACTCGACGTCGAACCCGACGGTGCCTCGACGGACACGGCGAAGACGACGTAACCCCTTTCTCTAGTCCCCGTCCGGTATGCCTTCGATATCTCCGCGGTCGTCGCCGACGACGAACTGGCCGGCGGCGGGTTGCGCGCTGTTGACGAGGGTGACGCGTAAGACGTAGGCGCCGACGAGGACGAACGGCGCGAAGGCGACGGCCTCGACGCCGACGACGAGGAGGTTGCTGTCGGGGAGGTCGTTGAGGAAGTGCATGAACGCGGCGACGATGGCGGCGGTGGGGACGGCGGTGAGGACGAGGTCGCGCGAGAGTGCGGCGAGGTCCTCGCGCGTGTAGAGCGTCTTGAAGTACTCGCGGGCGGTGGCGGCGTACTGGAGGAGGCGAAGCATCTCGTCGATGCGTTCTGCAGTCTGGGCGTCGAGGTCGTCGGCGTGGGCGACGCGGATCGCGCGGAGGTCGTGGATCTGTTTGTCGTGGTCGTAGTCCATGGTCGCGAGGACGACGTCGAGGGTGGTTTCGGCGTCTTCGAGGCCGCGGTTCATCTCGCCGGTCTCCTCGGCGAGCGTTTCGACGTAGCCGTCGAGGTCCTCGCGCAGCTCGAAGTCGGCGGCGCCGATTTCCTCCTCGACGTACTGGGCGCGCCGGAGAATGCTCCCGGAGAGGAGCCGGAGGAGCGCGTCGGGTTCGGCGGGGACGTGCTCGGTGTCGACGACGTCCTCGAGCTGGCGTCGGTACTCGACGACGCTCTGGACGCGGCCGAACTGCTGGCCGAGCGGATGCTGTTGTTGGGAGACGAAGAGCGTGTTGACGGTGACGACGATGCTGAAGAGGAAGAACGTCCCGCTGAGGAGCGCGGAGACGAGGGAGATGGTGGGACTGGAGTCGGCGAGCGGGTTCTTCGCGGTGGGGAGGACGAAGCCGGCGACGGGTCCGAAGAGGGCGAAGCCGACGAGGAGGACGAGCGTCGTGAGGATCCGTCTGTCGGCGGTGAACGCCGCCCACCGGTAGAGGCGCTGTCCGAGTCTATCGAGGTCCCACCCTGCCATCACTCGGACGCAAGGTGCCGGACCGCTAAAGGCGTGCGGGCCACCGCACCGCCTCCGCCGGACCTCGCACACCGCCGTCGGGTGGTGCGGTCGGCGCCGCCTTCCCGAGCGTTATACGGGTCGGCACCCACTCACCGGCAATGGACGACGACGCGGGCGACGGCGGGACACCGCGGAACCCGATGTGGCGGCTGTACGCCGAGCACGGCGGCGGGAACTGGGAGTGGGCGGCGGGCGGCGCGGTCGCGACGGTCGTCGGTCGGCTGTTCGGCCTCGTGCCCGCGTACGTCGTCGGCCTCGCGGTCGACTCCATCTTCCTCGGAACGCGGCCGTTCGGCCTCCCGTTCGTCCCCGACGCGTGGCTGCCGCCGGCGGACGCGAGGTGGGCGCAGGTCGAGGTCGCGGTCGGCGTGTTGCTCGCGGCGACGCTCGCGGGCGCGGTGCTCTCGTGGATCGACGACTACGCGTGGAGCGTCTTCGCCCAGCGCACCCAGCACGGCCTCCGCGTGGCGGCCTACGACCGCCTGCAGGACCTCGACCTCGCGTTCTTCACGAACCGGCGGACGGGCGAGCTGATGAGCGTCCTGAACAACGACGTGAACGCCCTCGAGACGTTCCTCGCGGACGCCGTCTCCTCGTCGCTATGGATCCTCGCGACCATCGGCGGCATCGGCGTCGTGATGGTGTCGCTGAACGCGCCGCTGACGCTCGTCGCGCTCCTCCCGGTCCCCTTCCTCGCGGTGTTCACGCTCGTCTTCGCGCGCGTCATCGAGCCGCGCTACCTCTCGGTGCGCGAGGAGATCGGCGACCTGAACGCCCGCCTCGAGAACACGGTGAGCGGCATCGAGACGGTGAAGACGTCGAGCGCAGAGCGCTACGAATCCGGGCGCGTCGCGTCGTCGTCGCTCGCCTACCTCGCCTCGAACCTCGCGGCGATCCGCGCGCGCATCACGTTCTTCCCCGGCCTGAACGTCATCTCGGGCGTCGGGTTCGCGGTGACGTTCCTCGCGGGCGCGTACTGGGTGCTCTTCGGCGCGCCGTTCGGCCTCACGGGGACGCTGACGCCGGGCGCGTTCGTGACGTTCGTCATCTACGCCCAGCAGTTCGTCTGGCCCATCGTCCAGTTCGGCGGCATCGTCGACGACTACGAGCGCGCGAAGGCGGCGAGCACGCGCGTCTACGGCCTCCGGACGCAGGAGCGCGAGATAACGGACGCGCCGGACGCGGAGGACCTCGACGTCACGGCGGGGCGCGTCGAGTTCGACGACGTCTCGTTCGCGTATCGCCGGCCGGACCCGGAGGCGCCCGAGGAGACGCTGACCACCGAGGACGTCCTGCGCGACGTCTCCTTCGAGGCGGCGGGCGGCGAGACCATCGGGGTCGTCGGGCCGACGGGCGCGGGCAAATCCACGCTGATGAAGCTCCTCCCGCGCCTCTACGACCCGGACTCGGGCGCGGTGCGCGTCGACGGGACGGACGTCAGCGAGGCGACGCTGCGGAGTCTGCGCGAGTCGGTGGGCTACGTCTCGCAGGATCCCTTCCTCTTCTACGGGACGGTGGCGGAGAACGTCCGCTACGGGAGCTTCGACGCGAGCGACGCGGAGGTGGAGGCGGCGACGCGGCGCGCGCAGGCCCACGAGTTCGTCGAGCGCCTGCCGAACGGCTACGAGACGATGGTGGGCGAGCGCGGGGTGAAGCTCTCGGGCGGCCAGCGCCAGCGCCTCGCCATCGCGCGCGCCGTCCTGAAGGACCCGCCGCTGCTCGTGCTGGACGAGGCGACGAGCGCGGTGGACACGGAGACGGAGGCGCTCATCCAGCGCTCGCTCCTCGACTTCGCGGCGGGGCGGACGACGTTCGTCATCGCACACCGCCTCTCGACGGTGCGCCACGCCGACACCATCCTCGTGGTGGACGACGGCCGAATCAGCGAGCGCGGCACGCACGATGAGCTACTGGAGCGCGACGGCCTCTACGCGAACCTCTGGCGGGTGCAGGCCGGCGAGGTCGAGTCGCTCCCCGCGTCGTTCCTCGAGCGGGCGCGCGAGCGCGGCGACGCGCCCGTCGACGAGCGCGAGGAGGGCGAGAAGGACGGCGAGGACAGATAACGGCCGCTCGCGGCTCAGACCGCGACGTAGGCGACGGCGGTGAGGAGGGCGGCGACGACGACGGACGTCGCGGTGATGCGGATGGCGGAGCTCCGGTCCTCGCGGCGGGCGTCGGGGTCGTCGACGGTGCCGACTTCGCCGGCCGCTTCGAAGCTGTACTTGCCGAGCGTCCCGAGGACGACGCAGAAGGACCGCGAGGCCTGCAGCAGCCACTCGATGCCGACGGCGAGCGGAACGAAAACTGCCGGAACGAGGGCTTCGGGGAGCGCGCCGACGGCGACGGCGGCGACGAGCGCGGCGGCGACGACGAACCCCGCCGCCGCGTAGACGTAGCGGCGCCGTCGCTCTTGGACGCCGATGTTGCAGGAGCCGGGCCGGTAGGAATCGACGGCAGACATACCCGGGCCTTGGGGTTCCGTGCGCCTAAAAGGTGGTTTCGGCACGCTCACTGCCGGGAGGTGGCCATCGCGCTTTTCAGGCTGGCTACCCCGTCTCTCGACGTCTTCCAGCGCCCCGTCCCCCCCAACCCCATGCGCTCGCGCTCATTCCCGACACGCGGCCTGACGCGACTGCTCGTCTCGCTCCTCGTCGTCGTGAGCCTCCTCGCCGCCGGCGTCGGTGTCGGCGGTGCGGCGGCGGACGCCTCGACCACGCCGGTCGCCGCCTACGCCGACGACGGCGGCACGCTCACCGTCCTCTACGCGGACGGGACCACGGCGTCGCTCGGCGTCACCGGGTCGATATCGCACGTCGGTCGCGTCGCCGACCTCGACGGTGACGGCCGCCTTGAGGCGCCGTACGTGAGCACCGATGGCGCGCTCCGCATCGTCGACATGAACGGGACGACCCGGACGCTCACCACGGACGCGGACACGGGAAAGGACGTCATCGCGACCGGTGACTGGGACGGTGACGGCCGCGTGAGCGTCTACTACGAGGGCGCGAGCGACGGCCGACTCTACCGCGTCCAGGCGGGGACGTCGCCGACGGCGGTCACCGGCCCCGACGGCGGCACGCTCGCCACGAACGGCGTCGTCGGCGTCGCCGACTACGACGGCGACGGGACGCGCGACCTGCTCTTCCTCGGGAGTTCGAGCACGCTGAAGTACTACGACGGCGCGACGGTGGAGACGACGGGGTTCTCCTCCTTCGGATCGAACTACGGCCTCGGCGTCGGCGCACCGGCGGACTTCGACGGCGACGGCGTCCCGCGCGTCCCCTACGTGACGGGGAGTCAAACGCTCGGCCTGCTCGCCGCCGACGGGTCGAAGACGCCGGTGGACGCGAAGCAGACGCCCGCGAAGGCCCCGGTCGGCCACGGCGACTGGACGGGCGACGGGAGCCCCGACGTCCTCTACGTCGGGAGCGACGACTTCCACCTCCAGTACGCGTCGCTCGGCGGGCCGTCCGGTGCGGTGAGCGGCCCCGACGGGGCGCCGCGTCCGGTGGCCGCCAGCGTGGGCGTCGCGACGGTGGCGCCCCGGCCCGCGCCGACGGTTTCGAACTTCGCGCTCACGAATCCGTCTGCGCGCACGCTCTCGGTGTCGTTCACGAGCGACGAGCGCCTCGAGCGCATCAACGCCACGATTTCGGGGCCGGACGACGCGGTCCTCACGCGCGACGACTTCGAGGCGTCCGGTGACGGTCCGTACGAGTACCGCGCGCGGACGACCGTCGACGCCGACGGCGACTACGTGGCGACGCTTCGCGCGGCCGTGGACGGCGGGGGCGCGGACGGTGCGGACGGACAGACGGACGCGACGCGCGTCGAGACCTCACAGCCGTCGGTGTCGAACGCGACGCTCACGGCCGTCAACGGCAGTCCGCCTGTCGGCCTCGACGGGCGCGTTCGCGTGGCCGCTACCGTCGAGAACGCGTCCGCGCTCCGCTCGGTGACGGCGGACGCCACCGCGTTCGGCGCGGGCACCGTCGCCCTCACGCGGACGGCGAACGACACGTACGCGGCGACGGTTCCGGTGACGACGAACGCGACGACGGGGACGGTGACGCTGGTCGTGAACGCGACGAACGAGTACGACCACTCGGGGACGGCGGCGACGCGCTCGCTCGCAATCGACGGCACGCGCCCCGTCGCGGACGGCGGCCCGAACGTGACGGTGCACGCCGACACCCTCGTCGGCTTCGACGGTGACGCCTCGCGCGACGCCGGCCGCATCGTCCGCTACGCGTGGCGCTTCGGCGACGGCGCGACGGCGACCGGCGAGGTGGCGACGCACACGTACGACGCCCCCGGCACGTACGCCGCGACGCTCACCGTCGTCGACGCCGCCGGGAACCGAGCGACCGACACGCGAACCGTCACCGTCCTCGGGGCGAGCGAGGACACCGAGACCGAAGTCGTCTACGTCGACGGCGGTAGCGGTGGTGGCGAGGGCGACGACGGCGGCGAGGCCGACGAGGCCGATACCACCACTGCCGAGCCGACGACGACCGCGACCACGACGAGCGACCCGCCGGGGACGGTGACGACGACGGATGCGTCCGGTGAGAGCGACGCGGCGAGCGCGACCGACTCCCGCGCCGACCGGCCCGTGACGTCGCGCGGCGCCGAGCGTACGCCGACGTCCGCGCCCACACCCATCCCGTCGGGGTCCGGCCCATCGCGCGGTCCGGTCGGCTTCCTCGGTGCGCTCGTCGCGCTCGCGCTCACGCCGTTCGTTCGCGGCTGACCGGGTCAGGCCTGCGTGCTCGGTGTCGCGGGCGGGGGCGCCGTCGCCTCCGAGAGCCGCTTCGCGCCGTAGACGACGGCGGCGCCGGTGACGACGAGGGCGGCGGCGAGCACGAACGCCACGTCGAAGCGGTAGGCCGCGACCCATCCGCCGAGGAGCCCGCCGACCGCGCCCGCGACGGCGGAGAGCGCCGCGTACGTCCCGAGGATGGCGCCGCGAGCGTTCGCGGGCGCGAAGCGCGAGACGATGGCGGTGCCGGTGACGGCGATGAACGCCCACGAGACGCCGACGACGAAGAGGAGCGCGCCGACGGCGGCGAGCGGCCCGAGGCCGCCACCGGTGAGCGCGCTCCCGCCGACGAGACCGAGGCCGGCGACGCCGACGAACGCGCCGGCGCGGAGCGCGAGCGCGCCGCCCTGCACGACCCGGATGTCGCGCTGGCCGCTGACGACGCCCGCGCGCTCGAAGAAGACCGCCGAGGCGAGGTTGTTCACGAGGTAGAGCGCGAAGACGCCGCCGGAGTCGAAGCCGAGCGTGGACTTGAGGTAGAGCGGGAGCGGCGCCCAGAAGACGGAGAAGCCGGTGAAGAAGCAGAACGCGGCGAGGAAGTAGAGCCAGAGCGGGCGCGGCAGCTCGGTTCGGAGGCGGCGCAGGCGCGCGAACGAGAGCGCGCGCGACGCCCAGAAGACGCGGTTCGTCCCGAAGGAGAACGTCGCGTCCTGCGTGTTGCGCGCGGTCCGCGAGAGGATGGTGGCGACGCGACTGGAGCGGCGCGGGCCGACGTCGAGGGCGGCCTCGCGGGGGAGCGAGCGCGCGCCGAGGACGGCGGCGGCGACGCCGAACGCGGCCGCGAGCGCGAACAGCGACTCCTGGACGACTTCGGTCGCGAGGACGGTTGCGACGCCGACCGTCCAGACGGTGCCGATGACGAGGCCGGCGGTCGAGCCGTAGCCCTGGAACGTGTTCAAGCGGGCGATGCGGCTGTTCCAGTTCGACTCGGCGGCGTTCGCGACGACGAGCATCGTGACGACGGGCGAGATGGCGGCGAGCGAGAACGCGAGCACGGCGTTCACGACGACGACGGCGAGCACCGTCTTCAGGAACGGGAGGAGCGTGAGCGCGACCGCGCCCGCGCCGAGCGCGACGAGGACGACGCCGCGACGGTTCCCGGTGCGGTCGGCGTAGCGGCCGGCGAGCACCGCGCCGGGCGCGCCGACGAGCGAGGAGAGCGACGCGGAGAGCCCGAGCGCGGCCGACCCGCCGCCGAGCTGGACGATGTAGAGCGGGACGAGCAGGCCGGCGACGCTGGAGGCGACCGCGGAGAGCGAGAGCGAGTAGAGCCACCGGTCCGAGTCCATGCCCGGAGCGTCGGCCGGGTGGGACTAAGCGGTGTCGCCCGACGCGCGCTCGCGGGCGGACCGCGACGGCGTCGGGCGTCCCCCGGGCCCACCCCCGCCAGCCGGTCAGTCCCAGACGGCCGCGACGCTCGCGCCGTCGTGGACGATGCTGTTCAGCGCCTCGACCGTCCGCGTGACGTCCTCGGACTGCCAGACCGAGCGCCCCATCATGAGGCCGCGCGCGCCCGCGTCCATCGCCTCCGAGACGGCTTCGAGCGTCCCGCGCGTCCCCCCGGTCTTCGGGCCGCCGAGCATCATCACCGGCACGGGCGCGTTCGAGACGACCTCGCCGAATCGCGCTTCGTCGCCCGTGTAGGGCGCCTTCAGGACGTCCGCGCCGTACTCCCACCCCATCCGGAGGGCGTTCGCGACGAGGTCCGGGTCGGTCTCGGCGGCGGACGGCACCCGCGACCCCCACATGACGGGTTCGACGACGAGCGGAACGCCCGTTCCCCGGAGTTCCTCGGCGAGTCGCGCGACGGCCTCGATGTTGCGCCGGAACACCGCGCGGTCCTCGCGGCCGAAGACGAGGACGACCTTCACGCCGACGGGGTCGAGGTCGAGGAGGAGGTCGACGTCGAAGGCGTCCGTCCAGACGTCGGCGGCCTCGTCCTCCCCGGGGCGCGTCGAGAAGGTGACGACGTCGCCGGTGACGACGAGGTCCGTGTCCGCGAGGCGGTCGCGGTAGCGTCGCGCGAAGTGCGGCCCGACGAGCAGGCCGTCCGGGTCCGCCGCGAGCACGTCGTCGAGGACGGCCGTCGGGTCCTCGAAACCGTCGATGGCGCCGCTCGCGAGGCCGTGGTCGAGCGCGACGTACACCGCGTTTCCGGAGTCCGTATCGAGGAGGTCGTAGCTCACGCGTGTCGTCTCGCAGACGACCACCAAGAGCGTTGCCCGTCCCGGTAGCGGAACGCGACCTCGAGGGTATTTGTCGCTCGCGCGAGAACACCCGCGTATGCGACTCCTGAAGACGGTCGGTGCGGTGGCGGGCGCCGCGTCCGTCGCCGCGCTCGCGGACCGCGCGCTCGAATCGTACGCCGGCGACCTCGACGCGCCGCTCCCGGGGCGGCGCGGGACGTTCCGCTGGCGCGGCCTCGACGTCGCGTACACCGAGTCCGGGGACGCCTCGGACCCGACGGTCGTCCTCCTGCACGGCGTGAACGCCGCCGGGTCGAGCGGCGAGTACCGGGAGATCTGGGCCGCGCTCGCCGAGGAGTACCACGTCGTCGCGCCCGACTTCCCCGGCTTCGGTTGCTCGGACCGCCCGGCGCTCGACTACGACGGCGAGTTCTACACCGAGTTCGTCGCGGCGTTCCTCGCGGAGTACGACGACCCGGCGGTGATCGCCGCGAGCCTCGCGGGCGCGTACGTCGCCGGCGCGCTCGACCACGACGGCGTCGACCCGCGCGCGCTCGTGCTCGTCTGCCCGTCGACGGGCGCGATGCCGGGACCGAACCCCTGGGCGCGCGGCGTCGCTCGCGCGCCGCTCGTCGGCGACCTCCTCGTCGACCTCGCCACGTCGCGCTACTCCATCCGGCGCTCGAACGCCGACCACGGCTACTACGACGTCTCGAACGCCGACGAGGAGTGGCTCGACTACCAGTGGCGCAGCGCCCACCAGCGCGGCGCGAAGCACGCCGTCGCGGCGTTCGTTGGGGGCTACCTCAACGTCGACCTCGACCTGCGGGAGGCGCTGTCGGCCTTCGACGGCCCGCTCACGGTCGTCTGGGGCGCGGGCGCGGAGACGACGACGCCCGCGGAGGGCCGCGAGCTCGCGGAAGCCGTCGAGGCCGACTTCGTCGAGATCGCGCGGACCGCGCTCGTCCCGCACGCCGAACACCCCGGCGCGTTCGCGAACGCCATCCACGGCCGCCTTGAGGCCGACGAGTAGCGCTCCGCCGCGTCCCGCTCGCGTCTCGCTCTTTTCGACGGCGCCGTTAAGCAACTGGTCAGCCACGCGACCGCGCTCGGACCGGCGAGCGCGCGATGCCGGGGTCGAAACCCACTTGTGGGAGCCGAGCGAACTAACCGGTCAGTTACGCGATGGGACGAGCACGCGACACAGCGACGGAGGGGGAGTGCGCGACGGACGACGCGGCCACGCTGGCGGCCGTCGACGCGTACCTCGCGTCGCTTCGCCGCGCGGAGACGCCGCTCTCGTGCGTCGTCGACACCGCGCTCGCCGCGCGCCCCGAGCGCCGCCCGACGCGCGCCGTCCTCGAAGGCGCCGCGCGCGTACCGTCGCATCCGAACGCCCGCGACGTCGTCGCAGGCGCGAGCGCCGTCGACTTACTCGACGCCCGGACGGTCGTCCGCTGGGTCGGCCTCCCAGAGCGCGCGCCGGAGAGCACGGACGCCGTCCTCGTTGGCGACTACCTCCACTCGCTGGCGTTCGAGGCGCTCGTCGGCGCCGACGAGGACGGCGTCTCGACCGGCCTGCTCGCCGCGGTCACGGCGGGCGTGAGCGACCTCTACGGCGCGGAGGCGGGCGTCGCCGCGACGCCCGGCGAGCGGGACGTCCCGGTGGCCGCTCGTCGCGGCGTGTTCGCCATCGCGGACGCCGTCGTGGACGCCCTCGACGCGACCGCACGGGGGGAGACGCGGTGAGCCGGCACGCCGGGCACTCGCGGGTGGCGTGATGTCGGACGCGTCCCGCGAGAAGCGCAGCGAGGCCGAGGCCGCGATCATGCGGGCGACCTATCAGGCGCTCCGCGAGCACGGCTACGCCGAGTTGACGATGCGCGCCATCGCCTCGGAGTACGGGAAGACGACGGCGGCCATCCACTACCACTACGAGACGAAGGACGACCTGCTCGTCGCGCTCCTCGAGTACCTCCTCGACCGGTTCGTCGAGCGCGTCCACGGCGTCGAGACGACCGCCCCGGCGGCGCGCCTCGACGCCCTCCTCGATACCCTGCTGGTCGAAGTCGCGAGCGAACGCGAACTGGCGGTCGCGCTCCTTGAGTTGCGCGCCGTCGCGCCCTACGACGAGGGGGTCCGCGACCAGCTCGTCCGCAACGACGAGTACCTCCGCTACCTCCTGCGGACGGTGGTCGTGGACGGCGTCGAGCGCGGCGTCTTCGACGAGGGCGTCGACCCGGAGTCCGCCGCCGAGACGCTCATGACGCTCGTCGACGGCGCGCGGACGCGCTTCGTCCTCCACGACGACCCGGCGGTGCTCCATCGCGCCCGCGAGGCCGCAGACCGGTACGTCGCGGACGCGCTCGGGGCGTGAGCGCGACCGAGGTCGCCCCAAAGCCAAATACGTCGGCAGACCGTCAGTTCTGTATGGTCGACGAGCGACACCGGAAGCTCCACGAGCACGTGGCGGGACGGGCGGGGGACGCCTACCGGGTCGGGTTCTACTACGACGCGGACGAGTGGGAGGTCGTCCACGTCAGAGAGGACCTGGCGACCCGGCGGCTTCGCGAGGAGCTGCCCGCCGTCCGCGAGCGCGTCACCGACGCGCGGGCGCTCGTCCGGGAGGACGACTACCCACCGCTCGGTGAGGCGCGCGCCACGACGGAGGTCCACGAGAACGGCGTCATCGTTCACTTCCCGGAGGACGGGACGCGGGGGACGGTCATCTCGCTCGACCGCCGGGTCGCCCGCGACCTCACGGAGTTCGTCGTCGAATGCACGTCGATACTGGACGTGGACGGCGAGGCGCGGTGGCGGGCAGACGGCCGCCCCGCGAGCGGGCTGAGGGAGACCGGGACGGACTAACTCTCAGTCGTCGGCGGGCGAGGGAGTCGCGCCGGGGAGGTCGACGCCGGGTGCGTCAACGCCGAGTTCGTCGATGGCGGTTTGGGCGGCGCTCTTGCCGGAGAGGAGCATCGCGCCGAACGTCGGCCCCATGCGCGTGAGGCCGTGCGTCGTCGCCGTCGAGAGCCCGCACGTGAGGAGGCCGTCGTGGATTTTGCCCGTGTACTCGACGACCTTGTCCTCGGAGTCCGCGATCCACATGGAGTCGTGGCCGGGGGAGTCGTGGCCGGGCGCGCCGTACTCGCCGTCCTCGGTGGAGTCCATGCCGGCCTCGTGCTCGTCGACGTGCTCGATGCCGGGCGCATCGACGACGCCGCGCTCCTGGAGCTTGGAGACGACGACGGCGTCGTGGCCCGTCGCGTCGATGACGAGGTCGGACTCGACGGCGATGGGGTCGACGCACGTCAGCTCCCGGGGGAGCGCGTGGACGGGCGACCAGTTCATCACGATGCCCGCCACCTCGTGGTCCTCGCGGACGACGACGTCGGTGAACTCGGTCATGTTCTGTATCTTCGCACCGGCGTCGCAGGCGGCGTGGATGAGCGCCGAACACGCGTGCGGGCCGTCCGCGAGCTGGAGGCCGTCGGCCTCTTCGGCTTCCTCGTAGGGGACGCCGAGTTCGTCGAGCACGCGCTCTGCGGGCTCGCGGACGGTGAGCTTGTTCATGAGGAAGCCGCCGAGCCAGAACCCACCTCCCAGATAGTTGTTCTTCTCGACGACCATCACGTCGACGTCGCGCTCCGCGAGCTCCTTCGCGGCGACCAGCCCGGAGGGCCCGCCGCCGACGATGATGACGTCGGTGTCGGTGTAGTCGAGGAACTCGTCGCCCCACGAGCGGGCGATGGCGTTCGTGACCTGCGCTTCCGTCGCGTCGCTGAATCCGCTGAACGACATACAACCTAGTGTTACAACCGACTACTTAGTGGTGGCGATGGAGCGCGTCGAACGGCGGCACGGCCGCTACGCGGGGCGCGTGCGGGCATAGCGGGTGAGAGGGAGGAACGGAGGAGGGAGAAAGGAGACGCGGGAGAGGGCGAGCGGAGACGGAGTTCGAGAGCGTGCGTTACGCGTAGCGGCTCTGTCCGGCGCTCCCCGCGAGTTCGGCGAGCTCCGCGTGGACGTCCGCGACGCGCTCGCGGATGTCCCGACCCGCGACGCGTGGGTCGAAGACGTCCTTGTTCGGCGACCACTCGGTGTCCTCGAAGAACGTCTCGCGGCTGTCCGGGACGCCCTCCGGCGGCACGATTTCGTCGCCGTGCTCGCGGTAGAGGTCGAAGGCCGTCCGCGTGTACTCGTACTGGTAGCGCGTGTCCTTGTTCATCTTGCAGATGCCGTACTGCATCATCTCCTCGACCTGTGCGGGCTGAAGGCCGGAGGAGCCGTGGAGGACGAGCGGCGTGTCGAGACCGTGCTCGTCGAGGGCGTCGCGGATGTCGCGCGCGAGGTCCGGGCGCAGTTCGAGGTCCCGGCCCTTCGCGACGCCGTGCTGGGTGCCCACGGAGATGGCGAGCAGGTCACAGCCCGTCTTCTCCACGAACTCGACGGCCTGCTCGGGGTCCGTGTAGTAGGCCTCCTCGGCCTCGATCTCGTCCTCGACGCCCTTGATCTGGCCGAGTTCGGCCTCCACGAGGACGTCCGAGCCCTTCTCCTCGGCCATCTCGACGACCCGCCGCGAGCGCGCGACGTTCTCCTCGAACGGCTCGTGGCTCGCGTCGATCATGATCGAGGAGGGGATGTCGAGGTCCATCTGCGCCTCGATGAACTCCATGTCCGTCTGGTGGTCCATGTTGAGGAAGACGCCGACGTCGTGGCGCTCGGCCAGCACCTCGATGTAGTTCCCCATCGCGCGCAGGCCGGCGACCTCGTCGCCGTCGCCGGCGAAGCGACACGCCCCCGCGCTCATCTGCAGGAGGAGGTCGGAGTCGACGCGCGATGCGCCCTCCAGCAGGCCCATCAGCACGTTCGGCTCCGCGATGTTGCTCGCGACGAGGCCGAAGCCCTCCTCGAGCGCGTCGTCGTACACCTTGTCGAGTTCGTCGCCGCCGTAGAACGTCATCGTACGTGCGGAAAATTCCGGGCCACCCTAATAACTGGTGTGGAAGCGAGCAGTACCGAACAAAACTACTCAGAAACGAGTACGTGTTTCAGGAGGAGAGCCAGCGGCGAAGACGGCGGAAGATGCCCTTCTCGGGGTCGCCGCCGCGCTTCTGCGGCGCGTCGCTCTCCGACTCGTCCGCCCCGTCCGTACCACTCGACTCGGCCGCCTCGGTCGACTCGGCGCTCTCGCCCCCGGCGGAGATGACGCCGCGCTTGCCGGCCTCGGCGGCCTCGACGGCGCGCTCGATCATCTCGGCCGCGCGGTTCACGCCCGCCTTCACGGGCGCCTGCACTATCGGCTTCCCCTCGAAGCGGTCGGTCTGCACGGCCGTATCCGCCGTGATGATGACGGCGTCCGCCGCCGCGATGTCCTCGCTCGACAGCTCGTTCTCCGCGCCCATGGCGCCCTGGACCTCGACCTTGATGTCGTGGCCCATCTCCTCGCCCGTCGTCTCGAGGTTCTCGGCCGCCATCTGGCTGTGTGCGATACCCGTCGGACAGCTCGTGACTGCGACTAGCTTCATGATTGCTCTAGGAGTTCGATTATCTCATCCCTGTCGGCCGCCGCGAGCGCGCGCTCGGCGAGCGCCTCGGCGTCTTCGAGGGTCGTTTCGCTGACGCGGGCCTTCACGTCCGGGACCGTCAGCGCGCTCATCGAGAGCTCGCGCAGACCGAGACCCACGAGCAACTCGGTCAGCCGGGGGTCGCCCGCCATCTCGCCGCACATCCCGACCCAAACGTCGGTCCCCTCGGCGGCCGTGGTGGTGGCGTCGATGGCGCGCAGCACGGCGGGCTGGCGGAAGTCGCCGAGCTCCGCGACCGCGTCGTTGCCGCGCTCGGCCGCCATCACGTACTGCGCGAGGTCGTTCGTCCCGATGCTGAAGAAGTCGACGTGCTCGACGAGGACGTCCGCCATGAGAGCGGCGGCGGGCGTCTCGATCATCACGCCGAACTCCGGCATCGTCGCGTCCACGCCCTCGGCCGCGAGGTCGGCGACGACGCCTTCGAGGACGCCGCGCGCCGCCTCGACCTCCTCGACGGTGGTGACGAGCGGGAGCATCACCGCGAGGCTCCCGACGTCCGTGTCGGCGTCGGCGCGCAGGAGCGCGCGCAGCTGCGTCTCGAAGAGGTCGCTGTCGGGGCCGAGCGAGCGCCGAATCCCGCGCTCGCCGAGGAAGGGGTTCTCCTCCTCGGGGAGGTCGAGGTACGGCACGGGCTTGTCGCCGCCGACGTCGAGCGTGCGGACGACGACGCGCCCGTCCGGGAACGTCTCGATGGCGTCCCGGTAGGCCGCGTACTGCTCGTCCTCGTCGGGCGCGTCGTCGCGCTCGATGAAGAGGAACTCCGTGCGAAAGAGCCCGACGCCGTCCGCGCCGCGCTCGGCCGCGGGCGCGAGTTCCTGCGGCGTCCCGACGTTCGCCGCGACCTCCACGTCGGTGCCGTCGGCGGTCGTCACCGCTTCCTCGACGACGTCGTCCGCCGCGCCGCCGCGCGCGGCCTCGACGGTGGCTTCGTCGGGGTCGAGGACGACGTCACCCGACCGTCCGTCGACGACGACCGTCTCGCCGTCCGCGACCGACTCGAGGTCCTCGCCGACGCCGACGACGGCGGGGATGGCGAGCGAGCGCGCGAAGATGGCCGCGTGCGAGGTGCGCCCGCCGGTGACGGTGGCGAACCCGGCGACGCGCTCGGGGTCGAGCTGTGCCGTATCGGAGGGCGTGAGGCGCTCGGCGAGCACCACGGAGCCCTCGGGGAGCGACGCGAGGTCGACGCGCTCGCCGTCCGTCAGCAACCGGAGGAGCCGGTCGCGGACGTCGCGGAGGTCGTCGGCGCGCTCGGCCATCTTCCCCTCCATCCCGGAGAACTGCTCGACGAACTCGTCGAACGTCTCCCGGACCGCGTGCGCGGCCGGGAGACCGTCCGTGATGCGCTCCTCGACGCCGGAGGCGATCTGCGGGTCGTTGAGGAACTGGACGTGAGCGTCGAACACCGCCGCCTCGTCCTCGCCGACGCGCTCGGCCGTGCGCTCGCGCTCGGCCTCGAGTTCGGCCTCGGCCTCCGCGACGGCGAGTTCGAACGCCTCGCGTTCGGCCTCGGCGTCCACGTCCTCGGGCGCGGGCGGCTCCGAGAGGTCGGCGTCCGGCCGGTACCAGACGACGGTGCCGACGCCGGAGAGGGGCGTGACGTCGATGCCGGGGAGTCGTCGCTCGCTCATCCCTCCAGCTCGTCCTCCGGTGTCGTCAGCACGTCCTCGAGCGCGTCGAGCGCGGCCTCGGCGTCCTCGCCCTCCGCGACGAGGCGGAGCGTGTCACCGCCCGCCGCGCCGAGTCCGGTGACGGCGAGCATCGAGGACGCGGGCACGAGGTCGTCGTCCGCGGCGTCCTCGGGGCCGACCAGCACCTCGGCGTCGTACTCGTTCGCCGTCTCGACGAAGACGGAGGCGGGCCGGGCGTGCAGGCCCTCCTCGGGGACGACGGTGACGCGGCGCTCGGGCATTCAGGCCACCTCCTCGATGACGATGCGCTGGACGGCCTCGGCGGAGTCGGCCTCGTGGAGCTTCTCGCGCGTCTCCTCGTGGACGAGAGAGCGCGAGAGGCTGCTGAGAATCTGGAGGTGGTCGTCGCTCGACGCCTCGGGGACGAGAATCATGAAGAAGAGCGTCGCGGGCTCGTCGTCCATCGCGCCGAAGTCGACGCCCGCCGAGGAGCGCGCGAACGCGAGCGTCGGCTCCTCGACGCCGGTCGTCTTCGCGTGCGGGATGCCGATGCCCATGCCGACGCCGGTCGTGGACTCCTCCTCGCGCTCGAGGAGGTCGGCGAGCGCTTGCTCGCGGTCCGAGACGCGTCCGGCCTCGACGGCGAGATCGAGGAGGTGTTCGATGACGGCCTCCTTCTCGGCGGGCGGTTCTTCGAGCGAGATCAGCTGGACGTTGATCAGCTCTTCGAGGTCAGACTCGTTCATCGTTTGTGATTGGGTTTGCGCGGACGGTAAGGGTTCCGCCTCGAATCGGTGATTAGACGTTTCCGACGCGTTCGTCGTAGTCGGGTTTGATGACGTGCTCGATGGCGGCGGTGACGACCGTCCCGAGCAGGATGCACAGGAGGAACGTCCCGGGCTTGTTCGAGAGGATGGCGACGAAGATGCCGCCGTGCGGGGCGGGCATCGTCACGCCGAGGCCCATCGCGGCGGCGCCAGCGACGGCGGAGCCGGCGACGATGCCGGGGATGACGCGCGCGGGGTCGGCCGCGCCGTAGGGAATCGCGCCCTCCGTGATGAAGGAGAAGCCCAGCGGGATGGCGCTCTTCGCGTTCTCGTACATGGAGGCCTCGTACTTCTCGGGCGCGATGAGGTTCGAGAGCGCCATGCCGAGCGGCGGCGTCATGCCGGCGATCATCACGGCGGCCATCGGGCCGTAGATCTGCTCGCTGATGAGGCCGGTCGCGAAGACGTACGCGACCTTGTTGACGGGGCCGCCCATGTCGAAGGCCATCATCGCGCCGAGGATGGCGCCGACGAGGAGCGCCTGGCCGCCCTGCATCCCGCGGAGCCACTCCGTGAGCGCGGCGTTCGCGATGGAGACGGGGACGCCGACGACGAAGAGCATCACCGGCAGGAGGACGAGGGTCGTCGCGACGGGGATGATGAGCACGGGCATCATCGGCTCGACGAAGCCCGGGACGTTGCGCTGCTTGAACCAGCGTGCGACGTAGCCGGTGATGAGGCCGGCGACGAGCGCGCCGAGGTAGCCGGCGCCCGCCGCGCCGCCCTGTACGCCGATTATCTTCCCGGCCTCCTGCAGGACGCTCCCCTGCTGGATGAGGTAGGAGAGGACGAAACCGGGGGCGAGGCCGGGTCTGTCGGCGATGGCGTACGAGATGTACGCGCCGAGGATGGGAACCATGATGGTGAGGCCGAGGTTCCCGACCTGCGCGAAGAACCAGCCGAGGGTGCCCGTCGCCTCGAAGACGTTCGTGACGTCACCGAAGGCCGTCGCGGACGCGTAGCCGAGCGCGAGGAAGATACCGCCGATGGTGACGAACGGGATCATGTGCGATACGCCGGTCATCAGGTCCTCCTTTATCGAGTTCAGGTAGGACCGATACGCCCCTTCCGGGTCAGACGACATGGTCTATCACGATAGTTGCCCGAGGGTGATTAAAACTGTTCGGATGTGCGCCCTCCTGACCGATTCTGCCCGGCGAACGGGCCGTCAGTGGCGAGTGAGACGGACGGCGTCGCGAATCTCGGGGACGGCGGAGAGGTCGGGGACGCTCGTCCCCGGGACCCCGACGACGCGCGAGGCCACCGCGACGCCCGTCGCGAGCGCCGTCGCGTCGTCCGCGCCGTCGTCGTACGCCGCGAGCACGCCCGAGAGCAGGGAGTCGCCCGCACCGACCGTATCGACGACGGCCGCATCGACCGCCGCCGCGTGGAGCGCACCGTCCTCGGAGACGAGAATCGCGCCCTCGGCGCCGAGCGACGCGACGACGCGTTCGAAGCCCATCGCGCGCAGCTCCTCGGCGGCCGCGATGCACTCCTCGACGGTTCCCGTCGGCATTCCCGTCGCCGCCGCGAGTTCCTCGTCGTTCGGCTTGCAGAGCGCGTATTCCTCCTCGAGTTCGGCGAGCGTCTCCCCGCCGACGTCTACGACCGTGTCCCAGTCCCCGTCGCCCGCGAGCGCGTCCACGTCGGCCGCCGTCATTCCCGGCGGGAGGCTCCCGCCGACGACGAGCGTCGGCGGCGCCACCGACGCGACGTGCGAGCGGAGGTCCTCGACGGCGCCGGCCGACACCGTGGGGCCGGCCTGGTTCACCTTGTACTCGCCCTCCGGCGCAAGGATCGTCTGGTTGAGCCGCGTGGACTCGTCGACGGAGACAAACGCCGCGTCGAGGCCCTCGCGTGCGAGTTGCTCCTCCAGCACCCGGCCGAACGGGTCGCCGAGGAAGCCCGTCGCGGCCGTCTCGGTGTCCAGCGCCCGCAGGTACTGCGAGACGTTGATTCCCTTCCCGCCGGCGTCGACCGTCGCGCCGTCCGTCCGGACGACGGTGTCGACGTCGAGCGGGTCGTCGAGCTCGACGGTGTAGTCGAGCGCGGGGTTGGGCGTGACCGTCAGAATCACGAGGACACCCCCGCGTCGTCGGTGACGCGCGTGCCCGCCGACTCGAACGCCTCGCGGAGGTCGGCGGGGAGCGAGTCGTCCGTGACGACGTGGTCGACGTCCTCGAGGTCGGCGAACTGGACGAAGCTCCGCTTGCCGACCTTCGAGGCGTCACAGACGAGGACGACGCGCGTCGCCTTCTCCACCATCAGCTCCTTCATCCGGGCCTCGTCCTCGTTCGGCGTCGTCAGTCCGGCGTCGACGTCGACGGCGTTCGTCCCGAGGAAGAGCAGGTCGAAGTTCGTCCGCTCCATGAACGACTCGGCGGTGGGGCCGACGAGCGCGCGCGTGCGCCGGCGGAGCGTCCCGCCCGTCAGCTTCACCTCGTTCGCGTCGCCCTCGAGCTCGACGGCGAGGCGCGGGGAGTTCGTCACCGCGAGCAGCGAGCCGTCCGTCGGCGCGCGCTTCGCGACCTCCATCGTCGTCGTGCCCGCGTCGAAGAAGACGACTTCGGCGTCCGCCAGCTCCTCGACGGCGCGCGCGGCTATCGCCCGCTTCGCGTCGAGGTTCTGGACCTCGCGCTCGCCGTACGTCCGCTCGTGTCCGACCGACGACGCCGGGAGGGCGCCGCCGTGACTGCGCTCGATGAGCCCGTCGTCCTCGAGCTCCCGGAGGTCGCGACGGATCGTCGCCTTCGAGTAGTCGAGCTCCTCGGCGAGCTCCGCGACGGACCGACCGTCGTGCGCCGACACTAACTCCACGATCTTCCGCTTTCGCGCTTCCGGTAACATTGCTGGTCGGTGGTCTCTATCGGGAGGTGTTCCCGTCCGTGTATAACTGTTTATGTCCGGTACTGTTCGTTTCTGGTCGAGCGAGCCGAAACACGCGACGCCCACACTCCGCTCATTGGTACCACGCGTGAAGGGAACCGTTTAACCGTGGCGCGGGCGTAATTGCTGTATGAGCGAGAATCAGGGCCGACGGAACCTCCGTATGCCCGACGACGATCAGGTCTTCGCGGTCGTCACCAACATGCTCGGTGGCAGCCGCGTCCGACTCCGCTGTGCCGACGGCAAAGAACGCATGGGCCGCATCCCGGGTCGCATGAAGTTCCGCACGTGGATTTCGGAGGGCGACGTCGTCATCGCCGAACCGTGGGACTGGCAGGACGAGAAGGCGAACGTCGAGTGGCGCTACGACGACGACGCCGCCGAGCAGCTGCGCCGCGAAGGCCACATCGAATAGCGCGTCTTTCTCTCTCCCTCTCTCTTCACGCCGCGTAGCGACGGCGCCCGTCGGGGCCGGCCCCGCGACTTTTACCGTCGGCGGACGACATTTCCGGCGTGAACCCGCGACACAACTCCCTGCGAGCGACCGTCGAGAGCGACGACCCCGCGTTCGGCGTCCTCGACAACACGTACAGCCCCGAGGTCGTCGAGCTGTTGGGCGAGTTCGGCTTCGACTTCGTCTGGATGGACCTCGAACACGGCGGGCCGAGCCCGTGGGACGGCGACGCCCTCGAGGAGCTCCTGCGCGCCGCCGAACTCACCGACACCGAGTTGCTCGTGCGCATCCCGGAGGCGAACCCCGCGATGGTCCGCAAGGCCCTCGACGCGGGCGTGCGCAACCTCTTCGTCTCCCGCGTCTCAAACGCCGACGAGGTCCGTACCGTGCTCGAAGCCGCGCACTTCGAGTACGACGGCGGACCGGGCGAGCGCGGCCTCGCCGGCCCGCGCGCCGCGCGCTACGGGCAGGCGTCGGACTACACCGAGACGGAGGACGAGGAAGTGCTCGTCGGCGTCACCATCGAGACCGAGGCCGCCGTCGAGAACGTCGAGGAAATCCTCTCCGTCCCCGAGCTCGGCTTCGCGTTCCTCGGCCCGAACGACCTCTCCATCGCGCTCGGCCATCCCGGCGAGCGCGACCACCCTGAGGTCGAGGACGCCGTCGACACCGTCGAGGCGGCCGCGCGCGAGCACGACGTCACCCTCGGCGGCCTCACGTTCGGGATGGACGACGTCGTCGACAAGGTCGAACGCGACTACCGGATACTCCACGTCGGGAGCAGTCTCGGCGCGCTCACCGGGCAGTTCGGGAGCTGGCACGAGGCGTACGAGAACACGCGCTAGGGCGGTCTCGGAACGGCGGCCGGCGACGGAGTCGGAAGACGCGGGGCGCGGGTAGCGTTAGTCGGCCGTCACGGTCGTCCCCGCCTCACCGTCGAGCGCCGCATCGAGTTTCTCGGGCGAGGTGACGATGGCGCGCCCGCCGGCCTCGTCCACGAAGCGCGCGCACGCGGTGACCTTCGGCGTCATGCTCCCGGCGGCGAACTCGCCGTCGTCGAGCAGCGCGCGCAGGTCGGCGGGCGTCGCCTCCCGTATCGGCTCCTGCTCGGGCGTCCCGAAGTCCCGGTAGACGGCGTCGACGTCCGTGAGCATCACGACGGCGTCGGCGTCGACGGCGTCCGCGACGAGGCGGGTCGTGTAGTCCTTGTCGACGACGGCCGGAACGCCCTCGTGGCCGCCGTCGCCGTCGGGGACGACGGGCACACCGCCGCCACCGCCGCAGACGACGGGCCCCGAGTCGTCGGCGACGAGCGCGGCGATCCGGTCGGCTTCGAGGACGGCCTCGGGTTCCGGGGAGGCGACGACCCGGCGGTAGGCCGTCCCGTCGCTCTCGCGGTGGACCTCGGTCGTCGCGAAGGGCTTCTCGGCGGCGTCGGCCGCGGAGTAGTAGGGGCCGACGGGCTTCGTCGGGTCGTCGAAGGCGGGGTCGTTGGGGGCGACGCGGACGCGCGTGACGACGGGCGCGGGCGGGCCGCCGAACGCGTCCCCGAACCCGTTCTGGAGGAGGTAGCCGACTTGGGCCTGCGTCTCGGCGACGAGGACGTCGAGCGGTTCGGCCTCGCCGTCGGACTGCTCCTCGGCGAGCAGTCGGTTCCCGACCTGCGGGCCGTTGCCGTGCGTGAGGACGATGTCGTGGCCGCGCTCGTGGAGGACCACGAGCGCGTCGCGCGTCTCGCGGACCCGCGCGCGCTGCTCGGCGACGGTGCCGTCGCCGGAGCGCAGGAGCGTGTTCCCGCCGAGCGCGACGACGAATCTACTCATACAGGGTAGCGGGGAGGAGCGGAGAAGGGCGTTGTGGCCACACGAGTACCGCGCCGACCCTAGGTCTATCACGGTCGCCCGAAAACGGACCTGCCGTGCCCGCCCTCCATCGTTCGCCCCCGGTCGTCGGCGTCGCCGCCGCCGTCCTCGTCGGCGTCGTCGTCCACTACTGGTTCGCGACCCCGGCACTGAGCGTCGCCGTCGGCCTGCTCTACTTCGCGGCCGGCTACTTCGTCACGCGCTTCGAGAACCCGACGACCCGCTTTCGCGGTCTCCCACCCGGCGCAGCGGTCGTGGGCGTCGTCGGTCTCGTTGCCGCCGTCGTCGCCATCATCGGGAGCGCGAGCGTCTTCGAGTTGACGGAACGCGGCCTCTATACGTACGTCGTCGTCACGGTCGGGTTCGCGCTCTTCAACGCGACGCTCGCGACGGTACAGGCCGACTGAGACACCACCGCGTCCGCAGCTCCCACCCCGCCGTGTCCGCAGAAAACCCCTCCTCACGGTCGGCGCGCACGGACGAGGAGGACGGCCATCAGCCCGGTGAGGAGGCAGAACGCGAGGAGCGACTGGTTCGGGATGGTGACGGGGCGGACGTAGACGGTCGCACAGCCCCCGAGCGCGCAGGTGCCGCCCGCGACGACTTGGAGGTACGACTGGTAGGCGGCGAGCGCACCACCAGCGACCGAAAAGGGGAGGACGAGGCGGTAGACGCCGGTGTCGCGCGTGTACCACGCGTACGCGAGGACGCCGACGAGCGGGTACATGAGGACGCGCTGGTACCAGCAGAGTTCGCAGGGCGCGAAACCGAGGCCGAGGCTGTACGTGAGGCTTCCGGCGGTGGCGACGGCGGCGACCGCGGCGCCGAGCGCGAGGAGGGTCCGCGAGGAGAGTCGCGCGAGCACGACGCGTCCGTTGGCGGCGCGGGTACTTGTGGGTGTGCGTTAGTCGGCGGCGGCCGCGCCCGGTTCGACGGGTTCGGCGCCGCCGGTGTCGACGGTCTCGTCGACCTGCGAGTAGACGAGGCAGAAGCCGAGGAAGGCGAGGACGGCGCCGAAGACGAACGGCGTCGCGTAGGCCGTGCCGAACGGGAGGGTGATGCCGGCGAGGAGTCCGGCGGAGAGCGGGCCGATGGCGGTGCCGAGGCCGAACGCCATCGTGAGGACGGAGAGCGTCGTTCCGGAGCTGCGGCCCGTCGCGAGGTCGCCGGCGAGCGCCATCGCGGGCGCGAAGACGGCGGCGCCGGCGGCGCCCTGCACGAAGCGCGCGACGATCATGCCGGCGGGCGTGGTGACGAGGCCCTGCGCGAGCGTCGCGGGGACGAGGACGAGCATCCCGGCGAGGATGAACGGCTTGCGGCCGTACTCGTCGCTCCACGACCCGATGGGGGCCTGCAGGAGGACCTGCGCGAGGACGAACGCGGAGAACTCGATGCCGAACATGGTCGCGTTCTGCCCGAGCGTGGTGTTGATGTGGTGTTCGAGCGGTTCGAGGAGGGCGATGCCGATGACCATGAAGAGCGAGGCGACGCCGAGCGTGAACACGGGGTCGAGGAGCTTGTCGTCGCGGACGCGGTCGAGGACGGCGATGCTGATGTCCTCACCGGCGTCGGCCTCCTCCTGTTCGGGGTCCTCGACGAGGAGGTAGACGCAGAGCGCGCCGAGGAGCGCGCTGAGGGTGGCGACGTAGAAGGCGGCCTCGAAGCCGGTTATCGTCCCGCCGAGGTAGGGGCCGCCGGCGACGACGCCGCCGGCGACGACGGGGCCGAGGCCGAAGCCGATCATGCGGAAGGTGTTGAAGACGCCCATGGCTTCGCCGCGCGCGCTCTCGCGCGAGAGCTCGTTGACGAGCGCGATGGTGGCGGGGACGGTGAGCGCGACGCCGACGCCCTGCGTGATGCGGACGAGGAGGACGGCGCCGTAGCTGTCGACGAGCGTGTAGACGAAGTTCGCGACGGTGAGCGTGAGGAGGCCGGCGATGACGAATAGCCGCCGCCTGCCGGTGCGGTCGGAGAGGTTCCCGGCGAACGGCTGGATGCCGCTGTTGAAGAAGCCGAACGCGGAGAGGATGAGGCCGGTGATGAGCGTCGCGGAGAGCCCGAAGGTGCCGCCGGTGACGACGCCGCTCGTGATGTAGAGCGGGAGGACGACGATGAGGAAGGAGTTGCCCAGCGAGTCCACCATCCGCGCGAACGCGAGCGCGAGGATGCGCCGGTCGACGTCGAGATAGCTCACTGGCGATGCACCTCGGGGCGGGCGGTGCGTGCTGTCGGGTGCGGTCTGTCGTACATGGGTCAATGACTGAATGTTCAGTCAGCGGGTGCTCGACGGAAAGTGGCGTGTCAGTATAAGCGTTGTGACGGGCGGCGTACTCGCCGCTAACCGTGCGCTCGCGTTCGCACGGACCGGCCCGGTGAGTCGAGAACTCGGGGGTTACTCGACGGGGTAGCCCGCCGTCTCCAGAATCCACTCCGCGTCGCCGACCGCCACCTCGCCTTCGGCGACGAGCGTGACGACGCCGGCCGCCGCGTCCGGGCGGACCTCGCGGACGCCCGGCGCGCGCTCGACGCGCTGCGCGACGCGACTCTCCTCCGCCGCCTCCAGCCCGGCGACGGACAGCTCGAAGCGCTCGTAGGCCGCGTCGTCACGCGACGAAGTGTAGGACATACCCACGCGAAGGGCGTCCGGACGCAAAAGTCTACTCGCCGTTCGACCTCGCGCGTCGCTAGCGCGTGAGGCGTCGGACGCTCGTGCGCGCGGTGGAGAGCTCGGGCGTCTCGGCGGCGGCGACGACGACGTCGCTCGCGGCGGTGTCGAGCGACAACGCGAACGCGCCGCCGTCGGGCCTCGCCACGGCCGTCTCGCCGCCGGCTTTCGCGGCGACGAGGACGCCGTCGGTCTCGCCCGTGACGCGCAGCGCGTCGCCGTCAGCGTCGAGGGAGACGTCGAGCGTGGGGCGGGCGTCCGGGTCGGTGTGTCGGCCGCCGTGATAGCGCTCGGCGACGACCGCCGGGGTCTCGACGGGTTCGCCGGCGTCGATGCCGAGCGCGAGGCGGGCGTACTGCGCCATGCTCCACGAGAGCGGGGTGGCCGAGCCGGTGCCCTCGCCGAACTCCCAGCCGTACTTCGTCGGGTGGCGGCGGTCCCAGACCTGCTCGGGGAGCATCTGCCCCGTGTTCGCGAACGCCGCCATCGTTCGGAGCCACGGCCGCGCCGCGTCGGGACCGCCCGCGCGGAGCTCGTACTCGCCGCGCTCGCCGGTGAGGAGCGGCCAGAGGCGCCCCGTTCCGTTCGACCCCGGCGTCCACGGCCCGCCCTTCTCGCCGGTGGCGCGCTCGCCGTAGCCGTCGCCGTTGTAGCGGTAGAACGCGGCGGCCTCCCCGACGTCCACGCGGATGGTCGCGTCAACCTCGCGGAGCGAGTTCCGAATCACGGGGTCGTCGGCGGGCTTGATGCCGAGGCGGACGAGTTCGAGGAAGCCCGCGTCGAGGACGTCGCGCTCGTCGAGCGTCGGACCGGCGTTCGCGAGGCGGCGTGCGTGGCCGGCGTCCGGGTTCCCGTCGCGCGTCACGCGGACGTAGTAGGGCGTGCTCCGGTGGCGCCCGGTGCCGTCGTCGGTGGCGGTCCACTCCTCGACGCGGCCCGCCCACTCGTCCGCGAGCGCGAGCCACGGGAGCGCGTCCCCGACCCGCCCGGTCTCGTCGGCGAGCGTCCCCGCGCAGACGAGGCCCGCGATCTCGGCGGCGATGGTCGAGGGCGAGTAGCCCGCCTCCTCCTCCCAGCGCTCCTGCTGGCTCGACGGGCCGTTGCGCGCGACGTAGTCCGCCGAGCGCCGGACGTGCTCGTAGCCGTACGCGACGTCCTCGAAGCCGACGCCGGCCGCCCAGAGCTGGTAGGCCATCACCTGCGGGAGCGCGACGTTGTCGAGTTGCTCGCCGCCCCAGCGCGTCACGCCGTTCACGTAGGTGTTCTGCGGGACGAAGCCCGTCTCGTCCTGCTGGTGCTCGTAGACGTACGTGAGGTGGCGCGCCGCCGTCTCGGTGTCGCCGGCGGCGAGGAAGACGCTGAACACCTGATAGAGGTCGCGCGCCCAGACGAAGTTGTAGCCGTCGCCGGCGGCGGACTCGACGGTCACGGCCTCCCCCCACGGGACGGAGGGCGAGGCGACGGCCGCGCCGCGATACGTCTTGTCCTCGACGGCGAGCAGGGACGCGACCGCCGTCCGGTACTGCGCGGCCAACTCGGGGTCGTCGCGCACCTCGTCGGGCGTCGAGACGTCCGCGAGCGCCGTGCGCCACGTCTCGACGTAGGCGTCCCGGACGGCGTCGTAGCCGCGTTCGAGCGCGCGGCCCGCCTCGTCGAGCGCGCTCGCGGTGTCCCCGCGCCGCGCGAAGCCGAGCGCGAGCGTCCGCGACACGCCCTCGCCGATGCCGAGGCGACCGACCAGCACGGCGCTCTCGTCGGTGAGCGACGGCCGCGCCTCCGGGAGCGCGTCGCCGGCGAAGAGCGCGTCGAGTCGCGATCCGCCCGCGGCCGCGACGCTCGCCCAGTCGAAGCCGTCGCTCGCGCGCAGTGCCACCGCGACGGCGTGACGCGTGCCGTCCGCGTCCACGAGCCGGGGGTCGTGTTCGCCGTCGGGGTCGCCGGTGGGCTCGCGCGCGAGGAGGTCGTGGGCGCCCGCCTCGCCCGCCACGTAGGCGCGTCCGGGCGCGTCCGCGTTCGCGAGCGTGACGTCGCCGACGGCGTACACCTCGTAGGTGCGGCCGTCCGCCGCCTCGAAGTCGACGTCCGCGAGGAGCGCGTCCCCGCCGGGGTCGGTGGCGTACTCGGCGGTGAGCGTCCACTCGTAGTCGTCGCCGACGCCCGTCTCGGCGATCACGTGTCGGTAGCGGAGCGCGTCGTCGCCGACCGGTTCGACGCGGCGGCGAACGCCGTCGTCCGGGTCGCCGCGCTCGGCGTGCGTGCGGACGGTGTGTCCGTCGGCGGGACAGCGCACGAGGAAGTCGAGCGTGCGGACGTTCGCGACGTCCACGCGGGGGAAGCGCACCTCCGAGAGCGCGCCGCGCGTGAGCGTGAACCACACCTTCGAGGGGTCGGCGGTGTCGCCGTCGGCGGCGGTGCAGACGCCGTACTTCTCGCCGGTCGTCCAGCGCGGGCGCTCCGGCGGCGTCGCCGTCGACGCGTCCGGGAGCGCGCCGCGGTCGGCGAGGAGCGCGGTCGCGTGCAGGCGGACGGCGTGCGACCAGCCGAGCGGCGTCGCGCCGTCGAGCGTGCCGTCGTCGAACGCCTGCTCGGCGAGCAGCCCGGTCCCGGTGGTGAACGGGCCGTCGTCACCGAGCAACTCGTAGTAGGCGCGAGCGCGCTCGCGGAACCGCCCACCGTCGCGGCCGTGCGCCGCGAGGAGCGCGTCGAGGCGCGCGCACGCCGTCGCGCCGAGCGCCGTCGTCAGCGACCAGACCTTCGGCTCGGCCTGCCCGTCGGCGCGCCACGCGTCGCCCGTGTAGCGCGCCAGCCCCGCGACGTCGCCGCGCGCTGGGTCGCGGTGGAGCGCGTCGAGCGTCGACTCGACGTGCGCGCGGAGGCGCTCGAGGTGCGTCTCGGAGAGCGACCCCTCAGTGTGCTCGGCGTACGCCGCGAACGCGCCGACGAGTCGGAGGCTGGCGGCGTCCGCCCGGTCGTCGGGTTTCCCGTGGTCGAGGCGCATCGCGTAGCGCCCCTCGCCGGGGAGCCAGAGCGCGTCGAGCGCGTGCACGAGGTCGTCGGCGCTCGCGGCGGCGTCGGCGGTCGTCGCCGCGTCGAGCGGCGCGCCCGCGACGGCGACGTACGCGTCGAGGTAGGTCGCGGTGGTGTGCGCGAACTGGCCGGCGGCGTCCTCCCAGCAGTTCTGACAGCGCGCCGGCAGGCCGTTCGCGGCGATGCTCGCGTCGAGCGCGGCGACGCCGTCGCGCACGGCTTCGCGGATCGAGGTGGCGAGCCCCGGCGGGAGGCGCTCCTCGCGGGCGGCGAGGAGGCTCGCGAGGAACGCGGTCGCGGCCGCCGTCTGGTCGGCCTGATAGTCGTCGCCGTCGGGGCGGCCCTCGACGCGGGCGTTCGCCCACCCGGGCGCGACCGTTCCGTCGCTCGCCCAGACGCGGTGGGGCCACGTGCCGTCGGCGAGCTGCGCGTCGCAGAAGCACTCGGCCGCCGCGAGGAGGTCCGCGTGGACGTCGAGGCCGAGGCGGTCGCCGGCGTCGAGGAGGCGACGCGCGGCGCTCGCGTCGTCGCGGAACCAGACGTAGCCGTACCCGCCGGAGTTGGCGTAGAACGGGTCGAACTCGGGGGCGGCGACGCGCCCGCCCGCCTCCCCGCGCAGGAACGCGAGCGTCCGGAGGTCCGTCCGGACCTGCCCGGGGAGCGGCGTCCCCTCGGGGACGTCGACCGCGTGTCTGCCGCGCGCCGTCGCGCGGACGTCGTCGGCGCTCGCCTGCCCGGTCGCCCGCGCGCGAACGTCAGCGAGCGCCGCCTCCCGGCCGGTCTCGCCGTGGGCGGCGAGTCGCGTGACGAGCGTCGTGCGCACGCCGCGCTCGCCCGCCTCGAGCGGGGCGCTGAGGAGGAAGTCGCCGGTGAGTCGCGACTCGCCGCCACCGCCGGCGCGGGGGAACGACACGGCGTCGGCGTCGACGTCCTCGGCGAACGACTCGGGGCGCTGGCCCTCGATGCGGTCGAGGCCGGTGGAGGCCGCGACGTAGTCGTGCTCGCGGCGGTGATAGACCTCGAGCGCGCGCGTCTCGTCCGGACCTGCCGACTCGTGGACGAGCGCGCCGACGTTCTCCTGTCCCTCGGGCGCGGCGGTCAGGAAGGCGACGAGGCGGGCGTCCGGCGGGACGCGCCCCCGGACCTCGACGTGCGTGACGTGCGAGCGCCCGAGCGTGAGGTCGTACTGGTGGACGGTGAACGCGCCCGCGTCGAACTCCGTCTCGACGAGCGTCGTCCCCCGGTAGTAGTGCTGGTCGAGGGTGTCGAGGCCGTCGAACCAGTCGACGCCCGCGTCGGTCTCGATGCCGAGGCGGGAGCGGTCGATGCCGTGCAGACCGCAGAGGGGCGCGCTGTGGTCGCGGAGCGCCCCGCTCTCGGAGACGTGGACGAGCCGTCCCCCGTCGCCGGCGAAGGTGCCGCGCGTCGTCCGCGTCTCCTCGGGGAACCGCTCGCCGCGCTGGCGCTTGTAGTCGTTCAGCGCCGTGGTGAGCCGCATGCTCCTACGAGGGCGCGCGGCCGTTATAGTCGTTCGCCGGGCGGCGCGGCGCGCGCTGCGAGCGCGTCGGGGGTCGTCGGGAGGACGACGACGTCGTCGACGGTGACGGCGTCGCCGCCGAGCGCGTCGCCCGTCACGGCGTCCACGGCCGCGGCGTCGACGTCGAGCGAGACGGTCGCGCTCCCCTCGGCGAAGTTGCAGAGGACGACGGCGGCGTCGGCGTCGCGCGGGTCGCCATCGGAGCCGCTGGCCGTCGCGTCCGGGGCGACGCGGCCGTACGCGACGACGCGCTCGTCGTCGCCCTCGACCACCTCGTAGTCGAGGCGGCGGAGGTCGCCGCCGGCGGCGAGCGCCGGCATCTCGCGGCGCATCCCGAGCAGTCGCCGGTAGTGCGCGAGGAGCGCGTCGTCGGTGTGCTCGGGGTCCCAGACGACGGCGTCGCGTCGCCCGAGCTGGCCGAGCTCCTGGCCGGCGTAGACGAGCGGCGCGCCCGGGAGCGTGCAGAGGACGCCGGCGGCGGCGAGCGACGCGGGGCGGCCGCATTCGACGCGATAGCGCGTCTCGTCGTGGTTCTCCATGTAGAGGAGGAAGCGCGCGTGGTCGGGGAACCCGCTCTCGCGACGCGACTCGACGGCGTCGAGGACCGCCGGGGCGGGCGCGTCGCCGCGCCCGACGCTCCGGAGGGAGGCGTACGTCGTCGAGTCGAAGTGGACGTCGAACATGCCCTCGTGGAAGTTCGGGATGTAGGGGATCGTCTCGTCGAGGAGGAGGAACTCCGAGTCGTGGTCCTTCACGCGCGCTCGGACCTCGCGCCAGAAGCCGTCCGGGACCGCCCACGCCATGTCGCAGCGGAAGCCGTCGACGAGCGGCGCCCACTCGTCCACGGCGTCGAGGAGGTGGCGCCGGACGTCGAGCGTGCCGTAGTCGAGGTTCGCGATGAGCTCCCAGTCGAAGTACGTCTCGGGCTCGCCGGACTCCTGCCAGTCGTACCAGTCCCGGTAGGGGCTCTCCGGGTTCTCGTAGGCGTCGCGGAAGAAGGGGTGTTCGCGCCCTGTGTGGTTCAACACGAGGTCGAAGAGCACCTTCATGTCGCGGGCGTGGGCCTCCTCGACGAGGCGCTCGTAGTCCGCGCGCTCCCCGAGGTCGGGCGCGATAGCGAAGAAGTCCGTGATGTTGTAGCCGTGCGGCGCGTCGTCGTTCGCGAGGACGGGCGTCAACCAGACGGCGTCGACGCCGAGGTCCGCGAGGTGGTCGAGGCGCTCGGTGATCGCGTCGAGCGTCTCGCCGTGCGCGGCGTCGGGCGCGAACGTCCGCACGTACACCTCGTAGTAGGCGGCGTCGGCGGCCCAGTCGGGCGCGTCGTAGCGGCGCTCGACCGACACCGCGTCCCCATCGCGCGTGATGGCGACGGCGTCGGCGACGCTGTGCCCGCTCTCGCCGACGGCGACCGCGTGGACGCGCTCGCGGCCGTCGAGTTCGGAGACCGGCACGCGGAGCTCGCGCCCCTCGACGGTGGTGGCGTCCGCCGAGAGGGCGTCCCGGTCGTCGAGGGCGAAGACGACGTCGAGGTCGGCGGCCGACTCCGCGCTCTCCGGGTGCGCGCGCGGCGTCGCCGTGAGGACGACCTCGTCCCCCTCGCGGTGGCCGTCGAGCCTGACGCGCGGCCGGCCGCGCGCGTCCCCGCGCTCGGCGTGCGGGTAGCCCGCGTCGCCGTCACCGGGCGCGTCGCGCGCGCCGCCGCTCGCGCCGGGTGGCGCTCGGGTGCCGCGCTCGCCCGACGCGGAGAAACAGCGGACGGTCTGGTGGTGCGTACCGCTCGGCGCGTCGAGCGCGAAGACGTACGTTCCGGGCGTCTCCACGTCGACCTGCTGAACGGGGCGGTCGGTGAGCGTGACGGCCGCGTCTGCGGGCGCGCGCTCGAGCGACCAGCGATACGACGCCGCCGGGTCCGGGTCCCACGGCGCCAACTCGACGGTGTCTCCGACGGAAACGAAGCGCGGCGGCCCGACGTGATCCATTCTCATACGACAGTTCGGCGAGCGGGGGCTTGTCGGTTGCGGTGCGAACCACCGGAAACACCATGGCGTCGCTCGCCGAAAGGGACGTATGTCCGATTCCGACGCGCCGCGAGTGAGCGTCGACGCGACCGTCGACGCTGACGGGACGGTGATCACCATCGCGGGGACGCGCGACGCCGCCGTCGTCGTCTACTCCGCCTCGGGCGAGGAGATCTACCTCCCGCCGGAGGACTTCGAGGACCCCATCGAGAACCTGCGCTCGCCCATCGACAGCCCCTACGAGAGCACGCTCCCGGACAGCCCCTACGACCCCGTCGACGAGGACGACGAGACCCCCTACGACCCCGCCGAGGGCGACCCCGGGCCGTACGACCGCGCGGACGACGAGGCCGACCCCTACGCCGCGATGGGCGGCCGGAACACCGGCCACGGGCCCGGCGAGCGCGTCGTCGGCGTCGAGTCCACGCCGTCGGGCTTCCGCATCGTCCACCCCGAACCCGCCCACGACGTCCGCGTCGTCGGCGAGCCACGCGAGTAGCCCGACGGACGACACCCCCACCGTTAAGTCGTGGCCGTCGAGTGAGTGCGGTACATGGTTTCGTCGGCGGTAGTCGCGGTCCTCGGCACCCTCGCTGGCGCCGCGCTCTCGGCAGGAGTGACGATACACACCACGAGGGTGCAGGAGGTGAATCAGAACCAGCGGCGACAGGCGGAGTACCTCATCGAGAAGAAGGTCGACCGGCTGACGGAGCTACACGAGTCGTTCACGCGGTGTCGCGCCACGCTGGCCCCGCTCGCCGAGTCCGGCACGTACGCGGCCTACGACCGCGAGGACGAGCGGGAGTTCGACGAGATGGTCGACGAGTATCACCGGTCGATACACCGCGCGCGGATATTCGTCTCCGACAGGCAGTTCGAGACGCTCCTGGACGCGCTCCTCGCGTTCCAGACGGTCACGGAGCGGGCCGGCGCGGAGCGCGCCGAGGAGGTGTCCGCGCCGATACTGGACGACGACCGGTCGTTTCGCGACGTCATGGCGGCGGCCGACGAGGTGCTGCGAGAGGAACTCCACGAGCCGGTGCGCGCGCTCGAGAGCGAGTGAGAGGCGCTACGCGAGCAGCGACTCGTAGAGCGCGACGTAGTCGTCGGCGACGTCCGTCCACGTGCGCTCCTCGAAGTCGGGGACGCCGTCCATCGCGAGCGCGGCGTCGATGCCGTCCGCGATGGCGTCGGAGTGCGAGTCGACGAGGACGAGGCAGTCGTCGGGGAGCACTTCGGCGGCGCCACACTCGGTGGTGACGACGGGCGTCCCCGTGGAGAGGGCTTCGACGACGGTCATGCCGAAGGGCTCGGCGAGCGACGCGGAGACGAAGGCGTCCGCGCTCGCGTAGTAGTCGGCGAGTTCGGCGTCGGGCACGTAGCCGACGAACTCCACCTGGTCGTCGACGCCGAGCAGTTCCGCGAAGCGCTCGAGCTGGGCGGTGAGGTGGCCGGAGCCGCCGAGGACGAGCGTCACCTCGGGCCGGCGGAGCTTCGACATCGCGTAGAGGAGGTGCGTGATGCCCTTCTGGTGGGTGTGTCGGCCGACGAAGAAGAGCATCGGGCCGTCGATGCCGAGTTCGTCCTTCACGTCGCGACCGGTCGGCTCGACGCGCTGGAAGCCGTTGTGAACGACGTCGGCGTCGCGGCCGTAGAACTCGCTGACGCGCCCGGCGGTGAGGTCGCTGACGGCGACGAGGCTGTCGGCGCGGTCGGCGATGCGCTGTTCGGTCTCCACCTCGTAGTCCGGCGGGTTGAGGTTGCGGTCCTGCGTGAGCGAGTGGAACGTCGTCATCCACTGGACGTCGTGCGTGGACTGCGACTCGACGCCGGGGTCGTAGCCGAACCAGTCGTGGGTGTGGACGACGTCGGCGTCGGCGGCGCGCTCAACGAACTCCTCGGAGAGGCGTTCGATGCGCTCGATGACGTCCCCGTCGCCGGTCGGGATGCCGTGGATGGCCGCGACGTCGTCCGGTGCGAACTCCGCCGGGAGGACGAGTTCGACGTCCACGTCGTCGCGGTCGTCGAACTCCCAGAAGAGCGAGCCGACGAAGGTGTCGAGTCCGCCGCTGATGTTCGGGGGGAACCCCCACCCGAGCATCAGGACTGACGGGGGCATCGCTCACCACCGGCGGTGCGAACTGGTGACGGCGTACGCCCGGCGCGTCGCTGTTCCATTATCACCGCTGGGTGGCGGGCGAGTATCACTCTGCTGTGGGTCGCAAGTATTGCCGTCAGTTCGGCAACGTTCATGGCGGGCCGCCCGGTAGACGGACGCAT